>CAYWJN010000040.1:0-22273 GCA_964457455.1 uncultured Candidatus Cloacimonadota bacterium
GCCGTAAAGTTCTCATCGCAGCCAATCCGCGTGAACTATATCATTTTTCTCGTTTGCGCGAAGATGAACATGCCCAGTGGGATATCAAAGCAACTGCCGGTAGAATGATGAAACTGGCAAAAAAAGCAGCTCCACTTTCGTTTATGTTATCTGGTGGGAAGGACCAGTTTGAGAAGATGAGGAATTTGTTGAGACGCAAAACCTCGCGTCTAGTGTGAAAAGATATTATTCAATACTTTTAAACTTAACAGGAGGATTTTTGAGAACAACTTTAGTTTTTGAAACGATTTTTCTAATATTGGTTCTTTTCAGTTTTATTAGTTGTGAGTACTACCCAACCGGAACGAACTATGTTGATGTTACTCCAACCTACTCTAATCCAACAATAATTCTTCCTGAAGTTAATTCTATGTTCGAAGTTAGAGGTACAGTTGATATTAATTATGATCTAGCTACCGATGGCGTAATTTTTAATAGAATAGACTTCTATATTGATTCTGAATATATATGTTCATCCGATAACTCTTCCAGCTTTTTGGTCTTTCATTCTCATTATTATGCGGACGGAATTCATACATTTTCGATAAAATCAATTTTATACTCAAGTTCAGGAAGCCTGGCTGCTAATTTTCATTTAGAAGGCTATCTAAGAGAGCAGTCCTGGACAATGATAATTTGGAATGCTCCTCTTGAACAGCTTGATATAACTGAAGTGTATGAATATAACGGTAGAGTGAAGATAAACTGGGAACCATATGATGGGCTCTTATTTGAAAAATATCAGCTAAGATTACATGGTGCAAATGAACGTAATATTGATTTTTTTGAGCAAACTACTACTAGCTATATTGATTCGATTTTTGCAAATGGAGTGTTTTGGGGAGATGTTGTAATCTATGCTCATAATGAAAATAAGGATGGAGATGGCTTCACTTTAATAGATTATCAACCACAAAATATATCATTTTTTATTGAAGAAGATAATTGCCCTAAATTGGAATGGAATGAATGTATTTATTATGCAAATTGCACAGGATATAAAATTTATAATTCAGTTTATGAAATAAATACAATAACTTCCCATGAGATTACATCTTGGATTGATGATTCTAATCCAATAGTGTTTGGAGAAATCCGGAATTACTATGTTATAGCGATGAATTCGGATTATCAAGTTTATGATGAATTCAATTCCCAAAACTTAAAGCAAACCCATCTTGGATCCAGTTTCACAGATTGGTACAGCGATATAATCTTTAATCCCAATGGATATGTTTATGTTACAAACGATAGTATTCAAGTATTTGATGCTAATTCAATGGATTTAATTAATGAAACATTTTACCCAGATTATTATACTACTTTAGGATTAAGATTTGTTGAATCATCAAATGAGTTATTTCTTGCAAGTTGGGATGAAATTAGAGTCCTTTATCCAAATTCAGGAACGCTAATGGAAGTCATTCACATTGATTACTTATTGAGTAATTTAATAAATCCCATTATGTACGAATTCGCAGTCTCCGAGAATCGATTTCTTGTGAGAATTTTTTCGCAAAGTACATTAACCGGTTATGTTATTGATAGAAATACAGGCGACATCATTAATGTCCCTGAATTATTATCTCATGTAGAAATTTCTTCAGATGGCAATTATGGTTTAGATAATAGCCATTTGTACCATATCGATAATGATAATGTTTCTATTGTTTGTGATCTGGAATCGGAAGATACTCATATGTTCCAAAATAATGAAGCATTTGTTACGATATCTGGCTCTGATATTCTGGTGAGACGAATGGATGATCTTCAAACTGTCTGTAATTTTCAAACCGAATTTGCACTTGATTGGATCAAAATAGCTCCTGATACAGAATATTTGTACGGTAGTGTCGACGGGATCTTCCAGGTTTATGATCTGGATACAGGCGTTTTAGTTTCTCAAATGCAGGTATATCCAAACTATCGATACGATCTGTATAATAACACAATGTTTTCTGCAAGTGGTCTTTTTATGGAAAATTAATTATGAAAAAGAAATTATTTGTAGTCGTTTTTTTTATATTATTAATGCTTGATATATTTCCCAATGAACACGTATTTCGAATGAAAATTAGTTATTTAAATTTCAATATACCGCATATTAAGAACTTACAGAATGAGGTTCTAGTAGAAATTAATCAAAGCGGGATTAATGCTAAAATTCTTGATAATTATCCCAATACTTTATCTTATCAACTACAATTATTGAAGAAGTATGAAAATAGTAAGATTGGTTTCTTTTTTGAATTCGCTTCGACTGGTAGCAGAATAGATTATCGAGATTATTCCGGAAAATATTCATTTGATCAAATTTTAAATCGATATGCTCTAGGATTTCATGGAGAGCAAATTCCCCTTCCAAACATAACGGATAATCTTGTTCAATATATACAGTTTTCATATTTGTTCACTA
Organism: uncultured Candidatus Cloacimonadota bacterium; assembly: GCA_964457455.1. Classification (GTDB taxonomy): domain Bacteria; phylum Cloacimonadota; class Cloacimonadia; order Cloacimonadales; family TCS61; genus JABMPU01. The sequence continues at coordinate 2,456 of CAYWJN010000040.1, forward strand.
CCTTTGATTTGCAAGAAAAGGTGGAAATTTTTGGGGAAACATTAGTAGATTCATCAACATTGTTTTTCTCAAATGGCGGAGGATTGGAATTAGGAATCAGTTACATATTTCTGGAAAAACCATTACTAGTTATGTTCGATGTAAGTGGTAGTATTACTTATTCACAAACTTTCTTTTTGCATGATAACTATGATGCAAAGTTATCCTCAGAAGAAGGCTTAGTACGTCCCACCTGGTCTGGAATCAAATTTGGAATTGTTATAGGCTACAATAAATATCTAAAGAAGTGATTTCATAATATTTTTTATCATCTCTTTATCTCCACCTTAAACATCGAAAAATCTGCTAGTTCAAGGATCAGCATTTTGGTCAGCAGTTGCGGTTTAGCAAATAAATTATTGATAATTTCCTGAGTCATTAAAGAACCAATTGCCATCACGGTTTGCGGTACAATTGGAATTGAGACTGGCAAGTGCAATCCTGGATAGATTTCTTTGAGTGTCTGTGTCTCATCAAGTTTGATCGTTGTGATCTGTCCGAAATCGTTCTGTACACCTCCATGAACCAGAAAGTGTTTTGGTTTCAACAATCTCTCCAATTCAAAACGAGCAGCAAAATTATCCAGGCAATCAGCAATCCCATGGAAATGGGGAAGAGGTGGCTGGTTCAAATCGGTAATATTTTTTTGGATTACTTCCACTTTCAATTCCGGATTGATTGCTTGCAGTTTCCGGTTAGCAACATCCACCTTTGGCTTTCCAATATCGGAAACATCAAATAATATCTGACGATTCAGATTCGAGGCTTCGATTATTTCATTATCAATTAGTATAAGCTTGCCAATTCCTGCTCTGGTCAGGATCTCTGCTACAGTGCAACCCAAACCACCCATACCAGCGATCAGGACGGATGAATCCGATAGGATTTCCTGTTTTACTTCACCCCAGAATTGGATGTTTCGCTGAAACATTTCGTTGATCACTAACCACCTCCTCCGGGTGGAAAAATGCAAATCTCATCTTCATCCTGAACAATGGAATTGATCTTATCCAAATGAAAAATATTACGTCCGTTGATAAGAATCATTGTTCCAGGCAGAATTTCCATTTCAGCATCGATGAGTTGATCGAGGAATTTTTTTCCTATCTGTTTTTCGACTTTCAGAATAAGTTCGTAGATCGAAACAGAAGCAGCTTCTATCTCCATTTCATTGATTCCCAGATGCATCCTGATCAGGCTGTAAAATTTTATTTTTATCATGTGTTGATTAGCTGTTTTTAATAAATAATGTCAAACAAAAAAGATGTTTATGCTCAATGGGATATAAAAAATACTGTTAACAATATGCTCCAACTTGCAAAAAAAGTAGCTCCTTTAACTTTTATGCTTTCCGGTGGAAAGAATTAGTTTGAGAAATTGAAGTAACTATTCAAGAAAATATTCTCTTGAATAATTATAGAACCTTATAAAGAATTTTTTACCAATTTCTAAAATCTTACAACCAGAGCAAAAAGTTGACAGAATCATTAATTATACAAACTTGCCCAACATGAATAAGATTTCAGGTTTTTTTCTTAGAAAGTATTTTAGTTCTCCCAAAAAAGAATGGTTGCGGTTTGATTCCATTTTCATGATTCTCGGGATCATTATTTCTGTAGCAACTTTAACGGTTGCTCTCTCCATTTTTGAGGGATACGAAAAAGTTCTGAAAAAAACAATTCTCGGAGTAAATTCACACATTTATGTTTTTAAGAATGGAGAAGATAATTTAAATAATGACGATATTTCAGAGATTTCAAGCTTTTTTGCTTCTCAACCGGAAGTTGAAAGTTCTGCAAAAATCATTCTTACTCAAGCAATGGCTATCAATAAAAATATGAGTAAAAACAGGGTTAAAGGTTGTTTGATTCGAGGGATAGATTGGAATCTGAAAAACCCTCCCACAACTTATAAAGAATGTGTTTTTGATGGTAATTATGAACTAATTGAAAATTACGATATTGTGCTGGGATATAGGTTGGCAAAAGAATTGAATTTGCAGGTTGGAGATAGTTTGACTCTTATCAGTCCTATGAATTCAAAAATTACTCCAATAGGATTGAAGCCGAAACAACAAAATTTTTATATTATCGGATTATACAAATCTGGGATGTATGAGTATGACAGCAAATATGTTTTTGTAAATTTGAAGGAAGCTGCGGAATTTTGCTCGATTTCGGAAGAATATTCAATGATGGAAATAAAGTTGAAAGATGATGAGATTGAGCGAGCAGATTATTTGGCATATAAATGGACAGGCGAGTTTGGTTACAAATATCAAATTCATTCCTGGATAGATTTTAATGGAAACCTGTTTTCACTTTTGAAATTGGAAAAATGGGTTTTGTTTATCATTCTCAGTTTCCTGGTTTTAATCGCATCATTTAATGTTGTGAGTACTGTTACCACTTCGATAATTGAGCGGAGAAGAGAATTAGGAATCCTCAAAGCTTTTGGAGCATCCAATAAAATTTTGAAAAAAATATTCGTGGGCAAAAGCCTTTTAATATCGTTTTTTTCAATTACGTTGGGACAGGTTTCAGGTTTATTGATTGCAGTGTTTTTGAGTAAACAGAATTTTTTCGTAATCAAAGGGGATGTATATTTTCTTGATAAAATAAATGTTGATTTTAATCTTTTCAGTTGGATAGTTGTGCTTGTTGTTTCTCTTTTGATAGTTTTGGCTGCATCGAGCATTCCACTTAGGAAAATCTCAAAACTGGAAATAACTGAGATAATAAGATGAAGATGAAGAAATTTCTAAATTCGAATTTCTAAATGTCAAAATGAGTGATTAGCGAAGTTAAAAAAATAGATTAAATGTTTTTTTATTGGAATTTACAGGAGTTAAAAAGTGTGTTTATTAATAGCTGTTAATCTAAAAAAAAGTTATATTGAGGTAAGTGGAAAACTGGAAGTTTTAAAAGGATTGAACCTCGAGGTTAATTCCGGTGAAATGGTAGCGATCACCGGAGAATCCGGAAGTGGAAAAAGCACACTTTTACATCTTTTGGGAATGTTAGATAAACCTGACGAAGGGGATATTTATTATTCCGGTAAAAGAATTAATGTCCATGATAAGAAAGTGAACGAATTCAGGAACAAAAAGATTGGTTTCGTTTTTCAATTTCATTATCTTTTGGAAGATTTTACAGCAGAAGAAAATGTGGCAATGCCGATGTTTTTGGCTACGAAAAATCTTAAAAAAAGCATTAAAGAAGCACAGAATTTATTGAAAACATTGGATATGTTTGAACGAAAAGAGCATTATCCCAACCAATTGAGTGGTGGAGAGCAGCAGAGAGTTGCAGTTGCCCGGGCTCTGATAAACAATCCGGAAATTATCTTTGCTGATGAACCGACTGGCAATCTGGATGCAAAACACAGCAATGAACTAATGGAACTTCTTATAAAATTTAATAAAATTAATGATCAAACTTTTGTGATTGTAACGCACAATCAGGACATTACAAAAGTTGTAGATAAGCATTTTGTCCTTGAAAATGGGGTTTTGAAAGTCTGAAAAAAGCTGAGAAATATGAGAAACAAAAAGTGGCTTCTAATCCTCGTTCTGATATTATTTATTATCAATATCACTTTTTTTGTGCTTGTTCGCTTAGCTAAAATCGATAAACTGGTTGAAGCAAGATTTGCAAACTACCTTTCCCAAAAACTTAATTCCGAAATTATTATAGGAAATTTCACTTTTAATGATAAACAAATAAATATTTCCAATTTTGAATTGAATGATTTTGAGGGGAAAATAAAATTAAACGTTAAACAGATTTATATCGAATATAATTTATTAAAATTGATTTTCACAAAAATTAAAAGACTTCAGGCAATTAAATTCATTAAAATTTATGAACCGGAATTAGAACTTAATATTTCATCCTTCCAGAAAAAAGACAAAAAATTTATTCTTCCAGATGTATCAAAATATTTTAAAAAACTGGATATTTATGAAGGAAAAGTTTTCGTGGAATTCTCAAATTCTTTTTTAGATTTCCAGAATGAATTTGATGATATTTCCTTATCGATTTCCAATAAGAAAAGAACAGAAATTTCATTAACAGCAAAGTCGGAAGCCAACTCACAACTCACAGCAAAAGTAAATATTAAGAGAGGAGAGATTCTCTCTGTCGATTTGAGTTTGAGAGATTTTACTCCTCAAAAGTTTGAAATCTCAGTTGTTGATACTCTTTTCGCAAAATTGGATTTGGATTTGAAATTTTTTGATAATATACTGGAATATTCCGGAAATATTAAGAAAATACAAATTATGAAAAATGGAAAAACTGCAGAATCTGAAAAAGTTTCGTTTGAAGGAAATCCGGTGCAAACGGAAATTCTGTATAAAGAACTTTCTATTGATAAAAACCAAGTTGAAGGGAATTTAATAATTTCGGAAATATTTTCTCCTAACAGAAAAGTTAATGGAGAATTTGTTTCAAATAATATTTTAATTTCAAAATATTTCAAAAATATTATTGGGAAATCATCGGTAAGATGTGAACTTACAGGAGATTTCATCAATCCGGAGGTGAAGATAAATCTTAATTCCGAAGAAATAGAATTTAAAAATCAGATACTCTCAAATGTAATTTTATCGGGAGTTTTTAAAGATAAAAAAGTTAATTTCAAACTCAATGAAGCGTATTGGGAAAATAACCTGATTCAAGGTTTTGGAATTTATTCTTTTGATAATGGACTGAATTTTATTGCAGAATCAAAGAATTTCTTTTGGGCGAAAAGGGGTTGGTCAATTACCGGGAAGGCGGATTTAATTTATGATAAAAACTTTAATCTTAATTTGTTAAATCTCGATATTCAGAACGGAGATTACTCTCTCAAAGATTTGAATTTATTTGCGAGTTTGAATGATAATGATTTTTCCATAGAAATTAAAGATAAAAACGATGAGCTTTCGATCGAGAGTTCTGGAAATTTGGAAAATAAAACGCATAAAACAAATCTTAAACTTTCCAGGCTTGATTTATCGGATTTAACAGGAAAAGCTACTCTGCCATTGGTTTCAGGCAATATGAACATTTCCGGGAATTGGGACAGTTTAAAAGCTGTTTCCAACATTCGAGTTTTTGATCGTGATTTCGGAAAGTTTGATGGTAGTTTTAGAACTGAGTTCACACTCGATTTTAAGAAAAATATATCTCAATTTCTTCTGAAAACTTATAATGCAAAATACAATTACGAACCATTGGATATCAATATTCTGGCTGATGGAACAGCTGATAGTATACACACAAAACAGTTTATAATTAACGAGAACCTGAATCTATCAATCTGGTTAACTGTAAAACCCGAATTCCGTTATGGAATCAGTATAAACTCTCAAAAAATCAGAATTAATAGTTTCCTGAAATATTTTACTAATTCATATTTTGCAAAAAATGTGAAAGGTTTCCTCGAACTTGATATTAATTATGATTCGAATCAGGATGGAAATATTTCCGGTGAAATTAATGTTGAACAATTAAATCTGAAATATTCGGATTTTAATGATATTGATGCCAGAATAAGGTTTTTGGGAAACACAACAAATGTGGAAAATTTAAATTGCACATTGAATTCTAATAATTCAAAGATAATTGATTTGAAAGGAAATATTTCTCTTTATCCGGAAATGGCAGTGCAAACAAATGGGAAAATCGAAAATCTTGAATTGAAGAATATTTTTAAAAGTTCTGATATTTCAGGCAATCTTGATGCTGATATTTCATATTATCACAAAAAGGGAAAAAATAAATTAGATATTGATCTTCTCGGAAAAAACTTCGTGTTTAACGATTTACAAATCGATTCTTTAGAATTGTCGATCATACAAGAAGACAGTTTGTTATCAGTTTCAAGGTTATCAGTAAAACGAGAGAATGATTTTACCCTTCAAGGTAATGGAGCGATAGGATACAATTTTTGGAATAGTATGAATTATCCTGATTCGAATTTTGTAAAATTTGATTTTAAGGGTGATTTATTAAATCTGCTTTCAAGTCATATCAAATTTATTGAAAGCGGCAATTCTCGATGTGATCTTACATTTGAGCTGGGTATGAAAGAAAATGGACTCTCAATCAGGGAAGGATCTTTTAATCTTTCTAAAGCAAGTTTACAGATAAAAGATCAGTTGGAAAAAATCGATAAAATAAAAATTGAGTTCGATATTTCTAATAACCATTTGAATCTGAAAAAATGCAAAATGAGGATGGGTGAAGGCAAAATATATGTTCGAAATATCATTGAGAATGATAACAAAAATTTTCTTCTGGGAACTCTTAATTTAGGTAAATTTTTTCTCAGTACTTCCCCAAATGGAATTCTCATTAATATTCCCAAATATGTGCCGTATAACTCAGTTGTAAATACAGTTATCACAGGTCGCGATTCAGATGAACTATTAGTTACAGGTCCTTTTGATGATATAAAAATTATTGGTGATATTCATTTCTCTAATGGAGCAGCAATATATCCTTCCAATACGGAAAATCTTTTAAAATTGTTTACCAAAGTTACCGATCTCAATACTAAAGAAAGGTGGGAAAATCTCTTAAAACCTGAACAGATAGAAGAGCAACCTGTTGAAAAAAAGAATTTACCATTCTATCTCGATTTAATGCTCTATTATGAGGATAATTGTCACTATGTTACATATCCTGTAAATTTATTGGTTAATCCGGAGAGTTATCTGCATTTGCAATATTATGATGGAAAGTTTATAATTACGGAAGCTTTTTTTACTGCTGAAGAGGGTTCAGCAGATTTGTTTGGAACGAATTTTGAAGTAGAGTTTGTTCAGGTTCGAAAAAGCAAATTTCAAAAAGCAGTTCAAATTACCGGAAGTTTTTATAAAAAGGCTTCTGATGGTTCCTTAATTACATTGGAAATTTTTAATGTGAGGGATGAGCAGATAGGTTCTCTGGGTGCTTTACAATATGATTTGAGAAGTGATAATATTGAAGATAAAAGCATTGTAAGTATCTTATCCAGATTAAGATATGGCAAAGGGATTGATGAAATTTCAGATTCACAGAAAAGAACTTTGTTACAGGATCCGGTAGTCGAACTCGCAGGACTGAGTATCAGCAATGCTTTTATCGATCCCATCATTTCTCCCATTGAAAACAAAATTCGGCAATTATTCAGATTGGATTATTTCTTTCTTCAGACAGATATTATTCAAAATATTTTTGCCAGATATTACAATGATAAAAATCCAACTGATGATTTGATTTTGACGGAAGAACAAGAGAAAATCTCAAAATCCGGATATGATATGTTTTTGAATAACCTGACAATTGGAATGGGAAAATATATTTCCGGAAATCTCTTTTTGGATTATATTGCTCATTTCCAGAGACCGGAAGGTTTAGCAGTTTCATCTGAAATGGGAGTTTATCACAATTTATCTTTGAGATACGATCTGCCTTACAAATTTAAGTTAGCTTTAAGATATCATATTTTACCATTTGAAGAGCAAAATTCCTATGAAATCATGTTGGAAAGACCATTCAGATTTTGGTAAGATTGAACTGGTTGAATTGGTTAAATTGGTGTTTTCGTTGGTTAATTATTCAATTTTCAATATTAAATATTCAATTGCAATGTTGAATTGGTTGAATTGGTTGAATTGGTTGAATTCTAAATAATTTTTTCGCATATTTCGTGTGTTTCGTGGGTTCAAAAATTATTCTTTCCAGATTGGATTTGTATAAACTCTTCCCATCTTAGAGGTTGACATACTCATCCGCACATAACCATTTTCAGGTATTTCAAGATTGCATCCATTTTGAAAATTCAAAATTTGTTCCTCTTCCTTTTTTGAATAATTCCCAATAAAAAGTTTTATTTTTTTTATCTCTCCGAATTCAGGAGTTGATTTTGTATTATAATATAGTCTGGCTGAGTTTGTGGAAATCGTTGAGCCAATCGGATTTTTTTTTCCATTTGCTTCTATACAGAAATCCAAAAATGGACCATTACTAACAATAATTTTACCTGACTTTATTCCTTTGATGGGATCGTTAGTTTTGTAGTTGAAAACAGTATGGAATTTTCCAAAAACCTGCTCTACAGATGAGAAAAGTTTAATAAAAGGAATTTTGATCTGTCGCATTATATTGAAATTTCCGTGAGCATCATTTCCAGCAATTATGAAAAATTTGTGACCATCCAAGAGAAGTGTTTTCCAATAATGAATCGAATCTTCGATTGATTGCATGTTTGAGTTATTAATTATTTGCAGGTATTTTATCTCGCTTTGCAGGAAATCATCAATATGCCAGTTTCCTCTCCGAAGGGTCAGCTTCTGCAAAAAAGATATTTTCTCATTGGGATGAGCTGCAATGAAAAGGGAGTCGGATTGCGAGTTGCGGGTTGCGGGATAACTGCTTTCTCCTTTTTCCTTATCCCATTCTACAATATCCTTAAGAAATTTTTGCGGTTTATTTTTGAACCACACTTCTGCACTATCACCTTCTCCTTCAATAAATTCCTTCAGGTTTATCGCTAAAAGATGTACATTCTCTTTCTTTGAATTCCCAATTGATACCTCTTCTCCGGGTAAAATCCTGAATTCTTCGCTGTCATTTTTTCGCACATCTTCGAGCATTTTTTTCCATTTGGGAAGTAAAGGGTCATTTTTTAAAAACGAATTTTCACAGTCATCGAGGTCATAAGAATGGTCAGTAATAAAAAGCCAGGATAATCCCATAGATTTTGCCATGATTTTAGTGGATTCAATATCAGCTCCAAATTCAACCTGGTCTGATGTATAAATGCTGTGATAATGAGGTTCTCCAGCAAACCAGTTTTCAGGATAAGGTAGGGGTTCTTCCGAATAATAGCTTCGATAATTTTTTGTGTTAAGACCTGTATAATTATCATTTCGGAAATTTATTTCTTTGGAGTTTCTAAAAATAGTAAAATCGATTGCAACATCTAATATTTGATTCGGTTTGAAATCGTTAATATCGATCATTAAAATCTTGGAAAAATATTTTTGATTGAGATGAATATCAAAGGAAAATAGTTTTGATATTTTTTTCCCCTTTCCAAAAATAATAATTCTGATTTTTTTCAGATCAATTGGAAAAAGATGACTGTCTTTTATGATGATTAGAACTGGTAGTTTTGAAGAATGCGATTTTATTACTCTGATTGGTACGTCGGAAATGATTTCCGGTAGTTTACGGTAATATTTGGGAAAAAGAAACCTGAAATGATAATGGATTTCTGCATAGGAAAAAAACAATGGAACAAAACTGAAAAAAGGAGAAAAAGAGAATGTATTAGGTTCCATTTATTTTTTAGTGAGTCGATTTACTTAAAATCTGAATATCCAATATCCAAATGTTTTTGTTGCTATCGCTCATTTTTATCTCCCGCTTAACATACGAAAATTACGAAAAAACAAATTTTCAAATTTTAGTTTTTTTCTTCTTTCGCGTTCTTTAGTGTATTTCGTGGGTATTATGTTTTTCATAATGGAATCATAAATAAAAAACCTTCAATCAGAAAACTGCCTGATTGAAGGTTGATTTCAAAAAGCATATTTATCAAATCATAAATTTATGGTAACCAGTTCGAATCCAGGACACTTTTGGAAATTTTATCATCTCCTACGTTCCATGGTCCATTGGGAAGATAATAATAAATAATTGCTCCTACTTTGCCAAAGTTCATGTTTGTTGTTCCCACTACAGTACTATCTGTCAAAGAATAATCAAAGAGAAATTCATCGTTGGTTTTTTCTAGTTTATCCTTAATGTTCAACATACTTACGTCAAATGCATAATACCCATTTTCCGGAACTTCTTTGAAAGCAACATCTGCGCGAGCTATAATCTGGATATTCTTAATAGCTTCCTTGATTTTTCCATGATTGATTTTATCAGTTCTTAACGGAACAATCAATGTAAAAATGATTCCCACCAACATAATTATCATTAAAAGTTCTATTAAAGAGAATTTACCTTTTTTTTCCAATGAGGTATTTTCAGCCATTTTCCCCTCCATTTTTCTTGTGGCAAAGAAACTGAATTAATGAAGTATTGTCAAATAGTTTTTCATCTTCTGTACATAACGTCTAAACAACTTATTAAAAAACTTTACAATAAAAGGATTGATTTTTTGTTTGTTTTTTTGTAAAAATAGAAAACAGTATAAGAAATTTTATGTTTCTAGGTTTTATTAAAGGTAAATTAGAATGAAAAAATATTTTTTAATCTTGATTTTTATCGGAATATTCAGTGTTAATTTTGCTGAAAAAATCGATTTGAATATTGCTGATATCAATGAGCTGAAAACACTTCCAATCACAGAAAAACAAGCATCGGATATTTATGAATACCGGTATTTTATTAAGTTTTTTAAGAGCATTTATGAACTGCGTGAAATTCCTTCCATCGATCAGGAAACCTTAAATAGACTTAAACCGCTGATTTCTGTTTCTCATTATGATGATAAAGATGAAGTTGCTCAACGACGAGAGCAGATTTATTATCTTATCGGTAGATTGGGAAGTAACGAAGGTTTGCAAGAAGGAATTTCTGATGTGTGGGAAGATTATCTGATAACTCCCAGAAACATTAATCATCTTTTCTTTTCCGAGATTTTGAGTTTACCCAATACTTCTCCAATTGATGTAGCTGCGATTCTCAAAAGAAGAGCCAATGGAGATACTCTGGCAAATTACCGTGATTTGAGATATTCACCTGGAATTTCTTATTATGGAGCTTCCAATATTCGTCATTATGTGTACTATAAAGAAAAAGAGAAAAAAAACAAATTCTATTTTGATTATCAATTCAAATATGACGACAGCACTTATGATGAAGATGCTCAGGAGATGTTCAAAGAATCGATGATTAATGAGATAGGGAGTAGTGGGAATACCGAAGCTCCGAGAGAAAAAACTCAATCTTTCTGGGGATATTTCAGGATGGATCAGTATTCTCCTTCTATCATGAATAAAATAAGAATTAGATACGATAATCAGTGGAAAGCAGGATTACTTTTCAATTCGCAAAAAGGAGAAAAAAATAATTTCGAAGATAATATTAATAACGTTATAAATAAGTTTTTACCATTAACAAACTCAAGTGATGATAACCTGAGTCTTGATGCGAAAATGTTTGTGGGTTACGAAAATAGCGTAATTAAAAACGACTTTTTAAAAGTCTATTTTGGCAATTATCGAGCAACTTTTGGTGAAGGATTGGTAATGGAAAATTCCGATTTTTATAGTGCTCGAAAAACAGGTTTCGGGTTCAGTAAAAGAATCACAGGAATAATTGGAGACCTTTCCAGAACTCAGGAATATGCTCTTAAAGGCTCAGCTTTAGAATATACAACCTCCAAATTCAATGCTGCTTTTTTCTTTTCCAAAGATAAAAAAGATGCTGTAGTTTTTGACAGCAATCAGGATGGAATTCTGGATGAAAATGATGACCTCTTTTCATACATCACTATGACTCGCGGTTTTACAAATAATGAGCTTGAACAAGCTGAGGATTATTACAATAATCATCCAAATAATGATTTTTTGATAAATATGGCTCCCAGAAAAGATGCTTTCGACGAACAGATAATTGGAGGACATTTTGAATTTTCTCCAATTATTGGAACTCATCTGGGAGTGACAGGTTATGAAGCAACTTTCGATCGTGATTTTGTGATCGATAACAGCTCGGACAGTTTAAAATATTTGTTGATACGAACTTCTGAAAATGCTGACGAGAAATGGAAAATAATCAATAGTGAAATTGCAGCTCTTTATTCAACCAAAACAGGAAATTATAATAGAGATTATCGGCTTGTGCTGGGATTTGACTGGAGAACGGTTCTTAATAATACTTCTATCCAGGGAGAATATGCTGAACTTTCTGTTGATGGAAAAGAACTGAAAATTGGTGATGACCCCAAAGCTCTCATTGTGAGTGCATTCAGCCAGTTTGAGAATTTCTACATTCTGTCTCTTTATCGAGATTATGACCTTGGTTTTGATAATCCTTATGCCAGGGGATTTTCCGAACATGAAAAATTTGATGGAACTGTTCTGGATAGTTATGTTTATACATTATCCAACCCGTTAATTGCAGATTTATACAATAATTCTGCTCAAGCTCAAGCTGAAAAAGGAGTTTATTTTGAGACGCGTTATCGTTTCAGTACATATTTTACTTTGAACAGAACTTACCTGGATATCTGGGAGCGAAAAGCAGATTCCAGGAAAAGTGTACGTTTTCAGGGTGAATTGGATTTCCGTCCAATATATAAATTAAGTTTGAGGTTGAAATATAAGCACCAGATAAATCGTTATGATGATGATGCAGACAGAGCTGTATCCAAAACAAATGAAACAACAGGCAGAATTATAGCTAACCTTTCCAATTTTGACAGGATTTCTCTGGAGTATCGTTATTTAAATGTTTGGGGACCGCCGTATCCATATCTTACGAACGATCCTGGTTTTGAAAATACCATTATTCAGGGAAGTTCTTTATCGCACGCAGATTATGTTTGTGTGGATTATACTCATAATTTCAATAAAAATCTGAAAGTTCAGGGTTCATTTGTTTTCTGGGATGGAAACGGTATCAGTCATTGGGATTGGGAAGATATGGAAATTGATTTTATGGGTGAAGGTGGATTGAAATTCTGGTTTGCAATTCATGATAAGATTGCCAATAATTTATTTCTTACTTTGAAATATAAAATCAAAGATTATAAAACAAAAGAAAATGAGTGGCGCGCCTGGTGGAATGAACCGCCTGATGAAGGTGCATATTATTTCCAAACAGTTAAAAAAACAGAGCAGTCAATCAGGTTGCAATTAGATTGGAAATTTTAAGTAGGACAACCTGCAAAGTTGTTCAAAAAGATTCAGCTTGCACCGCAACTCTGTTTTCTGCTTGCACCGATTCTGCTTGTACCGAAACTCTGTTTCGGTACACAAATAAATTAATTAGGAGTTTTGCAGAATAGAGTGTTTTTCACCTCACCTCAATCCTCTTGAGATCGTTTGCTTCGCAAGCCAACTCATACCTAAGAGGAGAGGAAGTTCTTTTATGCTCCTTCTCCTCGATAGGAGAAGGCTGGGATGAGGTGGATAAGAGAATAAATAAATTAATTAGAAATGGAGGATAGATGAAGAAGTTCATAGTAATATTATTCAGTGCAATATTGATAACTCAATTATTTTCGTATTCATTATTGGAGCGGGAAGCTGGAAATTATGTAGAGAATATCGATGCTCGTTCAGCCGCAATGGGAGGAGCTGCAATTGCCGGAGGTCTACGGCTTTTTGATATTTCCGTAAATCCGGCAAATCTTGGTTTTTTGCCACAAAAGCTGGGAGTGCAAACATCCATTGGAATCTTAAAAGATAATGATAATAGAAGCTTGCCAATGTATAACTTCTTTGACGGTTATATTTATGATGCTGTTTATGCTTCCAATGTAAATTATTTTGATGAATATTCCCTGGGAATATATTATCGGAAAAATATCTCTGAATTCGGAATTGCAGCAGCTTTTTTGCATAGACCTTTTATCAATTTCGACAGTTATTATGAAGAAGAAGTACGAAACGATGAGAACTCCGATAATGATAATTATCCGCCGATTATTGCGAAAAACTATTTTGAAGGTGACGGAGCAATCAATTCTCTCGGATTTTCTGCTGCTCTCAATTTTAAAGAAATTGCTTCTGTTGGATTTGAGATTTCCAGGCTTTCCGGTGACGCTGACCTGGGAAAAAAAATCTTCTGGACTGATGAAGCAGATACTCTTGTTGGAGGTGTAGGAATTCTGGAAGATGCATCAAACCTTTTAAAAAGAGAGTTTTCTGACGAAATCCTTTTTAAATTTGGAGTACAAACAAAAATCTCTAATAGAATTAGTTTGGGATTTACTTATTCTCCGAAGATAGAATTTGATGTGGATATTGATGGCTCAATTAATGATGTTGATATCGATTCTCTATTTTACGATTATGTTTGGGACGCTAATAATGTGATAATCGACACTTTATATTATTCGGATTATTATAAAGAAATCTATGGAACTTATAAAAATCCCACGAAATTCAGATTTGGATTTTCTTATGAACCACGAAATATAATGAGAACATATTTTAATTGCGATATTGAATTTGTAAACTGGACTGATGTAAACGCTCAATATGATGATGAAATCAATTATTACATCGGTGTTGAACATCAACTTAAAAACAAAATTCCTATTCGATTGGGTTTCAGGTATCAAACCTCATATCAAAAAATTGATGATGATGTATTTATTTACTCAAATAAGATATCAATGCCAACTTTCACAGCAGGCTCCGGATTTAAGTTTATGGATTATTTCTATTTAGATATTTCTGCTGAGCTTTCCAAAAGAAGATATGAAGCTCTGGATTTATTCATGGATAGTTTCTACGATCATGATGGATTATGGGATAATATTGAGCCGGAAGATCGTGGTTGGGAGAATCCCGACACAGTTGATGAGACTTTCTTAAAGATTCAAACTTCTATTAGTTTTTTATGGTAGGAAATAATGTATAAAAAGATTTATTTGGTTATTCTTTTTTTAATTGTCAGCAGTTTCATATTTGGAGAAGACTTGCTTCTGGATATCATGTTCACAAATGATATTCACGGTGGAATCGATGCTTATCCCGCTACTTTTATCAATCCGAATTTCCCTCCAACTTTAGGAGGCGGAGGTTCTGCTGCAACTTATGTTACAGAAGTTAGGGAACTAACAGATGCAAGAACTCGGGATAATTTATTAGTGGATGCTGGAGATTTTTTTCAGGGTCATCCTGTAGGAACGATTAGCAAAGGTGTGGCAGTAATACAATATATGAATTTAATAGGATATGACCTTTCCGTAGTTGGAAACCACGAATATGATATTGGTGAAGAAGCTTTGATCGAAACTTATAAGCATGCGGAATTTCCTATCTTATCCTGTAATATTGTTAGGAAGGGAACTAACGAATTAGTGGATTACGTCCAACCTTATATTATTATTAAGAAGATGGGAATCAGGATTGGAATTATCGGAGTTACAACAACTGATACAGGGCAGATGAGTTTTCCTGAAAACGTTAAAAATGTGGATTTTTTACCTGCAAAACCCGAGCTTGAAAAATACATAAAAATCGTGCGGAATGAAGGAGTGGATTTAGTTATCGTTGTTGGTCATTTGGGTTTGCCCTATCATTGTGAACAAGCTTATGAAAACAGGTATCTTCAAAATGACAATGAAAAGGAAGAGCGTCGTTGGGGATATGATGCTCAGGAATTGGCTCATGAAGTTGAGGGGATAGATATTTTCTTTGCCGGACACATCCACAAAGGTTTTCCAGAGCCGTGGGAAGATCCCTTCACTCACACTCTTGTTTTTCAGGGTTGGGCTTACGGCAGCAGTATGGGTCATATTATTATTAAGATCGATAAAGAGACCAAAACCATTTCCGGTTATGAATTGCCGGCAATTAGAGAAGGTGTTCTCATCACACTTTTTGAAGACCAATTCATACCGGATGAAATGATTGCAGATACCATCTTAACAATGCAGAGAATTGCTGAAAAAGGAATGGATGAAATTATTGGATTTGCATCGGAACAGATTTCCAAAATGGATGTAGATGCTCAAAGTAAGATCGGTAATTTAGTTTGTGATGCGATGCTCGAAACCACAGATGCGGATTTTTCTTTTTTGAATTTAGGCGGCATTAGAGGTGAGGTTCAAAAAGGACCTATAACTTACCGGAACATCTTTAATGTAATGCCTTTTGATAATCAGGTTGTTACCATTGAAGTTGATGGCGCATTCCTGAAAGATATTATTGAAATGCGTGTTTCCGGCAGCAGGCATGGTTTGAGGGTTGCCGGTGTGAACGTGATTTACAATCGAAAAAGAAAGGATTATGATAGAATTACAAAACTATTAATTCAAGGTGAACCCTGGGATAAAGATAAAATCTATCATATAACAACAACGGATTTTCTGCTTCAAGGAAATGCAGGATTGACGATGCTTACAAAAATTCCAGAAGAACTGATTACTCGTTATGAGAAAAGTTTACGAGATTGCATTGTGGATTATGTGAAGAAAAAATCCCCTGTGAATATTCAGATAGATAATCGTTGGAAACGAGATGATAAAAGCGAAATGACAAAAGAACTTCTGAATGAATTGGATAGAAGACACTAAAATTTTCTGCTGAATTTTTGGAAAAAAGCACTTTATCAGAATAAATTATTTGACGCATAATATCAAACTTATATTGTTGGTTTGTAATTTGGCTAAAGTTTAGCACAATTAATCCTGAGAAATCTATTAAAAAAGAATTGAGAAAACTTTAATTAGATGAGGTATTTTACGAGAATTTGCGTTTAATCACATTCGTTAAATTTTTTGTAAGCAATTTTTTATCGAAACAAATTAGTAAGTTAAAATGTAATCTTAATAAAAGAGATTTTGATTAATAAATTTATTCTTTGTAAACCTGAAAACGATTGAATTTTTAAAAGAGGAACTATGCTGAATAATATTGGAAGATTAGATACAGAAGCAAAAAAAGAGATAAGCTCATTACTCGAAAAAATCTTTAGATTGCTTGATGAAAACAAGAAAGATAAAGCAGAAAAAAAAATCTTATCTCTGGCAAAAACGCCAAACTATTTTATTCGTGAATTTGTGGGAGCAGGTTTGCTGAATTATTCAGACCAGAGGAAGATTGTGCCAATTGCCAGAAAAATGCTTAAACATAAAATTTATGGAATCAGAGCTACAGCCTTTTTTTATCTTTATAACAGATATATAGATGATTCCAAAAAAATTCTGGATTTAATTGATGAATGTGCTGAAAGCATTCCCTGGGAAGTTGAAAGCATAATAAATGAAATGTGGAAGCAATATCCGGATTTGATGAAAGAAAAAATGAAAAGCTGGATCGAAACTGAAAATGAAAAGAAAAGAGCCCTTTCTTTTCATGGCATGGAAAATATTGCTCAAAGCGACCCAAACTTCATCATGAATTTCGTCAGTAAAGCTATCGATGATGATACTCTTGAAGTTCAAAAGAAAATAACTCATATATTAACACAAGTAGCGCGAGCTAATCCGGTGATTGTTTTTCCATATATTCGAGAATGGTTGTTAGATGCGGATGAAAAAAGAATAAAAACAATCTGGGTTTCAATGAAAAAACTGGCAAATATCGTTGTTCAGAAGAATCAAAAAAGCAAATCTTATGATTTCGTTCTGCTCACAGGTCAAACCATTAATGACTGGAAAAACGATGAAAATGAAATTGTTGCCACCATGGGTAAAAAACTTTCACGAATAATCAATCGAAAAATTTATTAAGATTTTTCTCAAGATAAAGAAAAGATCATGAAAAAGAATTTCGGAATAAAAATCTTAGTAATCATCATTGCTATATTTCTTTGGGTTCAGCAAGTTTTATTAAAAACTCATATTCAAGAAATTCCAGTTCCGATACTTTTAAATGATATTCCTGATAATCTGGTTTTAACAGAAGAAACCTCAATAAAAGTTCCAGTTGTTATTGAAGCTCGAGGAATGGATTTATTTATTCTGAAATTATCGAATATTTCATTTAAAGTCAATGCTGAAAACTTCAAATACGGGAAAAATGAGTTTAAAATTACTGAACAGAATCTTTCTTATCCGGAACGATTAGATCTAAATTTGAAAAAGATAGAAACAGGTAAAGGTTTGTCAGTTTTGTTGGATAAACTTATTACTAAGAAAAAACCGATTAAAATTTTATATGCATCTGCAAAAGATGAAGAATTTTTCTTGCAATATAAAATTTTGAATCCTCAACAGCAAGTTGAAATTAAAGGACCATCTTCAATTATTAAAAATATCAAAAGAATTAAGACTCGTAAAATTTCTCAAAAAATGGTGAAGGACTATAAGTTAACCGTTTCTTTGGAAAATCCAAATGAGAACACAAATCTGCTCACAAATCAGGTGGTTTTTACAATAATGAATATAAGAATCATTACACGAACAATTTCTCTTATTCCCATAAAATATCCTGAAAATCTGAATATCTCAATTATTCCCCAAAAGGTTTCTGCTATGATCAGCGGTCCCGAAGATATTGTTTCGAAACTTGATAATAAGATAATTATCGCTTATTTAAATGAGTTTAAGATAAAAAAAAATAATTTTGTACAGGTGGATTTTGATCTTCCTGCAGGTGTGAAATTGATTGAATATACTCCTCATAAAATACAAATTATTCATAACGAATAGACCCAAATCTTCCGAACGGTTTCTTATAAAATATTCTTTCATATAAACATTCGGAACGGTTAATAGGTGATGATATTATGATTTTAAGATTTGGCAACAAGCTGCCTCAAGTCGTCGTCGCAAGCTCCTTACAACTCGAAATGGCACTTTTAGTTTTCAAAAAATAGATTCATTTTTTTAATTCAGGAAAAAATGTTCAAAATACTCGCTTTTGAAACTTCTTGCGACGATACTTCCGTTGCAGTTTTAGATTCTAATTTCAAAGTTCATGCAAATTTGATCTCTTCTCAGCTTTCTCATGAAGATTTTGGCGGAGTTGTGCCAGAACTCGCATCAAGACTGCATTTAAAGAATATCATGAAAATCACTAAAAAAACACTTAAAAAAGCAAAATTTGAACTGAATGAAATCGATGCAATTGCTGTTTCCATAAATCCGGGATTGATCGGTGCTCTTCTGGTTGGGGTATCGTTTGCCAAGAGCCTTGCTTATAGCATTGGAAAACCCTTGATAGCAGTAAATCATATGCTTGGTCATATTTATGCCACGAAAATATCGAATCCGGATTTGGAACCTCCATTTCTGGCATTAGTTGTTTCCGGCGGTCATACAGAATTGGTTAATTTTCATTCTTTCGAGGATTTTGAAATTATTGGGAAAACGCAAGATGATGCTGCTGGAGAAGCTTTTGATAAAACTGCTAAACTGCTTAATCTGGGTTATCCGGGCGGTCCAATAATAGATGAAATTGCACAAAAAGGAAATCCGGAATTTGTTCGTTTTCCAAGAGCTTTGAATCAGAAAGACAATTGTAATTTCAGTTTCAGCGGCTTGAAAACATCTGTAAGAAATTATATTCTCAAACAAAATAGCAATTTCATTAATAATCATTTAGCTGATATTACTGCATCAGTTCAAGCTGCAATCGTGGATAGCCTGATTTCTAAAACAATTAATTATGCAAAAAAAAACAATTCAGATAAGATAATCATTGCAGGTGGAGTTTCTGCAAATAGTTTGCTAAGAAAAATATTTGAAGAGCAGGCAGATAAAATCGGGGTAGATGTTGTTTTTCCAGCTTTGGAATATTGCATGGATAATGCTGCTATGATAGGAGCTGCGGCTATTGATAAATATAAACGGAAAGAATTTGCTGATCTTAGTTTAAATGCTTTTTCAAAAAAGGGTTTAAGATTTATATAGAGGTCATCCATAAGCTATGGAAAATTGAGTTAAGTTCTCCAGCAACTGCCGGATGACCTGACTTAAGTTTTCTAATCCATTGAAATATCTCAACTTAAGACTCCGTCTTAAGTCAAGTTTCCTTTTTGTATGAAGAATCGTCTTTACGAGCTTTCATTAATGAACAATTATCTTAATTATTTCGCTAACAAATCGAAAAAATTGGACAGTAAACTCTAAAAGTATCCACCTCATTCGATTGAAAATATTTAA
>CAYWJN010000041.1:0-21819 GCA_964457455.1 uncultured Candidatus Cloacimonadota bacterium
TAATTTGAAGCAAAGAAAACCAGTCCGATAATTATCACAAAAATTGATAAATGTTTCATCTTTCTTCTCCTTGTTTTTTATTTTTCTAAATCTCAGGTCGCATTTGAGGAAATAAAATCACCTCTTTGATAGAAGTATTATTTGTAAACAACATCACCAATCTATCGATGCCAACACCTAATCCGCCGGTTGGAGGCATGCCATATTCCAATGCTTCCAGGAAATCCTCATCTACCACATTTGCTTCCAGGTCACCAAGTTCCCTGAGTTTTGCCTGTGCTTCCAACCTATTCCTCTGGTCGATAGGATCGTTCAATTCTGTGAAAGCATTGGCAAACTCATTGCCTGCAATAAAAAGCTCAAAACGTTCAACCAAATTGGGATTTCCCGGTTTGGATTTTGCCAGAGGAGAAACCTCTTTGGGATAATCAATCACAAATGTAGGTTGAAATAATTTTGGTTCCACAAAAACCTCAAAAAGCTCCTCAATCAATTTTCCGGCTCCGACATTGGGTTCGATCTCAATCTCATTCTTTTTACAGAATTTCTTAATCTTTTCATAATCAAAATCAGAAGCGTCAAAACCGGTTTCTTCTAAAATCAAATCCATCATCGATGCGCGTTTCCACGGCTTTTTAAAAGAGATTTCCTGCTCTTGATACATTATATTTTCGGAACCGGATATCTTCTTAGAAATTTCACAGATCAGATCTTCTGTGAGATCCATCATATCATGATAATCCGCATAAGCCTGATAAAGTTCCATCATAGTGAATTCGGGATTATGAGTTCTGTCCATTCCTTCATTGCGGAAATCTTTGCCCATTTCATAAACTTTTTCGATGCCGGCAACAATCAATCTTTTCAGGTACAATTCGGTGGCAATTCGCAGATAAAAAGATGTATCCAGCGTATTATGATGAGTTATGAAAGGACGTGCATTTGCCCCGCCATAAAGAGTTTGCAGAATCGGAGTATCAACTTCAAGGAATCCTTCTCTATCAAGATAATTTCTCACTTCATTAATAATTTTTGCCCTGATTTCAAACGTCTTTTTTATTTCGGGATTGAGCAGCAAATCCAGATATCTTTTACGGTATCTCAGCTCAATATCAGAAAATTCATCCCAGCGTTTTTTTTGACCATCAATTATTTTTTCTTTCACAGTTGGGATGGGACGCAGGTTTTTGCTGAGAATCGTGATTTTATTTGCCTTTACGGAATATTCACCTTTTTGAGTTATAAAACATTCACCTTCGATCTGAACAAAATCACCTAAATCCAATAGCTTGAAAATCTCATAATTATCCTCGCCAACAACATCCTTTTTCACAAATATCTGAATCCTTCCTGAATCATCAGAAACATTGCCAAAACCAATTCTACCCTGTCTTCGCATTGCATCTAAACGACCGCAAATAAAAACTTTTTGTGGCAACTTAATAAATTCATCCTGATTTTCTCTAAGAACATTAATTTTATAAGTTCGTTTGCTTCTGTTTGGAAAAGGATTAACTCCAAAATTGATGATTTTTTGCAATTTCTGTTTTTTCAACCCGATAATCTGACTTTCTGGCTGCATAAAAAAACTCCTAAAGATTTTGGATAATTCTTTTTATTTTGAATAAAATTATGTCAAACTAAAACCTTGCGAATTGTTGAGGAACGAGAACTTCGCAATGGTAATATTTGCTTACTAACCGTTCTGTTATATCAACCTTCCGAATCCTCTTACATCTAATAATTTGTATGAAGGCTTCGGAATTTGATACTTAAAATGTATGGATTATTGATTTTGGAGTGCATTAACCGGGTTAATGCAAAGCGACAAAGTCGTTTCCTATTGGGAATCCAATAACAGCGTTAACATTGATGAAGTCACAATTATAAAAGATTAGTCATTCTGACTCAAAATGTAACACTGTTACATTACTCCAAAATATTATCTTTCGTAATGAATTCCTTCACATCATCTATAAAAATCAAGATGTCACAAAGATGATTTTTTAATATCCCAAAAATTATTTCCGGTTCATTTTTTTCGTAATAATGCACTAACCTATTTCGAAATTGAGCCATTAACTTCCCATTATTACGAGTCTTTTCTGATATTATTTTATTTTCAAACAGGACATTGAAAGCATCTGCATAAGAATCTGGTTCACGCAACCTTAAATCAGAGATAATATGATGCATTATATCAAGAACAGATTCAATAATAATGTGAAGAGTTCGTTCGATAAACCTTTGCTTTATAATATCTTCAATAAATTCATTAAAAGTTATTTCTTCGACTCTTTTTAAATCATTCAAATAACCTTCTATATTCGATATTAATCGCAAAATGATATATTTATTAGGCATATCTTCTCCTTAAATAATAGATATTGTCAATATAATCTCGAAAAGCATTTACTTCAAATACTGCTCTTTTCAGGCTGTCTCTTTCAAATAAACGATTTCCGGTTTTGAAAACTTCATAAGTTAAAATCGGATTAGCTGTATTCAGGACTACAACATCGACTTTGCATTTAAAAGCTTCTTCAATATCAGCCGCTATTTTAAATTCGAGTAACTTTTCATAATTATAGCATAATAATACTGCTATGTCAATATCCGAACCCTCTTTGATGTATCCATCCTTTGCTGAGCCAAAGATGTAAGCAATCGAAATTTCGGGATTTTTTTTTTCTAATAAATGTTTAAGTTCATTTAGATCGATTTTTTTTGTATAATTTCCCATAATAATATCCTTCTGATTCTCTTTCTTTATTCAAATTTTAGAAATTGGTTTTTTTTGCAAGAATTTTCCGGTACTGCAAAAATCACTCTCTTTTTAGAACGCTATGAACAGCGTATTATCTTCTATGTTTGATTTTGATTTCCAAACCTGAAGGAACGGGTTATTGATGTTCTCACATTAATCAGACCTGACTCGCAGCGCAGCGTGAGTCAGGAATGTTTGCACTGTCGAATGTTCGCGATTCGCACTTCGTCTTCCATCAGACAAGATTTATACGCCTTTGGAATAGTGTCTGATGAACCCTACTTTGCCAACTTCAGCACAACAGGTCGGTGGTCTGTGATATATTTATAGCGAGCATCTCCCTCACCTTCCATAAATTTATCGATAGTAATTGTTTTAATTTCTGAACCTGCGAGCGCAAATTCATCAAAAAGTTCGTTGGAAATGAGAATATGATCTATATGACCGCGATATTTCCAATAAGGATAAGACCAATCTGCAGTTGAATCCGCTGCGATTTCCCAATCTGCAAATTTATATTCTTCAGGTTTGTTCATAAATACTTGAAACACATTTTCCTCTTCAGAGTCTGTAAGTTGATCATTCAAATCACCCAGAACAATAACGTTCTTCTCCGACAATTCATCATTAATGAATTTATCCAGTTTTTGGCAGGCATCGATTCTGCGTGCACGATTTTCTTCACCTCTTTTCGCTTTAAGATGATTATTGATTATCACAAAATTGTCTTCATTATATACAAATTCCATCACTAGAGGACGACGTGGAAAAGCGTGATAATCTCCATCATAGATTTCATAAATTTTCTTCACTTTGATGATATTAGTTTTGTAAATGTAGGCAAGATTCATTTCCCATTTATCCGTGTTTGCGCGATAACCGCTCCAGTTATTATCATCAATTTTATTGAGTTGAGCTACTAATGCAAAAAATGCTGAATCGCTTTGTATTTCCTGCAAGCTAATCAAGTCTGCATCGATTGAGTTTATGATTTTCGCTGAGTACTCAATTGTATATTCACTTTTGGGAAAATTCTGGATATTCCAGGTCATGATTTCCAGTGTTTCGTTTGTTCCGAAAGCTAATTTCTCATATTGGATTTGCGGAATAGGTTCTGCAAAAATGGAAATTGATAATAAAATCAGGAATAAAATTAATATTTTTTTCAAAAGATTCTCCTTTTTTTAACCCGAGTCGGGTTAAAACTGTTACTCTATCTTAACAATAACATTTTCTTTGTTACTGAAACTTCTCCCGATTTTAATTTATACAGATATACTCCTGAGGTTACAGGCTGGTTGTTTTCATCAGTTCCATCCCAGGATATGGAGTAGCCGTGTCCGTCGGCTGTTGTGGAGAGGGACTCTCCACATTCCAAATTTCTAACCTTCTGTCCCTTCAAATTATAAATTATTATCTCTGCTTGTTCGGGCGTAGTTGAACGAAGCCCAACGTCCTCTGCGGTAAAATAGATTGTAGTACTGGGATTAAATGGATTGGGATAGTTTTGACAATTAAGTTTAATCGGAGTTATTCCTTCTTCATTTATAGAAGAATTTTGTAAAAGCTGTAATGAATTGAAAATATTCAACCTACCGCCGGAAACAGTAACGTTTTCCAGATCGGGAATAATATCTACTCCATCCAAAATAAATTGTTTCATAAGAAGAGCAATTACTGCTGGTTGCTGCTGGTATTGAAGAAGAAGCTCCTCATTAGCAGCAGAAAACAGAAGAGCAATCGCACCGGTTACATGTGGAGTCGACATTGATGTGCCGGATTTGTAACTGAATGCGTTATCGTTATCTGTTGAATAGATTCCAACTCCCGGAGCTCCGAGATCAATGGTGATCAATCCGTAAGCTGCAGAAGAATATTTTCCATCATTTTTCGTAGTGTTTGTCACGGTTATCAGATAGTCACTATCACAAGCAGTGGGCATATCACCGGTTTCATCCACATTGGCATTAATATTCATGGTAGCCCCTGTACTTAAGACACCGTATACTCCTAAAGAATCATACATTGCACACCACAGAGGATAATTTGCCGGATTACCATAATTCTCTCCGAAAGATGCATTAGTAGCAATTACAAAAGCACCGTGCTCACCATTTGTTTCATTATATCTTGCACGCATTTCCAGTACATATCCATAAGCTTCCACTACAATAGATTCAGTTCCGGAAGAACCTGCAATTGGCATAACTTTGGCATTCCAATTCACTCCACACACCCCCAGATTGTTATTTCCAATGGCAGCAGCAATACCGGAAACATGCGTTCCGTGACTGTGAGTAGGTATAATTCCTATATGATTGTAAGCATTCCAGCCATCATAATCATCGATGTAGCCGTTATCATCATCATCAATCCCATTTCCGGGAATTTCTTCATAATTTTTCCACATATTTAAATCATTATGAGCGATATAACATCCACCATCCACTATTGCCACAATAAGTGTATCACCCAAAATTGTTACACCGCCTGTAGTAATATCCCAGGCTTCCGGTGCATCAATATCAGCATCGAAAACTCCACCTGTCTGTCCGGTATTTTCCAAAGCCCACTGATCATCAAAGGAAGGATCATTCGGATAGGTGGAACGCTGCTCTACATAATGATTGAATTGAGCTTCCAAAACAAATGGATGCTGCTTTACAAGCGAAAGAATTTCCGCATCGGAAACTCTCTGGACATCAAATTCAAAAAGATAAATATTCATTCTTTTTGAAAGCAATCTCTTTGATTGTAATGACGCATCCTGAAAATCTTCCGACAAAGTTCTTAAAATAAAGTCTGATTCGAGATCGGTTCTGATTTGAATTAGCATCTCACCCTGTACATAAGCTTCTTCTTCTCCTAAAAGAGAAAAAATCACTAAAAAAATGAAAACAATAACACAAATTTGTTTTTGCATAGTTTACTCCTTATTTTAATATGATTTCATCCCAACCGGACGATGATCCGAGATATTCTCATCATATTCATGCCAACCACCCTCGAGATAATGGTCAACCAAAATCGTTTGAACCGTAGAATTTTCATATTCATCGAAAAGTTCATTCGTGATCAGAATATGATCCAGATGACTGGGCCAGCTCGGATATGACCAGTTGGCAAACGAACCCTCAGCTATTGGCAAATCTGCAAACAGATAATTATCAGTATCTTCAATAAAATTCCAGAACACATTTGTAGCTTGAGATTCCGTGATATCATCGTTCAAATCACCCACCAATATCACTTCAACATCAAAGTAAGTACTATCTATAAATGCCTGAAGTTTTAAACTTGCCTCCTGCCGTCTTTCTTCGTCTCCAGTTCCTCCGCCAGCTTTCAGATGATTATTTATAATCACCAATTCCTCATCTTCATAAGTTAATTCGAATACTAACGGACTCCGGGGAAATGCAAACCAATCATCTTCATAAATCTCATATATATCATTTAATTGAATAAAATCACTTTTATAAATATATGCCAGATTAATATCATATGATGCTCCACTTGCACGGTATCCATCCCAGGTATAAAGTGAATCTTGCTCGTTCAACTGGGAAATTATATCATTAAAGTACATACTGCTTTCGATCTCCTGCAATGCAAACACATCCGCATCAATAGCCATAATAACCTGAACTACATAATTCGCAGTTGTTATACTCATTTTAGGAAAGTTCTCAATATTCCAGGTAACAACTTCGAAAGTAGAGTCAGAACCAAAAAAAAGATCATCCAATGTGATTTCCTGAGAAGGATTTGTGGAAACATTATTTCCGCAGGAAAAAGCCAACAATCCAATCAAACAAAAGAACAGTATTTTTTTCACTTTTGGCCTTCCAGCTTGGAAATCAAATTGGCTGCAACCAACATGTCTTTCACAACAAAATCCGGTTGATATTCCCAGCTTTTTCTATCATTGAGAAATTCTTTTTTCCCGAAACCTGTGAAAACCAGAATGGTAATCAAGCCTGCTCGTTTCCCAAAAGCGATATCAGTATATTTATCACCGATCATATAAGATTTTTTTATATTAAATTTATATTTTTCATGAGCTTTTTTGAACATTCCAACATGCGGTTTTCTATCTTCATGAGAAATATTATATGGCTCAATTTTTCCTTTTATATGGTATGGAGAAAAGAAAATCTCATCTACTTTTGCGTTTTTTTCTCTTAATAAAATATTCATTTTTTCATGAATCTCATTCAGCCCTTTTAGTGAATAATAACCTCTGGCAATCCCTGATTGATTTGTTACGACAAAAACGAGGAAGTCCATATTATTCATAATTGAAATTGCTTCTGCTGCAAAAGGGTACAACTCAAAATCGTGCGGATTATTGACATAACCATTGATATCAATATTAATCGTACCGTCTCTATCTAAAAAAATTGCTTTTCTCAATCTTATTCCCTATTTTCTTTTATTTACAGACAAACAGAGATTATTGCCTGATAATCTCTGCGTTATTATAATCTAACGATTACTTATTCAACTAAATTATTTATGAAAGCTTTTGATCTATCGATTTTGTAAAGCAATTATAGCACTTTCGATATCATCATAGAAATCGATAATTTTATATGCTTGAGTGATCTCGAAAACCATTCTCGGTTTAGGTTGCGGATTGACCACACAAAGCATACCATCCATTTTGGAGAGATATTTCACGAAATTAATGATCGTACCCACGCCGGTGCTATCAAGAAACTTCAGTTCGGAAAGATCCAGAACGAAAAGAACTGTTTCTTTAAGATAAGAATGAAATTTCTTGGTTAATTCGCGGATGTTGTATGCATCCAAATCACCAATTATTTTGATAATTCCAATTCCTTCTTGAATCCTGTACTCAATAGTCATATTAATCTCCCTAATATTTTTCTATTTTAATATTTTTTAAAAAATCAACTCTTCATTAGGCGATTTCAGCACAAAAACCGTTTCGTTAATTTCATCATAACGCCTTCTTCTTACTTCTATGCAAAGCAGATAAATTATCAGCATTCTGATATCAGTTAGAATCACATCAGGTTTCTTTTCTTTGAATAATTCCAATCCCTCTTTACCATCAAAAGCAATATGTAATTCAGCAACTTGACGAGATAGCATATCGCCAAGGTAATCTCTAATAGTCTTTTCATCTTCAACATACAAAAGTGAGATATTGATAATACTCATAACTTTCCTCTGCTCAAACAGAATAATTTATCACTTCTTTATACAGAATACATTTTCAGAATCCAAGAATTTTGGCAAATATGACTAAAGCACTTCATTTGTCAAAATAAAAAGGAGAATTAATTAGAAAATAATCCAACTTTCTAAAATAAACTTTTCTTATGAAAACTATTTTTTATGATCAGATGTCCTGAATTTTAATGAATCCGGAAGTTTGATATTAAAGAATTTAAATTGATAATTCCAGTAATCTCCCTGCTTTGTAAATCTGAAATATATTTTCCAGCAATGCAATTCCCGGTTTATAGTAATATTATGAGAAACCAATTCTTTCTCTTTCAAGTTTATGTAATTATCATAAGTAATGGACCAGTTTTTGGTGAGCTTGGCAGTCAATGAAGTTCTCAAATTGCTCGTATAATCATGATTCTCATAATTCGCTTTTGTCGTTCTGTAAGTATGAGAAAAAGATAAAGACCAATTCTTCTTATCTCGTGAAAGTTTTTCCAGCTCTTCGAGTGTAGTAATAGCTTCCTCTTCCTCTGCAAATAATGAATCATCCTGAAAAAATCCCTGTGTGATAAAATCATTTTCCGGTTCTGGAAAGTAATCGAGATATTCTGCATTACCGGAAATTCCCAACCTCGATGTTATTGATAACGACCAGTCTTCAATGGGAAAATTCCATTTTGCAGGAGTTTCATTTTTGATATTGAAATCATATAAATCCTGAGTAATTTTGCCTGAAGGTTTTACAGAAAAATTCAAAATCTTATACTCAAAGCCCTTAGGATTCAGATTCAATGAATGATTTATAATGCTGAATCTTTGTCCTTCTTTTTCCAGATCATAACTGCAATTAGAAGAAATTTTAAAAAAATCATTGATTTTTCGTTCATCTTTATTCTCTGTTTTTGCCAGTTTCAGTTGCCATTTATTTTCTATTGAGAAGGTAAATTTTCTCTGCTTTTGTGAGCTACTTACACTAATCCCGCTGAAAGAGTAAAATTTGTCATTATTAGCAAAATCCGGATTAAAACGAAAACTGATTTTTGGTGTGATTATGTGTCTGACAGCAGCGAGATAAAATCTTGGCATTTGTTTAATTCCATATAATGAATAAAATAGAGATAAATTCGTATTGTAATCCATTCCGCGTACAAGTTTGTTACCATATTCATCTCTATCGAACCAAACTTCATTCAAAGAAAGGGACTGGGAAAAATTGAGCCAGCCTTTGAATTTATGAGAATATCTTAAACCCCCGGAATGTTTTATTCCTGCATTATGCTGGTTAATGTAAGCTCCGGTGCTGTCTTTTTTATTTTTATAGATCACATCAG
The DNA here is from genome assembly GCA_964457455.1 of uncultured Candidatus Cloacimonadota bacterium. Classification (GTDB taxonomy): domain Bacteria; phylum Cloacimonadota; class Cloacimonadia; order Cloacimonadales; family TCS61; genus JABMPU01. Next base: position 9,298 of record CAYWJN010000041.1, read on the forward strand.
CAAAACTGGCATGCGGATCATTAATATCGCCCACATGAACAGCTTTGAAATTGTATGAGTACGAGAAATCCTTCCACCATTTTTCTTCATCTGTTTCTTCTTTATATAAAAAGAGTTCATAAACCGGTTTTGATGGAAGCGAATAGGAAATGTAGGGTAAAGTGATGTCTTTCTTTTCGTTTTTAAGATCATCAACATATTTTGCTGTAATGTTTATCGTTCTACTTAAAAATGGTTTTTTAAATGCTAAGGAGGAAGTTACTTTTTCGCTTAACCTCTCATCAATATTTTCGCAGCCTTCCCACACTTTTTTGCTGCTGATAAATTCCAGGTTTGCATCAAATGTGGTTTTGTTGCCAAAATCATGATGATGTGTTTCTTTGAGAAGCCAGTAATAATGAGATTGATCCGGACCGAAAATTCTTCTTTGTAATCTGGCAGTGAAATTCCCATTAAAAACGTATCGTTTAATATATCGATTTATAAAACTGATTTCCCAACCTGTTTTTTCATAGTAATCAAAAGCTAAAGTCGCATCAAAATAGTTCTTATAAATAAAATAATAAGCAATATTCTCAATGTATTTTCCATAAGTCTTATTATATCCGGGTGAAGGAACTAGAATTCCCGGTTTACGTCCTTTTTTGATGGAAAACGTACCAAATGGGAAAGCAAAAATCGGGAAATGATTCACATAAAATACTATTGGTTTGCCTACAATTTTATCATCCTGATAAAGACGAAACTTTTTTGAACTGAAATAAAAATGCGGATGCAACGCTCCGCAAGTAGTGAAAATCCCTTCATCCACATCAAAGGCTTTTTTTGCAATTTTGCGGATTTCTTTGCCATAATAAAAACCTTTATCGAATTTGCTGGCTCCTTTTTGGATTATTCCCCATTTTGAATCCAAATCAAAATAGATATCTTTCCCGATTGCTGTTTGTGTGCCATCTTTTAGAAAGGAACGACCCTTTGCAAATGCCTGATTTTTTGTAAGATCAATTGAAATTGTATCTGCTTCAATATTGGATGAATGGTATTTTATTGCTGCATTTCCGATAAAATCTATTATTTCAATTTCTTCATAATAGAAAACGCTATCTGCTGAATAAAAAAGAGAATCAACCTTTATGGAATCCGGTTTGACTAAAGCAATTTCCAGGGAATCTGTTATCAAACTATCAATTAAGATACTTTCATTTTCTGTAAGATTTTCATCAGCAATTTCATTTGCCCAACCCAGATAAGTGCAAAGCAGTAAAATTATGATTACTATTTTCAGGTTCTCTGCATTGATATAAACAATTTTCATATTTTGCATTTTTTTTTAATTCTCTTTTATGTCAAGAAAAGCAGAACCTTGATAAGGTTTAAAAGCATTCTCTTCCTACTGAACCTTTTCAAGGTTTTGGATTTTTTTTATTTTGACAAAATAAAATAGTATTAGAGAAAATAAATCAAAATTTTTTAAGGATAAATGATGAGCTCAAATGAAAAGTCCATTTCCGGTAATATAGTTGATGTATTAAATACTAGAATTTCCCCCGGAACTCTTACAATTTCAAACGGGAAGATAATCAAAATCCAAGCAGAAAACAAAAAACATAAAAACTACATTATTCCCGGTTTTATAGATGCTCACATCCATATTGAAAGCTCGATGCTGTATCCAGCAGAATTTGCGCGAATAGCTGTAACTCATGGAACAATTGCAGTTGTTTCCGATCCGCATGAAATCGCCAATGTATTAGGATTGGAAGGTATAAAATTCATGGTCGATGATTCCAGACGAGTTCCTCTTAAATTCTATTTTGGAGCTTCTTCCTGTGTTCCGGCGACAGAATTTGAAACTTCCGGAGCAGTTCTGGATTCCGAAAAAGTTGAAGAACTTCTAAAAATGGATGAAATAAAATACTTATCCGAAGTAATGAATTTCCCGGGAGTTATTAACAAAGAACCGGATTTGATTCGTAAAATCGAAATCGCTAAAAAATATGGAAAACCTATCGATGGTCACGCTCCGGGCTTGAGAGGTTCTGATCTGAAAAAATATATCAATGCTGGCATTTCAACCGATCATGAAAGCATAACAAAAGAAGAAGCTTTGGAAAAAATCAATCTTGGCATGAAAATATTAATCCGGCAATGCACTGTAGCTCAAAACTTCGATGAACTCATTCCAATAATAAAAGATCATCCAGATAGCTGTATGCTCTGCAGCGATGATAAACATCCTGATATGCTGGTGAAAGGTCATATAAACCTGCTTGTGAAAAAGGCAAAGAAATTTGGTTTGATGAAAGCTCTCAAAGCTGCTTGTGTAAATCCTGTACTTCATTATAAACTTGATGTTGGTTTGCTGCAGCAAGGTGATTCAGCAGATTTTCTTATTGTGGATAATCTCAATGATCTTAACATTCTGAAAACATTTATCTCCGGTGAAGTTGTGGCGGAAAATGGAAAATCATTGATCCTAAGAAAAAAGTTAAAAATCCTGAATAAGTTCAAAGCAAAAAAGAAAAAACCTGAAGATTTTACTATTCCAAATAGAAAGGGAAAGATAAATGTTATTCAAGCTGTTAATTACCAGTTAATCACGAAACGATTGATTTTAGAACCAAAAGTTGAAAAGGGAGACCTTGTTTCGGATGTAAAAAGAGACATTCTTAAAATTGCTGTTGTAAATCGTTATTTCGATGCCAAAGTTGCACTTGGTTTTGTGCGAAATTTTGGATTGAAAACCGGAGCGATCGCTTCCAGCGTAGCTCATGATTCTCACAACATAATTGCTGTGGGAACTTCTGATATAGATATCTGCAGGGCTGTGAATTTAATCATCGAGAATAAAGGTGGAATCTGTGCGGTTTCTTCTCAAAAGGAAAAAATATTACCTCTCCCAATTGCAGGTATTATCAGTGATCAGGATTATTTGACAGTAGCAAAAAAATATTCTGAAATCGATGCGATGGCAAAAGCTCTCGGTTCAAATCTGGACACTCCTTTGATGACTCTATCTTTTATGGCATTGCTCGTTATTCCGAAGTTGAAATTGAGTGATAAGGGATTATTTGATGGAACGAAATTTGAGTTTGTGGACGTATTTGAATAGACAAATTTTATAAAAAATCAGGATATAACGCTGGTCTTCCTCCTAAACTCATCCTGCTATCCTTCTCTTTTTGATGAGAATATGAAAGATATTCCAAAAAGAAGGAACATAAGAAAAACAAGAAGTCATCCCTCTCTTGTGATAAAGAGAGGGACCGAGGGTGAGTTAGAATAATAATTAAAAAATTCTTCTAGGAAATGTTAGTATCTTAAAAAATGTCTTTTTAAGACTGGACACATTTTTAATTTGACAAATTCATATCTAATCAAAGTTTTTATTTTGTGTTTATTTAATCAATAAATAGAGATGATTTTAGAATAGTATTTGGAGAATATTAAGAATTTTATCATATTTTTTAAAAGCAAAAACTAAAAAAATTGTGGAGGTTTTCATGAAGAAAATATTTTTTATCTCAGTCTTTCTATTAGCATTTTTGAATTTTCTTATATGTGAAGAAACAGAAGTTAATAACTTGGAGCATCCAATTATTCGAGCCCAAATCGGGCAATACAGAACAATTTATACAAAAGATGACAACATCTTTCACGGAAAAGTAATAGAAATCACTGAGCATGACGAAATTGTAATTCAAACCGAAGATGGGATGCTAATCATTCCCTCAGATGAAATCCTGGAAGAAACCGTAAAAATCTTACGCAAAGATGGCTCAACCTACAAAGGTAAACTAATCGGCGAGGATGACATTCATGTAACTATTGAAAGTAAATATGGTATTGTCACAATCGACAAAGGTGAAATTGAAAAATTGGATAGATATTTTGGTGGTAAACTGGAAAAAACACTTCAGAAGAAAATTTTCTTTACTGCTGAAGAACAGAACACTGAAATTTTCAGAGACCCAACTGCCTTTATTTTACCACCTTATACTTTTTTTATTACCGGATTCTCAATGGGATATGGATTCTCTGACAAGTTTCATCTTTTTACAAGAATCACAAATAATTTCAATGAAGACCTGAACCTGATTTTCAGGCATATCTTGTGGCAAAAGATTCAAGGTGCTCAAATATCGAACTTCTCAATTGATTTTCAATTATTCTCAAATCACGATATGAATAGAGAATATGCTTTATTTTATGAAGAAGACCAGCTCAAAATCGGTTCGCTTTCAGGTGTGGAAACAATAAAGGAAATATATGGGAAAAAAAAAGATTTTTTCTGGGAAGGAACTTTAGTTTACAGTTCGAGAAAGCCTTTAAAAACCGGAAGAGGAAATTGGGGATTTCACACAGGCATAACCATAAACAAGAATATACGTTGGGATGGATTATGACCTTACTAAACGAGTAAAATTCATAAGTGTGATATTCTACGATCCGAGCAATCATTATGTGCCCTTTGGAGAATCAATTTCCAGTTATTTTAAAAATGATTTTTTGCCGGATAACTCGAAAGGTCAACGAAAAGAGGTTGATTTTGATTTTGGGATTACTTACGTTGCTAATGATGCACTTCGAATCGGTTTTCATTTCCAACGTCCATATATTACTCTTTACTGGAAATTCTACGATTATTAATTCATAATATGAACTTCCGAAGTTTTTGGATTATTGGAAGAAATAAATTGTATTATTAAGGAATTAAGATTAATTTAAAATAAAGATGAGAAAAGCAGATTAAGAATTATTTTGAAAAAATATGGACTAATATTAACTGATGATGAAATTGAAAAATATCATTCAAAAGAAGAAGCTGAAGAAAAAATCAGAAAGCTTGAAAAAGAAATTGAAGAACTTAAGAAATGGCTTGAGTAAAATTGAGTACACAATTATAAACTAAAAAAGGTGGTAATCATGACAAATTTTACTTTTAATGGATTTCATAAAGAGACTTTAAACTTCTATAAGAACCTCTCTAATAATAATAATAATGAATGGTTTTCCGAACATAAAATAGACTATGAAGAATTCATAATGAGACCGGCAAGAAATTTTATTATTGAAATGGGTGAAAGATTACAAACTATCTCTTCTGACATGTATGCAATTCCCAAAACCGATAAATCTATTTTCAGGATTTATAGGGACATCCGCTTCAGTCCAAATAAAACACCATACAAAACTCATCTGGGAATATTTTTCTGGGAAGGAAATCGCAAAAAGCTGGAATGTTCCGGTTTTTACCTGCAAATCGAAAAAGATAAACTTTACATCGGAGTTGGACTTTATATGTTCCCGAAAGATATTAAGGAAAATTTCAGGAATGCTGTTATCGATGAGAAAAAAGGAAATGAACTTGTAAAAATTATAAACAAACTAAAAAAACAGAAATATGAACTTGGTGGAAAACATTACAAAAAAATTCCCCGAGGATTTGATAAAAAACACAAAAATGCTGAATACCTTTTATACAATGGTTTCTGGGCTGGATTAGAAGTTCCAATAATAGAGGATTTTTTTTCAAAAGATTTTGTAGATTGGTGTTTCGAACATTTTATGAAAATGCACCCACTTCATAATTGGATGTTGAACATAATCTAAAATGAATTTCATATTATATGGTTCTCTAATTTTCATCATCGCAGCTATTTTGCAGGGTTTGACAGGTTTTGGTTTTTCAATTCTTGCAGTTCCGCTAATCACGCTTTTTATATCTCCCAAAATCGCTGTTCCCATCCTGGTGATGTTTTCTCTGATTATTAATATTGTTGTTTTTTCATCTTCAAGAAAATCATTTAATATTAAACGAATCTGGTTACTGCTGATTTTTGGAATTATTGGAATGCCTTTGGGAACATACTTTCTGGTTGTTCTAAATGATAATATCATCAAACTTTTTATCGGAATTTTCATAGCTCTTTTCGGTTTGCTTTTATTACTCGGATTCAGACAAGAATTCAAAAGAGAAAAACTTTCCATGATTCCAATCGGATTCATCAGTGGGATTTTAGGAGGAAGTGTTTCTATGAGCGGGCCTCCGATAATTCTTTTTCTTTCCAATCACGGTGTAAATAAACAGGTTTTTCGCGCTAATCTGGCAGTTTACTTCTTCATCCTGAATATACTCACAATCTCGGTTTATTTTTTAAATGGTTTGATAACAAAGCAGGTTATAAATTATTCAGTTACTTTTTTACCAGCACTTGTAATTGGGGTTATTATCGGTAATTTTCTTTCGCATAAAATCAAAGAAAATCACTTTAGAAAATTAACACTTATTTTGCTGATAATTATGGGTTTGCTCTCTATCATTTCCGGATTGAAAATAATTTGATCAACCAAATATTATATCTTTCATTTACCCTATATTTTCATTTGACATAAAGTTGCAAAAAAATTTTCTAAAGAAAATTTTAAAAAAAAGGAGTTAAAATATGCCTTTCATTTCCAACACAGATAAGGAAAGAAAAGAGATGTTGACAGCTATCGGAGTGGAAAAATTTGAAGACTTGCTGACCAATATTCCCAAAAAATTCTTTCTGAAAGAAGACTGCTGTTTAGATGAACCTTTTTCCGAATTGGAAATTAGTCGTAAGATATCTTCACTGACTGCAAGAAATGTTTCTACAACCAAATCAAACTCATTTCTGGGCGGTGGAATCTATGATCATTTTATCCCGGCAGCAGTAGACCACATCATTTTGCGACCTGAATTTCATTCTGCATACACTCCTTACCAGGCAGAAGTAAGCCAGGGAACTTTGCAATACATCTACGAATATCAGACGATGATCTGTGAACTTACTGGAATGGAGATTTCCAACGCAGGAATGTATGATGGTGCTTCCGCAGCAGCTGAAGCAATTCTAATGACAACCCGAAAAACTAAGAATTTTAAAGCTATTATCTCTGGAACGCTTAATCCAAATTACCTGGAAGTAATAAAATCTTACACAGAAGGCGTGGGAATCGAGCTTGTTCTTATTCCTGCCATAAACGGACAGGTTGATCTAAATGCATTAAAAGAAGCAATAGATGACAACACCGGTTGTGTACTTTTACAAACTCCGAATTTTTTCGGTAATATCGAAGATGCTTTTGCAGTTGAGGAAATAACTCATTCTTCTAAGAAAGCCCTTTTCATTGTTGCTGTTGATCCTATATCTCTGGCTGTTATGAACTCTCCTGCAGAATATAAGGCTGATATCGTTGTGGGCGAAGGACAGTCGTTGGGAAATTCCCAGAATTATGGTGGACCTCTTTTCGGTTTCCTGGCTTCGAGCATCAAGCTGGGAAGAAGTATGCCCGGAAGAATCGTGGGAGCAACTCTGGATGCTGATGGAAAAAGAGCATATTGCTTAACTTTGCAGGCTCGAGAGCAACACATCCGTCGAGCGAAAGCAACTTCCAATATATGTTCTAATGAAGCTTTATGCAACCTGGCAGCAACTGTTTATATGACTTTGATGGGAAAAGAAGGATTGAAAGAAGTTGCTGTACAGAGCACAACAAAAGCACATTATCTGGCTGATGAAATAAACAAGCTCGATGGCTTCTCTCTGGCTTTTGATGCTGCTTTTTTCAAAGAATTTGCAGTGAAAACTCCTGTTCCGGCAAAAGAGATAATTAATAAATTAAAATCAAGGAATCTTTTTCCAGGAGTGGATCTGAAACAATTCGGATATGATAATATGCTGCTGGTTGCAGTAACAGAGAAAAAGAGGAAATGTGATTTGGATGAATTAGTGAATTCATTAAAAATATTCTCTCGCTAATTTCCGCTAAAAACTCCCCTGAGAAGGGGAGATTAAGAGGGGTTTTGAATTGAAATATAATCCATATAACACAAATTTGAAAAACAATGCACGAAAAAACAGGAAAGAAATGAATGCTCCCGAAGCAAATTTGTGGTACAAGGTTTTAAGAAATAGAAAATTATTAAATTATAAATTTCTCAAGCAAAAACCGATTCTAAATTATATCCTGGATTTTCACTGTTCAAAGCTTTTATTGGGAATTGAGCTAGATGGTGAAAGCCATAATGAGCAAATGAGTTATGATAAGCAACGAAGTGAATCTATAAACAAAATCGGTATTAAAATTATAAGATATTCAAACTATGATGTCTTGAGTAATCTCGATGGGGTTTATTTCGATTTGATAAAACAAATTAAAATTCGAGAGAGAGAATTAGAACAACCCCCTTTAGTTCCCCCTTCTCAGGGGGATTTAATAAGGAAACCTAAAAGGAGAATAAATGGCTAAAACGATCTTTGAAAAACACAGTCCTGGTAGAAAAGGTTACACACTTCCCACCAATGATGTAGAAATCTCTATAAACAAATGCATTCCTGAAAAATTCCAGAGAAAAGAAGAATTTAAACTTCCTGAAGTAAGTGAGCTTGATGTGATGCGTCATTTCCTTGAATTGAGCCATATGAACCACTGCATTGAGAAGGGTTTTTATCCGCTTGGTTCCTGCACAATGAAATATAATCCCAAAATAAATGAAACTCTGGTTCGCAACGATGGTTTCAATAATCTGCATCCTTTTCAGGATGAAGACACTGTTCAAGGTGCTTTGGAAATTCTATATGAACTTCAGAAAGATCTGGCAGAAATATCCGGATTTTCAAATGTAACATTGCAGCCGGTTGCAGGTGCTCACGGTGAATTTACCGGTCTCAAAATTATGAAAGTGTATCATGACCATAAGGGAAATTCCCACAAGAAGAAGATCATTCTTCCCGATTCTGCTCACGGCACAAATCCTGCCAGTGTAACTTTGGTGGGATATGAAATGGTAGAGATCAAATCCAATGAAAAAGGATTGGTTGATATTGAAGATCTGAAAGCCCATGTAAATGACGAGACAGCAGGTTTTATGCTTACAAACCCAAACACTCTGGGTCTATTTGAATCTCAGGTTGAGGAAATTGCAGAAATAATTCACTGTGTGGATGGCTTGATGTATATGGATGGAGCAAATTTCAACGCTATTATTGGACTCGTGAAACCAGGTGAGAATGGGTTTGACATCATGCATTTCAATCTTCATAAAACTTTCGCCACTCCACATGGTGGTGGCGGTCCTGGTGCAGGTCCTATCGGTGTTCGTGAAGATCTGATTAAATTCTTACCTGCTCCCTTAATTGGGAAGAAAGATGATAGATATTTCCTCGATTATACACATGAAAAAACATCCTCTGGAAAGGTTCATTCCTTCTTCGGCAATTTCGCAGTGAATATTAAAGCATATATTTATCTTAAAATGCTAGGTCCAAAAGGCTTAAAACGAGTTGCAGAAAATGCAGTTATCAATGCAAATTACATCCAGAAGAAACTGGAAAATTATTATGATATCCCTTTCAAGGATTCATTCTGTATGCACGAATTCGTAGCCAGCGGGAAATGGCAAAAGGAAAAATTTGGCATTAAAACACTGGATATTGCCAAACGCATTCTTGATAAAGGATACCACGCTCCAACAATCTATTTTCCACTAATTGTTCCTGAAGCAATGATGATAGAACCCACAGAAACCGAAAGCAAAGAAACGCTTGATGATTTTATAGACGCTATGATCGAGATCGCCAAAGAGTGTGAAGAACATCCTGAAATTTTAAAAAATGCTCCGCTCAATACACCTGTAAAAAGAGTGGATGATACTCTTGCTGTCAGGCTGTTGAATGTAAAATTTGAGTGGTAGGTTTTTAATTTAGCAGTGAATCCGCCTTCTCCAACAGTTACCGGATACGGCGAGACAAGCTAACACTAACCAAAAACGAACAAATTATATCCGTAGGGACAGATCATCGATCTGCCCTTTTTATTATGTAATTTCTTTCACAAAATCCCAGATTCTTCCATAAGAAAAGATATTAAAAAACCGATACGAATTTTTACAAAATATTTATTTCATAACAAAAATCATCAAAAAGGTTTTAATTGCACATTCAAATTGTTCCAATTCGAGTTAACAAAAAATAATTTGTTAAAAGTTTTGACAAAGGATTTTTTGCTAAGTTGAAAAAAAAACTTCATATTCAATTCCTATTAATGTCTTTTTATCTTCAATTTAACTCTATAGTAAGTCTTATGCGTCCAACATATGATAGTTATTTTATAATTATTAATAATTATTTGAAAATATGTCTTGACATATATCCACACATATAGAAATTCGACTCGTGAATATAATTAATGTAGGAGGATGAAATGAAATATATCATTAATATTCCAAGAAATCTTTTAGAGGAAATTAGGAAGATTCTAAATAAGAAGGAATATAATAACATTAATGAATTAGTTATAACAGCTTTAGAAAACCAAATTTCGTTAGAAGAAAGTGAAATTATTGAAGAAGATTTATTTACAACTGTTATGAGAATGCCAAAAACTACACATAGAAAAGAAGATGAAATTAAAATTAAAAAAGATGTCTTTGAAATTCTAACATTAAAACAAACTAATAATATTAAAACATTACCGAAACCTACCGAGACAGATCTGAATTTCCCTAACGTAGAATATAAGGACAGCTGGCTTTGGGGTCAAATAAATAGAATCTTTCCCATTAAAGTTGCCTTAAGGGTTTTACTTAATATGCAGAATGAAAATAAAGACTTTATAGATTTAAATCAATTTAAAATTAAAGCTGGTGAGATAGCTAAGCTTGTTGGTCATGAACTTGCTAAAATTGATGAAAAACAAAACAGAAAACGTGATAAAAAAGTAAGCACAGCACTTCCTATAGGATTAAAAGAAGACAAGGCTTTAGCAAGATTCTATAATCACTTTCTTGCATTTAGAAGAGCAGACAATATTTTGGACGGAGCTTTAGCCAGATTTAAGTTTGTTAATATAATTACTGATAAGGAAAATAAACAACTTATTGGATTAACAAATGAAGGACTACAATTTGCTAAAATTAATAATTCTATATTTGATGATGATTTGTATGCAAATTCCACTCTATCTGACGAAGAAAAATCATTTTATTTAAATCATGTAAAACAAAATGTTCCTGAGGAATTGAATCCCTTAAAAAATATTTTAGGAATAATATCAAAAGGAAATTCAACTGTTACTGAAATTGATGATAAAATCAGAGAAATAAAACAAAATTGGACTGATACAACTATCACTACGCAACGTTCAGGAACACTCGGAAGATTATTTGAATTAGGGTTAGTTGAAAAAATCAAGAAAGGTGTGAATGTGGATTATGAATTATCAAAAAATGAAACATTAAATATAATATTGGAGGATACAAATGGAAAATAAAGCACTTTGTATAAACCTAGCCCAAAGCGAAACAGAAAAAGATGTAATAAATTTACTGAAAAATGTTGGTTATTGGGATAATCCTGATATGTGGAGATATTACGGAGATAATGAAAACAATTTTGCTACAATTGGTAATCAGCAAAGTAGACCAGAAGCTGCAATTGTAGAAAAATTAATTAATTCAGTTGATGCTGTTTTAATGTCTGAATGCTTATCTCGTGGAAATAATCCAGAAAGTCCTAATGCACCTAAAAGCATAAATGATGCTTTATATAAATATTTTGGAATTTATAATGGTAAGCTTTCAAGCATCCCAGCAAGGGAAAGAACAATCTTGGCAAAAAATATTCAATTCGTTGCTACAGGATTGAAATCAAATCCATGTTATATAATTGCAGATATGGGTGAAGGACAAACACCAACCGCAGCTTTTTCGCAGCTTTGATTTTTTATTTCCTGGCTTCTTTTCATAAAATCGTTCCATAACATCGGAATTTTGTTCTCTTTTATTGTAGTCATAACTTTCATTCCTACAACTTTGAACTCCTCTTTTTCTACTAATTTTGGTTCTAACATAACTTCTCCTTTTCTTTTAAATTGTTTTTTAACATCAATTGGATTAAAATGTTTAAAAGCCTGCCTTGTTTTGCGGAGTTTTCCCGGAGTTATTGCAAATTGCTTTTTAAATGCACGTGTAAAAGAAGCTTGAGATTCGAACTGGTATCTTCCGGCAATCTCTTCGATGGTTCTTAAACTGAAAACAACTTCACGTGCAGCTTTAGAAAGCCTTCTCCTGCGAATATAATCCTTCATTGTGTAGCCAACGATAGCTGAAAACATCCGATGAAAATGGTACATGGAAAAACAGGCAATATCAGCAACATCTTCAAGCTCGATCTTTGTAGTTAATCTGGCTTCCATAAAATCTATTGCTTTTTGAACCTGTCTGGAATAATCCATTTCTTTATCCTTTTTTACATTTTTTGCTATAACAAATTTGAGATAAGAGTGTCAATAAAATTTATCACATTCCTATGCTTCGACGTCATAAATGAACAAGCGAATCTATTCCTATCTGGTTTTGATGCAAAGCGTTAGAGTATTGTGTTCCCACGCTGGAGTGTGGGAACAAGCATGCCTTCATGGCTGAGTTTCAGGAACATATTTTTTTCATTTGACACTAAAAACATACATTATAATCAATAACCAAGATATAAAATA
>CAYWJN010000042.1:0-21796 GCA_964457455.1 uncultured Candidatus Cloacimonadota bacterium
CAAACAGGACACTTGGTCATCTCATCTTCAAAACTTGTTTTGAACATATGCCCACAATCAAGACATCTGATAAGATTCCCTCGAAAATGTATATTCCCACCTTCGATAATTAATTCTTTTCCTTCAACCATAAATTCCGAAACTTTCTTCCTGGCTTTTTCTATCAAACGAGTAAAAGTAGAGCGTGAAATCTCCATTTCCTCAGCAGCCTCAGAATGCTCCATTCCCAAGTAATCAGCTAACCTGATTGCTTCGTATTCATCTAAAGTTAAAAAAACCTGAGCTAATGAAGAAACTCTAACTCCCATTGGTTTGAAATTAACAAAAACCGGTGGATTATGAACCATTCTCTCTTTCTTAGGGCGCGACATATTTATTCTCCCAATTAATTTACAAAGACAATATAATGCACATATGTGCAAAAGCCAAGCAAAAAATAGTCTCCTTAAAAAAACTTCCGAAGCTTTCAAAACTTCGGAAGTTTAAATAACGGATACTTTTCTACTATTTTTCCTATTCTTACGAAATATACATTGTATCAACTTTATCTTTCTTCTTCAAAAATTCCATCTGTTCTTCTAAAGTTTCAAATTCAGAAAGGTCTAATTCTTCAAATTCTTCCGGAGAGGTATTAGTTTTTCGCACCATTCCCTGAACAATCTCATCCAAACTATCTCTGGGAATTTCAGGAGCACGCATTATCGAGCTTTTTAGTGGAATACCATCCACAATCTTGTAATTGTAACTCACCATTTCCAGCATGCCATCGGTTTTCTCTTTGGTCATTATCCTGTACTCGAAATGATTTTGCCTGCCTGCAATGGGTCGGAAGAAAAATAATTTATAGAGTTTTTCACCTTTATTAATCCGCATTAAATACGGATCATGATCGAGGGTAGGAATTTTCTGCTTTTGTTTTTTGGATTTCTTAGTCACTTTGAATTCCTCCTTTCCCAAGCCTGTTTTGTCTTTATTTCACCATTCCCAATATCTTATTCGCCTTTTCAATAAACGACTGCAATTCCTTGCCTGAAAATTGTTTCTGTTCCAACATCGCCAATTCATGAATGTAATTAACCAGCAATTCAACCTCTTCGGTTTTTCCGTTAGCATCAAACTGCAAAATTTTCTTCACTGTTTCATTTTCAGGATTCACCACAATCGTATGATTCTTCAGCATATCAGAATCTTTGCCTTGAGAGAGGTAATTCATTTCCTGGAAGCGTCGCATAAATTCATTAAACACAACCATTGCTGGTATCTTGCCAGCTTTCAGATATTTCACTTCTGTCGTAATGGTAAGATACAATTTACTCGAAATTTCAGAAAATGCTTCCTTTCCCAATTTTTCACGGATATTCGTAGGAACATCATAAGGTTTGATAAAAGTGAAATCCTTTTCAATTCTCACAAAAGGAGCCAAAGTATTGATTGCTTCAGGAAATTTTTTAATGAATTTTGCATAATCATCTTTATGGAAACTGGCTTCGATTTTATCGTTCAGAGTTCGATCGAAAATTTCTTTTATTCTTTCGGAAATAGTTCTATTGGATGCATCTACGATTTCAGTTTTGTCTTTATCAACCAGGTTTTCGTTGATTTCAGAATCGATCCGAACAAAAGTGACATCACGATTTTTCATTTCTAGGTGCTGGAATAAATGACTGTCAATCAGAGCATTGGCAAAAATAACTTCAATCCCCTGTTCCTTCATCAGATTCAGATAAGTAACTTGCGTATCTTCGCTGGATGCATAAAATATCTTTTGCGGTTTATCTTTGGTCTTATTTCGCTCCTGGTATTCTTTGATGGTAATATAATCGTCTTGGGTAGATTTGAAAATAATATAGTCTTTCATGGATTCGGAAAACTTTTCATCTGTAAGCATACCATACTTGATGAAATAATGAATATCCTCCCAGAAACCTTCGTATTTTTTCCTGTCTTCTTTGAAAATATCCTTCAAACTATCTGCAATTTTTTTGATAATATACTGAGAAATTTTTTTAACCTGTTTATCGTGCTGCAGAAAACTTCGAGATACATTTAAGGGAATTTCAGGAATATCTATCCCACCTTTAAGGAGCAAAAGAAATTCTGGGATGAAGTCTTTTAAACCATCAGCAACAAATACATTATTGCAGAAAAGCTTAACCTTTCCCTGATTCAAATCGAGGTGGTTTTTTATTTTCGGAAAATAAAGAATTCCTTTCAGATTAAAAGGAAAATCCACATTAAGATGAATCCAGAAAAGCGGATCCTCATAATCGTGAAAAAGCTTTTTGTAAAACTCTTTATACTCTTCTTCCTTCACATCTTTCGGTTTACGATTCCACAAAGCTTCCTTCTGATTTATTGCCTCTTTTTCTTTATTAAGAAATATTGGGAAAGGCAGAAAAGTCGAATATTTTTCAATCAACTCGCGTATCTTAGAATCTTCTAAATACTCTTCGTTTTCTTTATTAAAATGAACTGTAACAGTAGTTCCAATTGCTTTTCTTTTTCCCAGTTCAGATTTGTATTCAGCTTCTCCTTCACACTCCCAGAATGCCGATTTTGAACCTTTTTTGAAAGATAGAGAATCAATCGTAACCTTCTTGGCAACCATGAAAGATGAATAAAATCCTAATCCGAAATGCCCAATAATTGATGACTGCTTGTCTTTGTATTTCTCGATGAAGTCCTCAGCACCGGAAAAAGCAATCTGGTTGATGTATTTTTTGATTTCAGATGCTGTCATGCCAATACCATAATCAATAACCTGCAGCGTTTTCTTCTTCTTATTGATTTTTACTTCAATTTTCAGCTCTTCTTCTTTCAGTTCCGGTTGGATTGCCTTTCTCTTGCTCATCGAATCTACAGCATTAGAAATTAACTCTCTTAAAAAAATGTCATGCTCTGAATATAGCCACTTTTTTATGATCGGAAATATATTCTCAGTATGAATGGAAAGCTTTCCTGTTTTTGTGTCTGGCATTTTAAATCTCCTTTTTTTACATTGATTTTTTGACGCTGACTTTCACTGACTTAACACTGACTTTTTTATCCACGAATTACACGAATTTACACAAATAATTATTCAACCATTTTTTTTTGGACGCTGATTAACTCTGATTATTTATGATTATAATTTACCACCAAAGTACACAGTCTCACAGTCACAAAGTTACATAGTTATATTTCTTTTCTGTGACTATCCGTGTCATCCGTGTTCCTTTTTTCTGCGATCATCTGCGTCTAAATTTCATCTGCGTCTTTATTTTTTTTTGTCGCTGGTTTGTCAAATATTTTTTAGCAGTCTTTTTAGGAGAGTGCTATTTTGTCTTCTTCTAAGTTTATAAATTCTCTTGAATCAGGTAATCGATATCGTTTTCCGCTTCTTTGTAGGTGTCTTTCAAAATCTTTTGTAAAGCCTTCTTCTGGATTTGACGAACTCTTTCCCTGGAAAGACCTAATTCTTCTGCTATTTGAGCAAAATTTTTATTGTCTTGTCCTTCCAAACCAAAATATTCTTTCACAATATAAGCAGCTCGCGAAGGTAATTCTTCCAAGGATTTTTCTATACTATCTTGAACTCTTTCCCGATAATAAAGTGTTTGAGGATTAAACGAATCTTCATCTGCCAGGAATTCACCTAACCGCACTTTTTCATGTTTGCTTGTATAGCTTGTATCCTCCATAGAAACAGTTTTCACAATTTCTTTCGATATCTTTTTGATGGTTTTCTCATCCAGATTTGTTAGTTTTGCAATCTCTTTTATGGAAGCATTTTTACCGGTTTCCATAAAGATTTTATTTCTTGCCATCTTAATTTTGTTAGCAATATTTGCTTTTCCCAAAGGCATTCTGATTATTGAAGTTTTTTCGGAAAGAGCAAAAAGAATCCTCTGCCTAATCCACCAGACTGCATATGAAATCAGTTTATTATGTTGTTCAGGTTCAAATTTTTCGATAGCCCTCATCAACCCCATATTGCCTTCACTGATCAATTCTGCCAGGCTCAATCCTCTATTCTGATAGCGGGAAGCGATTTTAACCACAAATTTCAGATTGGATGTAACCAGCTTATCAATTGCTTTCTTATCACCTTGTTTAGCTTTTACTGCGAGTTCATTTTCCTCTTCCCTGGAAAGAGGTTTTATTTTCGAGATATCCTTCAGATAGCTTTGCAAAGCTTTATCTTCAAAAACATTTTCAAACATTATCCAGCCTTAAATTTGGAATTCGTTCTTGTGGTCATAAATAAAATCCAGGAGTTCATCATTTGACATTTTTAATTTCCTGGAAAGTGCCAAAACGATTTTTACACCAGAAAGATTCAAACCAATTTCCTGGGTAAGAGTTATAATAATAGTAATTTTCATTATATCATTGTTTGAAAATATTCTTGTATTATTCTCTGTTCTTTGAGGTTTAAATAAATTTTTCCTCTCATACATTCTTATTGTCTGGTCGTGAATACCAAGTTTTTTGGCTACTTCTCCAATCAAAAACATATCTTTCCTGTTCTTCATATTTACCTCGCTTTTCACAAATTTGGTAAAACATCTCTGGGATTGATTGCTTTTCCTTTTACCCTGTATTCAAAATGCAGATGAGGACCTGATGTTGTGCCTGTTTCCCCAATTGTAGCAATCGGTTGACCTTGCTTCACCTTCTCACCCAATCTAACCAGATTCGTCTCATTATGAGCATAAATCGTCATTACATAACCTTTGTGCTCCAAAATAATAACATTGCCGTAACCCCTTTGTGTGCTTGCAAAAGCGACTGTTCCATTAAGAACTGCGTAAACAGGTTCACCAATTGAAGCAGCAATATCAATGCCTTTGTGCACTATCCCATTTCTATTGCCAAATTCGGATGTTACTGTTCCTTGCACAGGTGCAATTAATTCGTCTTTTTTGTGGGATTTCACCCAGATATCTTTACGGATATCAGGTGTTTTCTCTTTGACTTTCTCCTTAGTTGGAGGTTTCTTTTCAATCTTCTCCTCAATCTCTTTAGAAACAAATACATTATGACCGGATTCGAGCCATAATTTTTGTCCGTAATTCAGCTTGAAAGTTTTCAGATCATTAAAATCCAGAATCTGCATAACTTCGAGGTTATACATCTTGGCAATGCGATGAATTGATTCGTTTTTTCTAACTGTATGAATTTTACTTTTCGGAATAGAACGAACAGTTACAAACTCGCTTTTTCTTATAGGTCTGGGAAATAAATGAATTTTCTGACCTGCAAAAATGCGGTCTGACTTTAAATTGTTATATAATTTCAGATTTTCTTTTGATATATTATATTTGCGGCTGATATTAGATAAATCCTCATTTTTTTGAACAATGTGATATTCTTTTGACGGTGTGTAATAAATCGGATTACTTGATAAAACACAACCTGCAATGAAAAAAGAAAAGGCAAACGCAATTAAAAAACAATAGGTAATAATTGGTTTCGTTTTTTTTTTATAAAATGGCATCTTCATCTGATATTTCTTACTTATGCACATTAACTTAATACTCAACCATAAACTCGTCATACTCTTTTGTAGAACTCAACTCATTGATCTGGATATCGGAAACATGAGACATCATTGGTCCTTTGCGAAGCACTTCAATAAACTTCTTTGTATTTTCACCAATAGCGATTACCTTAACTCTTCCATCCATAAGGTTTTGAACATAACCTTTTATATCATACGATTTGGCTTGATAATAAACAAAATAACGGTATCCCACACCTTGAACTCTTCCTGAAATATAGATTTCATACTTTTTCATTTTAATTCTCTGTTTCACAATAAATATCTGAGTGAGTTATTGTCAAATTTATTTTCCTTTTAAATGCTGACTATTGACGTCTAATTTATTACTGTTAAATAGGTTAGATGTTTTTCTTAATTTTATAAAATTATTGATTGTTTGGATGTATTATTTTTGCATTAATTTATTTCCCTTTTTCTCGATCAAGTGAGTTTCATAGTTCTCGAATCCATAAAGTCGGAATTGATAAAAAATCAAAAGGATTATTATTTATATTTCACTTCGTATTATTTCAAATTTTCTGAAGGTTATTTTCTTTTTTACTGAAGCTTCATTAGTTTCACGTGAAACGCAAGCACGTGATTTATATCTCATTTATAAAAATAAAAAAATGACAAAAGCAGTTTAAATTTATAACAAAACTGAGTTGTTCGTCCTGAACAAAAAAGCGATCTGTTCTAATCCAGAATAAAAGCATTTTAAAAGAATTAAACTTTTGAAGAAGATATTTAAAATTTATAATTTTCATCAATAGATATTCCCTAATTTCTTATATTGTAATTAGTTAAGTGTATTCTTTATGCGATCTCTATCATTCAATATTACTGCGATATCTGAACTTTATTAAAATTAATTATATCCTTTGAATTCACATAAAAGCTTAATTGGTCTTGACACCTGATTCTCCTTTAGAAATTTGAAAATGATATTTCAGGAGCAGCTATGTCAAAACAAGTTTTTGAGGATTTTTTAAGAAAACATATCGATCAAAAAGACTTTGAAAGAGTTATCCACGCATTTGAGGGATACCTGGAGGTATTAAGAAATGAAAACAAAAAAGTGAATTTAGTTTCACGTGAAACGCAAGCACGTGATTATTGGAGCAAACATTTTTTAGATTCAATTTTATTAATTCGTTTTTTAAATTTTTCAAAAAAAATAATTCTCGACTTTGGAGCAGGTGGTGGATTGCCCGGAATACCGCTTAAAATCATATTCCCGAACGCTTCTGTATACCTGCTTGATTCACGACAAAAAAAGGTTGAAGTTATTAGAAATATTATCAAAAAGCTTGACTTAAAAAGATGTTTCACGATTGTTTCACGGTTGGAAGACTTGCATGATAACTGGGCAGACACATTTGATATTATTGTTTGCCGTGCTGTTAAGATTCTTCCCGAATACAAAAACAAAATGTTTCAGCTTCTAAAAGATGGCGGAAGGATCTATCTGTATAAGAGTAAGAAGTTAGACGACATCGCGCAGTTCGAGAACTACAGGATTTATGATGTCAGTCATCAAAGTATTGGAGAAAGAAAAATTATCGAGATAATGTGTTCTAAGTAATTATATTATAGTAACTTGGGTTCATTTAATGACACTGAATGAATAGAATAATAGCAGTAGTAAATCAAAAAGGTGGTGTTGGTAAAACAACAACCTCTATAAACCTGGCAGCAGGTTTAGCGATATTTGAGAAAAAAACTCTGCTCATCGATTTCGACCCGTAAGGTAACTGCTCCAGCGGGTTGGGAATCGAGCGTGAAAATCCAAATATTTATGAAGTGCTCATTGGCAAATCTTCTTTGGAACAGGTAATTAAAACATCGCCTGTTTTGGAAAAACTGGACATTGCCCCTGCAAATATGGATTTAAGCGGTGCAGAAGTAGAACTCGTGAAAGAATACTCAAGGGAATACAAATTGAAAGAAGCGCTCGGTTCATTGGCTGATATTTATGATTTTATTCTAATCGATTGTCCGCCTTCATTAGGACTTTTAACTGTAAATGCCTTGACCGCTGCCACAGATGTGATCATTCTTATCCAATGTGAATATTATGCTTTGGAAGGAGTAAGTCAGCTCTTAACGACCATCCGCTTGATAAAAAAGGATTTGAGCCCAAACTTGGAAATTTTGGGTATTCTTCTAACCATGTATGATAGAAGATTAAATCTTTCTCACCAAGTGGTAAAAGAGGTAAAAAGATATTTTCTGGAAAAAGTGTTTTCTACCATTATACACAGAAATGTGAAATTGGGTGAAGCTCCGAGTTTTGAAAAATCGATATTCCATTATGATATAAAATCCACCGGTTCAAAAAATTATTTAAATTTAGCAAAGGAAGTGATAGCACTATGACGAATCTAGGAAGAGGTTTAGACGCATTAATAAGCACATCTTCAGATCCTGTTGATAAAAGTGCGGGGATTGCCACCATAAATGTTAATCAAGTTGTACCGAATCGATTCCAACCACGTAAGGTTTTTAATGAGGAAAAATTAAAGAAATTATCCGAATCCTTAATTAAAAATGGACTCATTCAACCAATCATTGTTACGAGACGTGATGAAGGTCAATATGAACTGGTTGCCGGAGAGCGCAGATTGCAAGCTGCAAAAATGGCTGGTATCGATAAAGTTCCGGTAATTATCAGAAGCCTTTCTGAAAGTGAACAGCTTCAGCTTGCTCTCATCGAAAACATTCAGCGGAAAGACCTGAACGCAATCGAAGAAGCACTCGCCTACAATCAACTATGTGAACAATTTAATTATACCCATACGAAAATTGCTGAAATCGTTGGAAAAGACCGTGTAACAATCACAAATTATATTCGCCTTCTTAAACTAAGCGAAAAAATCCAAAAAATGCTTTTAGAAAATAAACTGACTCCGGGACACGCTCGCGCAATTCTACAAGTTGCCCAACATCTTCAAGATGACTTTGCTGATTCTATAGTAGTAAATAATTTATCTGTTCGTAAAACCGAATTAAAGGCAAAAAAAATCAAAAGAACTAATGCTGTAGATATCGTGTTGCCGTTATTTGCCGAGGAAGAAGAAAATCCTAACCGAATACATGAAGAACATCTGAGCAAAATATATAACGGCAAGGTTACTATCTCGCCAAATTCATCAAAGGGAAAAATCTGTTTTCATTACTTTTCGGAAAACGAACTTAACCTGCTTTTAAAATCTTTTGATAAACAATGGTAAAAAAGCTTTCATTATTTTTATTATCCGTTTTATTAATTACTCTTATTTATTTACATTTCAGCGTAACTACCAGATTAGAAAAAAAAATTGATCTTCAGGAACAAGATATTGAAGCATCTTTAAAGTATATAGAAAAGTTAACTGCAAAATTGAATCAACAGCAACCTTTGGATGAAGAAATCACAAAATCAGAAAAACTCCGTGAAATGCTTGAAAGCTATTTGAATGAAAAAAAAGAAGGAAATTCCGAGCAAAAATTAAAAGTTACAGTTGAAGAACTTCAGGATGAATTAAATACGTATGAGAAAAGAAAACGATTCATCCCAGATATCACTCCAGTGAGTGGGGAATATGCTGTTAGTCAAAGATTTTTCCAAAAACATCCGGCAATAGATTTTGCAGCATCAGTGGGAACAGAAGTAATTGCTGCTGCTGCCGGAGAAGTGACTTCCGTTCATGAAGATAAATATTTTGGAAACGTGATCCTGATCGACCATCTTAATAGTTATTCAACCCTTTACGCACATCTGGCAAAAGCTTTAGTTTTGCCCAAACGTTTTGTGCAAAAAGGAGAAGTGATTGCACTTGTGGGAAATACAGGCAACAGTACAGCTCCACATCTTCATTTTGAAATAATGCTAAATGAAAAACATCTCGATCCTGACAGCTTATTAATTGATATTAAAACCGAATAATGAGTGTCCACGAATTTCACGAATGAGCACGAATTATTAATTTTGTATAAAGTAAGAAAATTATAATATGCTTAGGAAAAAATCAATTCGTGAAATTAGTGTAGTTCGTGGATAAAATAAAATGTGGATAAATCTCAAACCCTCTGATAAAGAAATAATTAAACATCTCGGCTTGCTTACCCAATTGGGATTAACAGTCATTTCCTCCATCCTGATTTTATTTTTTCTTTTTTTGTATTTAGATAAAAGATTTGAGACAAATGGCATCCTGATGGCAGTTGGAATCGTGCTGGGCGTAGTTACCGGTGTTTACTCAGCATACAGAATCCTGAAGAAATTCTATGAAAAATCGTGAATATGTAAAGCGAGTTGTCCTGATTATTTTCTTGACAAACTTGCCTGCAATTTTCGTTTTATTCTTTTTTTTCAAAGAATCTATTGCTTGGATTTGTGGTTCTTTAATAAGTGCAGTAAATTTTTTTTGGATGGCAGGAAATGCCAGAAAAAGTTTTGGATTAGAGGAAAATAAATCAAAACTTAACTCTACAAAAGGTTTTTTCTTGCGATATTTTGTACTGATAATTTATTCGGTAATTGTGGTAAAATTCATAAAACCGAATATCATAGTTTTCGGAATGGGATTATTGGCTGCTCAGATGGCTATCTACATAAATGAAATCTATGAGAGAGTGAAAAGGAATAAATATTTTCGGCGATAAATGTTGGTGTCCACGAATTTCATGAATGAGCACGAATTATTAATTTTGTATAAAGTAAGAAAATTATAATATGCTTAGGAAAAAACCAATTTGTGATATTAGTGTAATTCGTGGATAAGAAAATATGGCTGAAATATTCTATAAAGAAGAATCCTATAAAATAATCGGAGCTTGTATTGAAGTTCATAAAAAGTTAGGACCAGGTTTTTTGGAAGCTGTTTATAAAGAAGCACTGGGAATAGAGTTCAAAAATGTGAAAATCCCATATGAGAGAGAAAAAGAACTAAAAATAAAATATAAAGGTTATTATTTGGAGAAAAAGTATTTTGCTGATTTTGTCTGTTTTAATAAGATAATTATTGAAGTGAAAGCAGTCAACAAACTGGTTTCTGAACATGAATCTCAAATTCTGAATTATCTTAAAGCAACCGGATATAAACTTGGAATTTTGGTTAATTTTGGTGAAAAAAGTCTCATCTATAAAAGAATTGTATTATAATTAATTTGTGAAATTAGTGTGATTCGTGGATAAAATAAAATGACAAAAAAGAAAAAGAAATTCTTGAAAATCCTGATTGTATTTTTTGTTATAGAAATCGCTATTCTTCTGATTTCCGGCAACTTGAACAAAGAACTACACATTGGCTTGGATGATTCAGGAAAATTTGTTATCAAAAATATCGAAAAGCCATTTGACCTGCAAAAAAAGATCTTTGAAGATTTTCAGCCGGACCAATATTTGAAAGAAGAAGGCGGGAAACCTCAAATTTACGGAAGTGAAAAATTTTACAATTTTTTCAAAAAAGTTTTTGGACAGAATGTCATCGGCTCTTTCAGACTTTTAAGAATGCTATTAATCGTTGATCTCGCACTTATATTTTTGGCAATCCTGATCAGAAAAAAATTATTTCAGCGACCATCCAAACCACAAATTCTATTTGAATTAATCTATACTGTTTTTGAAGAATTTGTGGGTGAAACTCTGGGAAAGAAGAATTTACATTTCACTCCTTACATTGTTACTCTCTTTATTTTCATTTGGACTTGTAATATGATCGGCTTAATTCCTATTCCCGGCTTTATGGAGCCTACAAGAAACCTGAATGTTCCTCTCGGATTGGGTATAATGGCAGTCGCTCTCGTTCATTTTATGGCTATCAAAACTAAAGGAATCGGTAAATATCTGAAAGGTTATGCTGAGCCGCTTGCTCCCTTAGCTCCTCTAAATTTGGTTGGCGAATTATCAAAAGCAGTTTCGATTTCTTTTCGTTTGTTCGGAAACATTCTGGGTGGTTCGATAATTATTCTGGTCGTATCATCTTTGGTTAAATTTATTATTTTACCTGTAGGATTGAGTCTATTTTTCGGAATGTTCGTGGGAACAATTCAGGCTTTTGTATTTACAATGTTAGCATTAACTTACATTGGTGTGGAAATTGCGGAGTAGGTGATGACTGTGACCACAGAAATATTGCAAATCGCTTCCTACTTAGGTGCCGGAATCAGTGTGGGAATTGCTTCCTTGAGTGCAGGTATCGGTGAAGGATATACAGCAGGACACACAGCCCATTCTTTTATGAGGCAACCCAAAGCAGGTGATAGTCTTATTAACTCTATGCTGGTAAGCCAGGCTGTGACAGAAACAGGAGCTATTTTCGCCCTGGTAATAGCTTTGCTTCTTATTTTTGGAGGGTTTACTGATCCTGCTGGTGGCTGGTTCAAAGCTGCTGCTCTTTTTTCTGCAGGAATTGCAGTTGGGGTTGGAAGTGTTGGACCCGGCTTTGGTTCCGGATATTCCGGTGGTCAAGCAAGTAAATCTATTGGAAGAATGCCAAAACAAAATAATGCTATAACCGGCAACATGCTCATCGGACAGGCTTTAGCTCAGGCAGGTTCGATCTTTGCTTTGGTTGTTTCGCTCTTACTTTTGTATTCCACACCCAACCAACCAGCAGATGCTACACTCGGTGAAGTTCTCCTGAAATGTGCAGCTTTTCTGGGCGGTGGCCTGGCAATTGGTTTGGGAACAATGGGACCTGGAGCAGCAATCGGCTTTGTGGCAGGCAGAGCAAATGATATGATCGGTAGATTCCCAAAAGAAAGAGCATCTATCATCAAAACAATGTTTTTGGGCGCAGCAGTTTCAGAATCAACTGCTATTTATTCTTTAGTAATTGCGTTTTTATTAATATTTGCTATTTAAATATAAACGGAGGAAAAGATGGAACAAATTGCACGCGCAGCAGCACTTTTGGGTGCAGGAATTTGTATGGGAATTGGAGCTTTAGGACCCGGAGTGGGTGAAGGTTTCGTGGCTGGAAAAGCTTGTGAGGGTATTGCCCGTTCACCGGAAAATGCAAGTTTAATAACCAGGACCATGCTTGTGGGTCAGGCTGTATCCGAATCTACCGGTATTTATTCGCTGGTTATTGCTCTTCTGCTGATATTCTCTACATAGTTCTGGGTTCAGAGGTTCTGGGTTCACGGGAAGGTTAAAGAAAGAAAGTAAACGAACGGAGATTTTATGATTAGTATAGATTATTCCTTGATAATCGTGATTCTTAATTTTGTGCTTTTGCTTATCATTCTGAACAAAATTCTTTATAAGCCAATAAAGAAGTTTCTTTTGGAAAGACAGACTAAAATTTCAAAAGATATTGATGATGCAAAAGAATCCAAAGAAGTTGCTGCCAATCTCGTGAAGCAAAAAGAGGACGAACTCAAAACAGGTTCGGAAGAAATCAGGAAAATGAAGCATAATGCAAAACAAGATGCGACTGAGCAGGCAAACGAAATTGTGAAATCTGCAAAATCTCAAGAGAAAAAGATTATGCATGAAACTGAAGCACAACTCGAGAATGAAAGAATTAAGGTTATGGAGAAAGTCGAAGAAGAATTAGCCGGTATGATCTCAAATCTTTCTGCAAAATTTCTCACCGAAAAACTGGATAAGAAAAAAGACACTGATTTGATCAAAAAAATGATTACAGAAAAGGCAAATAAGTGAAAAACAAACTTATTGCTCAAAGATACGCAAATGCTGTCATCATGAACGTCAATGAAGATTTGTACGCTTCCATTATGGATGATGTAACCATCTTAAACCAGATTTTCGCATCTTCTCCGGAATCCATTAAAATCATAGATTCATTTCTGCTTTCCATTCCTAAAAGAATTGAGCTGACAAAGGATATTACAGCAAAATTAAAAAATAAAAATATCTGGAAAAACCTTTTTGAAATCTTAATTAAAAAACATAGATTTTCAATTATTTTGGATATTCTCATAGAAATTGAGATTTTCATTCTGCACAGCAGAAATCAAATTAAAGTTGTTTTGAAGATTGCTCATTCCATCTCAAACGAAATTCTGGATAAAATCAAAAATAAAATCGTTAAGATTCTAAAAAAAGATATTATTCTGAATATAAAAATTACTCCTGAAATAATTGGTGGATTTGTGGCTGAAGCAGAATCCATTCACATTGACGGTTCCATCAAAAATAACCTGATAAAATTTATACATATTAAATCAAATAAATAATAGATGAGGAAAGTATGAGAATACATCCAGACGAAATAAGTTCAATTTTAAAAGAAAAAATCAATGATTTCAAGTTTGAAATTGATATTTCTGAGACCGGAAAAGTGGTTCAGGTGGGAGACGGAATTGCCCGTGTTTATGGAATGGACAACATCATGGCTGGAGAGATGATAGAATTTCCCGGCGGCGTTGTTGGCATGGCTCTCAATCTTGAGGAAGATAATGTGGGTTGCATTCTTTTTGGAGAGACACACAAAATCAAAGAAGGTGATATTGCCAAAAGAACCAAAGAAATCCTCCAGGTTCCAACTGGTGAAGCTCTGCTTGGACGCGTAGTAAATGCTTTGGGACAACCAATTGATGGCAAAGGTGAAATCAAATTTGCCGAAAATAAACCTCTCGAACGAAAGGCATTGGGAATAATCCAGAGACAACCTGTGAAAGAACCTTTGCAAACAGGACTCAAATCTATCGACTCGATGATTCCAATTGGAAGAGGACAAAGAGAACTGATTATTGGTGACAGGCAAACCGGAAAAACCGCAATTGCGATAGATACCATTATTAACCAAAAAGATACGGATGTTATCTGCATTTATGTGGCAATTGGTCAGAAAAAATCTTCTGTTGCCAAGATCGTGAAATCTCTCGATGCACACGGAGCAATGGATTACACGATCATTGTTTCTGCTACTGCTTCAGAATCTGCTTCTCTGCAATACCTGGCTCCATACTCCGGTTGTACAATGGGTGAATATTTCCGAGATAAAGGAAAACATGCTCTCATCATTTATGACGACCTTTCCAAACATGCGGTTTCTTATCGTGAACTCTCTCTTCTACTCCGCAGACCACCCGGGCGTGAAGCTTATCCGGGAGATGTTTTTTATCTTCATTCACGACTTTTGGAAAGAGCATCCAAACTAAGCGAAAAACTCGGTGGTGGTTCGCTTACAGCTCTTCCTATCATCGAAACTCAAGCAGATGACATCACGGCTTATATTCCAACAAATGTTATCTCTATCACCGATGGACAAATTTATCTGGGAAGCCGTCTTTTCTATTCCGGAATCAGACCTGCCATCAATGCCGGACTTTCTGTTTCTCGTGTGGGAGGAAGTGCCCAGATCAAAGCTATGAAGGGTGTTGTCGGGCAATTGAGAATCGATCTGGCTCAATACGTAGAACTGGAAGCTTTTGCAAAATTCGGTTCCGACCTTGATAAAGCAACTCAAGCTCAACTACGACGCGGTGAAAGATTGATCGAGATTCTTAAACAAGGGCAATATTCTCCTCTTCCAGTGGCAAAACAGATCTTTATCATTTTCATGGCAAACGAAGGTTTGTTGGATAAGATTGAACTCAATGATGTTAAGAAAGTGGAAGAAGATCTGTATTCAACTCTTGATAGCGAATACAAAGAATTCATGCAAACTCTTGTTAAAGGCAAAATTACAGATGAAATAAAAGCTGAAATGCATGAAATCTGTGAGAAGGTGCTCGCAAAATTTTAGGAGTGTCCACGAATTTCACGAATGGGCACGAATTATCTAATTTTGTATAAAGAGAAAAATTATATTAATTTTGGAATTTTTTATAGAAATGGAGATCGTAAAAATATGTGTATCGGAAATGTTTGATTGGAAAAAATCAATTCGTGAAATTGGTGTAATTCGTGGATAAAAAAAATGGCAAATATAAGAGATATTAAGACAAGAATTGAAAGTGTAAAAAGCACAAAGCAGATAACAAATGCCATGAAAATGGTGGCTGCTTCCAAATTACGAAAAGCCCAGGAAAACATCATTAATGCGCGTCCCTACGCAAATTACATAAATATGATGCTGCAAACCTTGAAACTCAAAAACAAATCTTCTTTGCATCCGCTTCTTTCAGAAACAACTGATGAAGGCAAAAAAGCATTTATCGTTGTAACTTCCGATAGAGGACTTTGCGGTTCGTTCAATTCTGCTCTAATTCGTGATGCAATGCATTATCTCGAAAAAAATGCTGATATTGATGTTATCTGCATTGGTAAGAAAGGTTTTGATTACATCAGAAAACATTCCTCAAATAAGATCATTGCTTCTTATGTAACTCTCTTTAATGAAATGGATTTCAGCATTTCAAAGGATGTTGCAGAGCAAATCTTAAACTTGTATTTAACAGAAAATTATAGTAAGATTGAGATTCTTTATAATGAATTCAAATCTGCTATTCAGCAAAATATCACGGTTAAGCAGCTTCTTCCCATTATTCCGCCTGAATCCGAAACAATTTCAACTCTGGATTTTCTTTATGAGCCGGACGAAGATACCATAATCGAAGAACTGGGCAGAAAATATATTGATGTGGAAATCTGGAGGATTATGCTGGAATCTTCTGCTGCAGAACAAGGTGCCAGAATGACAGCTATGGATTCGGCAACAGAAAACGCTGCTGAATTAATCGATAAATTAACTCTGTTTTATAACCGGGCAAGACAAGCAAGAATCACCAAAGAGATAATCGAAATCGCATCCGGTGCAGAGGCTATAAAATAATGAGGTGTCCACGAATTTCACAAATGAGCACGAATTTTATAATTATGTATGAAGAGAAAAATTATATTAATTTTGGAATTTTTTATAGAAATGGAGATTGTAAAAATATGTGTATCGAAAATGATGTTTGGAAAAAATCAATTCGTGAAATTCGTGTAATTCGCGGATAAAATAAGAGGTTAAAATGATTGAAGGAAAAATAATTCAGGTTATTGGACCAACTGTTGACGTGGAATTTTCTGAAGGACAATTACCTGCGATTCATAACGCTCTCAAGATCCAACGAGAAGGATATCCGGATTTGGTTCTGGAGGTTCAGATGCATCTGGGTGAAAATAAAGTCCGAACTGTAGCAATGGATTCCACTGATGGACTGATCAGGAACCATAAGGTTCTCGATACAGGCGGACCAATAACTGTTCCGGTTGGTGAAGGCGTTTTAGGAAGAATCTTAAATGTTGTTGGCGAACCCATTGATGAGCAAGGCCCAATTGATGCTGAAGAAAGATTTCCAATTCACCGCTTGGCTCCTGCCTTTGAAAACCTGCTAACAGAGGACGAGATTCTGGAAACAGGAATCAAAGTTGTGGATCTTATCGAACCTTATTCCAAAGGTGGAAAAATAGGTCTTTTCGGTGGAGCTGGCGTTGGTAAGACGGTTCTTATTCAGGAACTCATCAGAAACATCGCCATTGAACACGGCGGATTCTCTGTATTTTCCGGTGTTGGAGAGAGAACTCGAGAAGGGAATGACCTCTGGCTCGAAATGAAAGCTTCCGGTGTGATTGATAAAACCGCTTTGATTTTCGGGCAGATGAACGAACCTCCCGGAGCTCGTCAAAGAGTTGGATTGACCGGACTCACAGTTGCCGAATATTTCAGAGATGTCTCTAAAAAAGATGTACTTCTTTTTATTGATAATATTTTCCGTTTCACACAAGCTGGCTCAGAGGTTTCTGCACTTCTGGGAAGAATGCCTTCTGCTGTCGGTTATCAGCCGACACTGGCAACAGAAATGGGTGAGCTTCAAGAACGAATTACTTCCACAAAAGACGGTTCAATTACTTCTGTTCAGGCAATTTATGTTCCTGCAGACGATTTGACTGACCCGGCTCCGGCAACCACCTTTTCTCATCTTGATGCTACTACTGTTTTAGATCGAAGAATCGTTGAATTGGGAATCTACCCTGCTGTTGATCCTCTGGATTCTACCAGCAGAATTCTTGACCCGAAAATTATTGGAGAAGAGCACTATTTTATTGCCAGAGAAACTCAGAGAATTCTTCAAAAATATAAAGACTTGCAAGATATTATTGCCATTTTGGGAATGGATGAGCTTTCTGAAGATGACAAATTAACTGTAAACCGAGCCAGAAAACTGGAAAGATTTTTCTCACAACCTTTCTTTGTGGCAGAAGAATTCACAAATACGCCTGGTCAATATGTACCTCTCAAAGAAACCATTGAAGGTTTCAAAGCAATCATCAATGGAGATTGCGATGCCTGGCCAGAACAATCTTTCCTTTACGTAGGAAACATTGAAGGTGCTGAAAAGAAAGCTAAAGAGTTAATGAAAAATGGATAAAATTCATTTAGAGGTAATTCAGCCTACTCAGACAAAAATCAATGAAGATGTTGATCACGTCATCATTCCGGGCGTGGAAGGTGACATTGGAGTTTCACTGGATCACACTCCTCTCATCACAAAAATAAGAACCGGAGTTCTGTTTCTTTACAATGGTTCAAACATCGAAAAATATTCTATTCACGATGGCTTTGCTGCCATTGAAAACAACAGCGTGAAAATTGTCTGCGAAGTTATTGAAAAATTTTCTGAAATAGATGAAGCTCGGGCGGTGGCGGCTAAAGAAAGAGCAGAAAAACATCTGAAAAGTGATGCTGAAAATATCGATTTTAGAAGAGCGGAATTTGCGATGAGAAAAGCTTTAGCCAGATTAGATATTGCAAAAAAATAGAGAGAATCATCTTTTTATGCCATTCGTCTGCTTCCTAAGAAAAAGGAGTAGGAACGGCGTAAACGCCGTATTTTTACCTTTGTTTTTCTATCCTTTTCCTATGCCTGAAGGCATAGGTTATTGATAGAAATTGTTGGATATCAAACAGATCGTTATTTTATCAATAACCCAGGCATTTATGGCTGGGCCAAAAGTAATAAATATAATTATACGTCATTCATGGCATTATAAAAAAAGTGTTATTAAAAGCAAGAAACAGAACTTAACACCTTTAGGGTTTAAGGATGATTTAGAATAAATTTCAAATTATCAAATTATGTTCAAAACAAATAAAGAAGTCAGCTTCGTAATATTAATTTTATCGATTTGTATTTTCGCTTGCACTTCAGAGGAAAAGAGTCTGCCGGAGAAAAAAGATTCGTTGCAAGTACATCAGGAAATACAATCTGAAAATCCTAAACCGAGAGTACCTGAAATCCGAGATTCCATCCAAATACCAGAAACTAAAATACCAGAAAAAATCCCTTATCCGGATTTTACTCGCGGCATTTATTTAAGTGGCTTTACAGTTGGATATAATAATTTTGAAGCGATTTTAGACAGTGCAGAAGCTACTGGAATAAATACAGTTGTCTTTGATTTGAAAGATATGAAGGGAAATATTTTCATTGCTCTTCCGGAAAATGATCCAATCAAAAAAAAGAGAATTTCTCCAATCATCGATATTCCGGATTTTGTGAATACACTTCATAAAAGAAATATGCGGGCAGTTGCCAGAATCGTGATGTTTCATGATAGATTCTTAGCAAAAAGAGATTCTTTAGTTCGTCCTCATAAATCTGATGGAACTGTCTGGCAGGAAAACAGAAAGGGAAAACCTTCCTGGCTGGATTCATCTCATCCTGAAGTTCAAAAAGAATTGTTGAGGATAATCGAAGTAGTTGCCAAAAAGGGTGTTGATGAAATCCAATTGGATTATATTCGCTTCCCAACTCAAGGCAAGATTTCCGAAGCAATTTTCCAATTTCAAAAAGAAGATTCTTTGTTTGCGATTGCAGACAGTAACTATGTTTTCAGAACCAAGTCCGATATAATCGAGGATTTTGTTAAACGAGCAAAAGAAATCTGCCTGAAACACGATGTTACTTTAACCGGAGATATTTTTGCGATTGTTGCCTGGCAGAGAAAGGTTGATATTTCCAATACAGGACAGAAAATTTCCAAGATGACAAAGTATCTCGATGCGATTCATCCCATGATTTATTCTTCTCACTTTTCAAAAGATTTTGGGTTCAGGGAAAAAATCTATGACGAACCCTATTTTATTGTTTTTAAAGGGACAAAATTAACTCAAAGATATTCCAACAAAAAATGCAAAGTTATACCTTATATTCAAGCAAATCGCTGGAGAGTGAAATTCAAACCCGAATTTATTTATGCTCAAATTCAAGCTGTAAACGATTTAAATGCAGACGGTTATATCCTCTGGAATGCTTCAAATAAATATTTTGCTCCACTTAGATGGATTAGAGAAAATCAGGATTTATAAGGATATTAACTCAAATTCTCAATTAATATTCAGCAGCTTGTCCTTCGACCGGCAATGAAAAATGGGACTGAACAATAACCCATTTTCCATCCCGTTTTTCAAAAACACCAGTGTAACGAGCGTTTTTGATTTCCAGTGGTTCTTCATTCACAATTAACTTAATATCCTGAATTTCAGTGAACCAAGCAACATCTCCTGATTTGTCAATCTTGATCGTTCTGTTTGAAACTTCATAGGAAACATCATTAAAAGCAGCAAACATCTCTTTGAGAGATTTTTCCAAATTCTCCCAACCAACAAAGCGCTCCGCCAGATCAGTACCAAAAACTATCATATCAGAATCATGAGCATAAACATTTGAGATTGCCGCTATATCTTTAGTCTCCGAAGCTTTAATGTTAAGATCAAGAACTGTATTGATCTGCTCCTTTTCGGCATCAAAATCTACCTGCTGTACACAACTTGATAAAACAAACAAAAGTAAAAATAATGAAATAATCTGAATTCTTCTCATATTTTTCCCTCCTTTTTCTTAAATACTAACATTGCCCGGTTGAATTTTTCAATATTTCTAACTCACCCTCAGTCCCTCTCTTTAGCATAAGAGAGGGATGACTTCTTGCTTTTTTTTTCTTTTTTATTATTTTTCTTCCAATTTTACTTATGTTCCTTCTCTTTTTTCAAGAGAAGGACAGCAGGATGAGTTTAAAAGAAAAATTAACATATTATCCTGATTTCTCGTTAAATCCGTTTTAATGCATTGCAGGAATTTTGCATTTACTTAAGAACGCTTTTTGTAAGAGCTTGCACAATCACATCATTAGTTTTTGCTTTTCTTAAAATTTTCAGATTTTCCTCGTTCATCAGGAATTTGGAAATATAAGAAATGGAGAACAAATGCTGAATGTCATCGTGCAGCAGCAGCATAAAAAAGATATTCACCAGTTTGTTATCCGGAGCATCGAATTCAATTTCCATAGCAGACCTGCCAAAAACAATTGAAGGTTTTTTTATTTTTGAAGGATGATGATGACGTGGATGCAACAGGGCTACACCATTGCCAATAGCAGTTGAAACAAGTTCTTCCCTGGCAACAACCACCTGATATAGCCAGCGATGATCTTTAATAATTTTCAGATCTTTAGCTTTTTTAGACATCTCAGCGATTGCCTCATATTTATTGTCTGCCTCGAAATCCAGGAAAACAAAGCGAGGCTTAAAATAATCTGAAAAACGGCAAACTGCCTTTGTCAAAGCCAATTGTTCTACCTCTCTATCATTCAGGTTTGCCAGCCACTCATCGATCTCAATCTTAGAAATCTGAAAAGTGTTTCCCTTTTTAACGGCATGGAAAAGCTTGGATTTTATCATTTCTTGAATAACAGAATCTGTAACTCTCAGAAAAGCTCCTGCCTGTTTTAACGTAAAAAATTTATCAGCCATAAATATTCCTTATTCTTTTATTAGTATTCGCCCTACTTTTTGAAATTCTAACATTTTTCTGTCAAGCAGAACAAGTATTTCTTGACATAATTTTTCAATATTTATTGTAAAAATATATGAAGAAGATGATAATTATAGTTTTAGTAATCTTTTTGGGTGCTTGTAGTTATTCGGTTCATTCAAATAGCTTTCCGCACTTAAAGACAATCGTAATTCTTCCATTCACAAATAATACAACAGAATATAATTTGGAGGAAGATTTATTAAATGAACTTTCAAATCTGTTCATCAATGATGGGCGCTTGAAGATCGTAACCATCTCACCGGATTGCCAGCTTGAAGGTGAAATTCTGGATTACACCGATAAAATCTATACTTATGATAGCTCCACAATCGATGCATACCAGGTGAAAATTTTGTTCAAAATCATTTTTTCAGATTTGAAAAAGAACAGCATCATCTGGCAAAATAATTCCCTGATTCTTTCTGAAACGTATTCCGAAACAGATGAATCCAGCGAATTCTCCTCAGAAGCAGAAGCTCAGAAAGAAATTATGAAAGACCTCTATGA
>CAYWJN010000043.1:0-21282 GCA_964457455.1 uncultured Candidatus Cloacimonadota bacterium
ATTCCTGTATTTTTTGCAACACCACCTGTGAAAACAACAGGTTCTTTCCAATGAAGTTGAGAAATCAGGTTGAGAATTCTCTTGGCTACAGAGCGATGAACTGCATCAACAATGTCTGCCGGCTTTTTGCCTTGAGAAATTAAACCCACAATTTCAGATTCAGCAAAAACTACACAAGTGCTGTTTATTTCAAGATCAAGATTTACACAAGACGAAATTCGACTCATCTCATCAACTGTCAATTCTAAAATATTTGCTACTACTTCCAGGAATCTTCCAGTACCTGCTGCACACCTGTCATTCATCATAAAATCAATCACTTTTCCATTTGAATCCAGAAGAATTGCTTTGGAATCCTGACCTCCAATATCGATTACTGTTCTTGCCTTCGGAAAAAGAAAGTTCACTCCTCTTGCATGGCAGGAAATTTCCGTAATTCTTTTATCTGCAAAAGGAACAATGTTTCTTCCGTAGCCAGTTGAAAAAATATTTGTGATCCCACTTTCAAAAATTTTCAGTTTGGATAAAGCTGTCTCAAAAAGTTGTTTTGCTGTGTTTTTGGGATTTACTCCAGTATCCATCACATTTGTGTAAATAATGGATTTTGAATCCAGAATAACTAACTTGGACATTCTGGAGCCAAGGTCAATTCCAACTGAATATTTTTTCATAATTTATGTAATTCGACCTGCCAGGTCGAGAATGATAGCGACCAAGCTGGTCGCTTTACTTTCCAATCCACATATTAACTAATTCTGGTAGAATTTCACCGGATTTCCCCTGGTGAAATTCATCGATAAAATCGACATTCAATGGCTTCTCTAAATTTACTCCAATAGTGAAAGCTCCATTATATTTAGCAATATTCAGAAATTGTGCAGCTGGATAAACAGTTCCACTTGTTCCCACCACCAGTAAATAGTTAGCTTTTTTAAGAATTGCATCAATTTCATTTAAGAAATATGGCATTTCACCAAACCAGACAATATCAGGTCGGATGAATCCTCCGCATTTTTCACATATCGGAACTGCAGGATATAAATCGATTTCTTTCATTTTAAATTTTGTTTTACATTTGCTGCAAAAACTTCTTCTTAAAGATCCGTGCATTTCCAGCACTCTTTCATTTTCAACTAAATAATGAAGTCCATCTACATTTTGTGTGATTATGAAAAAGTTCTCTTCTAAATAATCTTCCAATTTTTTTAAGGCAAAATGTCCCGGATTTGGTTTGACTTCCGGTAATTGAAAATATCGTTGTTTATAAAATTTCCAAACCATTGCTGGGTTTGTTTTAAAAGCTTGTGGAGTTGCAACTTGTTCAACTCTATGATTTTCCCAAAGTCCTTTGTGGTCCCGAAATGTTTTCAGTCCGGATTCTGCACTGATTCCAGCACCGGTTAAAACTACAACTTTATCTTTTTTTTTAAATTTAAATTTTGTTTCCATCCTTTTCCTTATTTTTGATGCTGATTTTCGCTGATTTTTTTGTCCACGAATTACACGAATAATCACGAATTTCTTTTTATAAAATAATTCACCTTTTTTTTGTCATTCCCTCGAAAGAGGGAATTTCCATAAGACTTATTAATTCCCAATTCCCGAAATACTTCGGAAAGAATGACACTTTTACTTTTTTATCTGTGACTATCCATAACATCCGTATCATCCGTGTGCTAATGGCTCAAAGCTGAGCTATGAGTTACTTAAGATAAAACATGAATCCAATATTTTTCCTTTGCAAAATACTCCAGAGCAATTTTATGAATTGAATCGATATTTACTTTATTCAGTCGTTCTTCCCTGTTAAGATAATATTGATAACCTAAACCAAGAGACTCCAAATTTGAAAGTTTGAATGCTTGATTCAGCATACTCTCTTCTTCTCTTAATCTCTGTCCACGAATATAGTTTTTCGTTTTTTCCAATTCCTGCTGGATAATCCCATTTTCCTTAATATCATCTAATACAAAAATAATCGTTTTGATCGCTTCAGACTCACGTTGTTTATCTACAATAGCAGATGCGACAAAATATCCTAATTCCCTGATTGAGCTGAAATCAAATTCTACAGAATAAGCCAGTCCTCGTTTTTCCCGCAGTTCTCTGAACAATATCGAATTTGTATCTCCTCCAATAATTTGAGCTAAAACATGAAACGCTGTATTCTTCTCAAAATCCTGAGAATTGCAGCCAAACCCTCCAATATGAATAATCGATTGATTGCCATTCTTATTTAACCTTTTAAAATTTTGTTTAGATGAATAGATATTTGCTTTCTGATCGCTTTTTATTTGTCCTTCATAAATTGGAAATATAAACTTTTCTAAGTTTTTCAAAATTTCATCAAAATCGAAATCTCCCACAATTGCCAGAGCCATATTTTGAGGGTGAAAATAGCTCTTAAACCAATTCTTGATCTGCTTTCGAGTGATTTTTCGTATTGAAGTTTTATTACCTTCAATATTTATGAGATTGCTCTTTTTGCCAAAAAGCCGTTCTTTCCAAAGTTTTTCTGCATAATAACTTGGATAATCTTTGATTCTATCTAAATTGCTGGCATAAGATAGTTTGAGATTTTCCAGGTAATCTTCGGGAAAAAGAGGTGATGAGACAACTTCCATAAGCAAATCGAGTGTTTCCGAGAGAGTTTCCTTAAAGCATTTCAAACGAATTGTGGTTGTTTCTGTAAGAGGTGAAATTCCGCAATTAATTCCCTTAGAAGTGCAATAATTTAAAAATTGCTGATAATTACGTTTTTCATTTCCATAAAGCATCAAACCTGATGTTAACAGATTTATTCCCTTGTTTGCATTTATTTCATTTAGCTGAGATACTTCGAAAGATAATGAAATACCGATTGTTGGTTTTCCAATAACCTTCTTTAGCAAAACCTTCACTCCGCTTTTAAGAGTTGTTTCATAAAACTCTTCAAATCTCTTTGGAGAAAAAACTTTGGATTTCTGGTTAATTCTATTCTTAATCCTGTTTTTGTTAAATTCTTTTTTCCCAATATGGAAAACACCCAAAGAAGCTGGTTTTAAATAAGTTTTGATAGTTTTATCTACATCTTGTTTCGTGATTTTTTGTAATTTTTCAGGATACTTTTGAAAATGTTCATAACCCCAATGAATCTCTTCTGTTCCTAAACTAGAAGCCAGAGATTCTACATATTCATAAGAATATCTGTAAAAGAAAATCTGCTCCTTTTTATGCTCTTCAATTTTTTGAATTCCGAATCGATGGAATGTGGAAAGCTCTTCAAAAAAAATATCTGTAATTTTATTCAAATCACTTTTCGCTTTTGGCATTATCAAAACAATGGAAGCTCCATCGTTTATTCCGGTTAGAGAATGAACTTTTATCCCATCAATCAGTTTTTCATCATTGAAGAGCCTGGTGTAAAGTATGGAGTTTTTTCCACTGGCAAAAGCTTTTACAGCCAATGATAATGCATAAGATTCCGGGTGTGATTCTGCGAGATCAGGAAAAACAAAAGCTAAAATGTCATTTGAAATTGTTTTTGAAAAAGTCTGAATCATTGGTTTTTCCGACAGATTATCTACTTTGATTTTTTTCTTTAGAAGTTCTTTTGTATTCCAATTTCCAAAATATTTGTTAATGATTTTAATTAGATTATCCTGTTCAAAATTTCCAGTAACAACCAAGAAACAATTATTTGGAATATAATATTTTTTGTAGAATTTTCTTAAATCAATTGGTGTTGCTTTTTTCAATGAGTTTAAATTTCCAATAATTGGATTTTTATATGGGTTTTTGCTGAAATAATTTTTGGCAATTTCTTCGATGAAAAAATCTTCCGGTTCATTTTGGAATTGCTTGATCTCTTCTATTATAACCTGCTTTTCGGAATTGAATTCGTTCTTATGAAAGTCAGCATTTTGGGCAATTTCAGATAAGATTTCAATTCCTTCATCCATAAACTTTGAAGGTAAAGTAATAAAAAAACAGGTTGAATCAAACTCGGTGAATGCATTTATACTTCCACCCAGAAAAGTAGTTCTTTCCATCAAAGAATTGCCTGGAAATTTCTTAGTTGATTTAAAGACGAGATGTTCAGTAAAATGAGAATATCCAGCTTCTCTATCATATTCCCAGATTGAGCCGACACGAATGTATAATTGCATACAAACTAAAGGATTGGAATCATCTTTTGCAAGGATTACTTTAAATTGATTATTAAGATTTTTTGATATTATTTTCATTTTTTTTGTCCACGAATCTCCACGAATTTACACATCTTTTTTTATCCACTAATTACACGAATTAACACGAATATTGTATTATTAACTTCTTAATAATACTCGTTTCCAAACCACTCTCTTTTTTCTCCCTCTCCTCGATAGGAGAGGGTCGGGGTGAGGTCGAAAAATCATATTGCTAATCTCTTCTCATCTCAACACAAGCATAAGCATTATGATTATGAATCGATTCTAAATTTTCAGATTCAACTTTAAAACTTTTTATTCTTTTATCTTTTTTCAATTTGAGGGTTATTTCTCGAACAACATCTTCCACGAACATTGGATTTTCAAATGCTTTTTCAGTCACATATTTTTCATCGACTCTCTTTAAAAGTGCATAAACTCCACAACTTGCAGATGATTCAGCAATTTCGATAAGCTCTTCCAACCAAACAAAATCTGAAAAGGAAACCATCACAATAACATAAGATCTTTGGTTGTGAGCACCTTGTTCGCTGATCTCTTTTGAACACGGACACACAGTTGTAACCGGAACTTCTACTCCAATTGTTAAATCGAAATCTTCTTTTAATGAAGCCTGGAAAAAACAATTATAAGACATCAAGGATTCGATTTTGGAAACCGGAGCTTTTTTTTTCAAAAAATATGGGAATCTAATCAAAGTGTAAGCAGAATCTGCATTCAAAGCGTTTTTTATTTCACTAAGAAATTCCGGTAATTTATCAATGAAGTTCTCTTTATGAAAATGATTTAGAACTTCAATAAACCTACTCATATGGGTTCCGCGATGATGATGAGGTAATTCCACAAAAATGTCCATATCCGCTACAGTACTTTGCGTTCCATTGATTCGATCTGCCACAATTATTGGATACCGAACATTCTTCACTCCCACTTTATCAATCGTAATCTTGCGTTCATCTTCCATACTTTGGATGTCTATTTTGTTTTTCATTTTTCCTCTTTTTTTAAAAACTTGCTAAGTTTCAAAAACTTAACAAGTTTATTCCTTTATCAAATACTCATCTAAACCATCTGATTTAACATTCACAATTTCTTCATCTTCAAAATAATAAATAATAGCTTCGATGTTTTTGCTTGTATTTGTAAGTTCTATTGCTTTATCTGGTTCCATTAGAAAAAGAGCAGTAGAATAGGCATCTGCGATTGTGGCTGTGGGAGCAATAACTGTAACCGAAATAGAATTATTCGCTGGAAATCCTGTTTTTGGATTGATAATATGATGATAAATCTGTCCATCGATCTTAAAATATCTTTCATAATCTCCGGAAGTTACAACTGCTGAATTCTGTATTTTTAGGACATTAATAATTTCGGATTTATTACGAGGGTGTTGAATTCCAACTTTTAAAGGTTTAGGATAATTGAAAATACGAATATCTCCACCAGCATTAATAATCGCAAATTCAACTTTATTATCTCCTAGGAAAGTGATAGCTTTATCAATAATAAATCCTTTTGCAACGCTTCCAAGATTAAGTTTTATTCCTTTTGGTTTGTATAATCGATTTTCGGAAAATTTCATCCTGTGAAATCCAATATTTTTCTGAGCCGTTTTTATCGAATCAAAAGATGGAATATGAACTTTATCAAAATTCCAGAGTTCAGTTAATGAGCCAATTGTAACATCATACAATGAATCAGTTTCGGAATAAATCTTTGAGGATAATTCCAAAATTTCATAAAAATCAGAATCAATGGAAAAACTGTATTTATCTAAATGATTCATCTTCCATAATTTACCATCTTCATTAAAAAAAGAGAATTTTTTTTCATATTTTGATATTAAAGAGAATGTGCTATCAATAATAGTTTCGAGTTTTTTTTCAGTACAATTTTTGTTCTTTGCTGTCACAGATATATCAACGATTGTATCCAATAAAAACCTGCTTTCTGCTACTGTATTTTGCCTGTTGAAAAAAAATACAGCTGACAATCCAATAACAACAAAAAGTACTAGAATTCTTAATAAATCCTTTTTCTTCATATAAGACCTTTTTGCTCATTTATTAGTCAGGAAAAATAGGTGTTTTTTTTTGTCAATTTGATAAAAACGAGACTTGACATAAGTTCGCAGGACTTGAGTTAAGTTGAATGAAACTACTCTATTCAACTTCTATGAAACAATATTCGATAATCGTCATTGGACTGTACTTCACAATGGATTGATCCGTAGTGGAGTGCAGGATGCATCTTCCAACCCAAGTCCAGTTTCTCCGCAATTACCGGATCCTCTGAACTCGAGTCTTTTTCTATTTTTCATACAATTCAATGCTTTTCAGATGAAACTTCTTATGAAAATGTTCCGATAAATGAATTAGAAAAATTCTATTTATTTGATTAATTGTAGATTTTGAGATTTCAATATTATCCAGGATATTTCCAATCTGATAAATATTTGAAAATATTGAAGTGACTTCATCAGAAATCTTAATTACTGAACTATCAAAAACAGGTCTGTAACAATTCTTACAAATAAAACCGTTTTTCTGGGGAAAATATCCGATAATTTTTTTCTCCTGTTTTTTACAATTAACGCACTTTGTCACATTTAGCTCAATTCCTGAAATAACAAAAACTCTTAAAAGAAATCGCCAGAATATCGCAATACTATTGATGTTTACCTGTTTCAGATAATTAAAATATTTTATTAAAAGTTCATACAATTTCTTAGAATCTTCTTCCGTAATAATGAGTTGCCTGTATATTTCTACAGCAGCCTGCATCAGTATATTTTTATTGAAATCAACTTCAAATAAATGAGATTTGATTAATGCAGCAGATTTTAAAATATACCATTCATTTGTTTTATGAAGAACAAGTTCGAGCTCATTCAAGATTTCAGTTAAGCCAAGATCTTTACTTTTTTCTCGTTTGATGCCTTTGGCAATAACTGAAATCTTACCAAATTTTTGAGTAAAAACTTCCAGAATCAGACTTGTTTCTTTAAATGGTGTTTTCCTGAAGATGATTCCAGCAGTTTGAACGTTTCGATCTTTTGGGGGCATTTTTTTAATCTAAACTTACCATCCGGCAGCTGCCGGATGGTAAGTTTCAAAATTACTCTACAGTCACGCTTTTAGCCAAATTTCGCGGCTGGTCAACATCTAATCCACGTAAATCTGCCACATGATATGCAAGAAGCTGCAATGGAATAACAGATAATAATGGCTGAAGGATATCCATTGTTTTGGGAATATAAATCACACTTTCCGAGAGGGATTCGATACTTGTATCACCTTCTGTTGCAATGGTTAATATCCTTCCACTTCTGGCTTTAACTTCCTGCATATTGGAAATGATTTTTTCATAAATCGCATCTTTTAGGGCAATAGTAATAACAGGCATATTTTCATCGATAAGAGCAATTGGTCCGTGTTTCATCTCTGCTGCCGGATAACCTTCAGCATGAATATAGGAAATTTCCTTTA
The DNA here is from genome assembly GCA_964457455.1 of uncultured Candidatus Cloacimonadota bacterium. Taxonomy (GTDB): domain Bacteria; phylum Cloacimonadota; class Cloacimonadia; order Cloacimonadales; family TCS61; genus JABMPU01. The sequence goes on from CAYWJN010000043.1 coordinate 7,679, forward strand.
ATTTGAGAGCACCTTCCAATGCAACAGGATAGTTAGCTCCTCGTCCTAAATAGAGAGCATTCGTAGAATCTACGATAGTTTCAGCCACTTGTTTAATTTGGTCATTATTATCTAATATTTTCTGAATTTTTGGAGGAATATTCCATAACTCTTTAATGAATTGAGCACAAAATTCTGCTGATAAATATTTCATTCTGCCCAAAAAAACAGCAAGTAAAGACAGAACTGTAACCTGAGATGTAAACGCTTTTGTGGATGCAACCCCAATTTCTGCTCCGGCATGAATATAAATTCCATTATCAGATTCTCTGGCAATTGTGCTGCCTATCACGTTTGTAATTCCAGAAACCTTGGCACCTTTTGATTGTGCTTCCCTAAGCGCAGCCAAAGTATCTGCAGTTTCACCAGATTGGCTGATAACAAAAACATTTGTTCCATCCGGTATTATTGGATTGCGATATCTATATTCGCTGGCATATTCCACCTCCACAGGAATTCGGGCAAGTTTTTCTATGATATGTTTGCCTATTAAAGCTGAATGCCAGGATGTACCGCAAGCAATAATTTGAATGCCTTTTATATCTCTCAAATTCTCGCCATTAGATAATAATCCTCCTAATCTAACAGTTGAACGAGACTCTACCAATCTGCCGCGAAAAGCATTTTTCACCGATGTTGGCTGTTCAAAAATCTCTTTTAACATAAAATGTTTGAAATTACCTTTTTCAATGGCAGAAACATCCCAATCAATTTCAGAAATAACAGCGTCTACTATCTCATTATCCAGGGTTGTGATTTCAAATTTGTCTTTATCTATGGAAACAACTTCCCCATCCTGCAAATAAATCACTCTCTTAGTGTGAATTACAATTGCATTTACATCTGATGTAATAAAGAATTCATCTTTCCCGATACCGAGAATTAAAGGACTTCCTTTTCTGGCAGCTATCATTTGATCTGGAAAATCAGAGCAGATAACGGCAATACCAAATGTTCCTTCAACCAGTTTCAATGCTTCCTGAACTATCAAAGTAAAATCATCATTTTCTTTTGCAAAATATTCGAATAGATGAGCCAGAATTTCTGTATCAGTATCACTTTCAAATTTATGACCTTCTTCAATAAGCTTGTTTTTCAAATTCTTAAAGTTTTCGATTATTCCATTATGAACAACAGCAAATTTATTATTACAACTTGTTTGAGGATGTGCATTGATTGTAGTAGGCTTTCCGTGAGTAGCCCAACGTGTGTGAGCTATTCCAATATTACCAACTAATTCTGAAGGCGGAGGTAATGTCCGTTCTAGAGAAATGATTTTACCAGCCCTTTTGTGAATTTTGAGTTTCTTCTCTTCATTGATCAAGGCAATTCCGGCACTGTCATATCCTCGATATTCAAGTCTTTTTAAACCTTCAAGAATGATTGGAATTGCGTTTCTTTTACCTACATAACCTACTATTCCACACATATTTTATACCTCAGGAATTAATACTGTTTTATCATTTATTTTGGCAAACACTTTTAACAGGAAAAGAAATATCAAAATTGCAGGGATTCCCCACCAAAAAGGGAATTCTCCATCTTTGAGAATCTTCTCAAAATATGGAATTTTATCAGCAAATCTTCCTATAAGGAGAGCAAGACTATTATTCGCAAAATGGGCAAAAATCGGAATTAAGATACTATTTGTTTTAAATAGTAAATAACCCATCCAGATTCCAAGTAGAGTAACCGGAACCATCCTGAAAGGATCAAGATGAAATATTCCAAATAAGACTGCAGTTATTATGATCGATTTCCAGATTCCCTGTTTTCTGAAAACATTGATGATGTATCCTCTGAAGAACACTTCTTCACAAATACCAGGAAGAAGAGCAATCACAAACAAGCTTTTCCAGACAGTAACATCCTGATCTTGAATCAGGTTTTTAAGAAGTTCCATATATGATTCAGGAATCGGGAAAATGATGTTTATCATCTGCATTAACAATCCTACAATAACAAGAATTGGGAAAGCTAAAAGAATTATAAGAATGAAGTTAAGAGGATTTGTTTGATTCAATCTGAGTGTTTTTTTAATATCAGATTTTGAAATTCGTAAAATCAAAAGGGTTGGTAAAAGAATTATAATCAATTCCGTTCTAATGAGTCCGTTTATCAGGTTTTCGGTTTGCCATTTTCCTCCAATATAAAATAATGCTAAAAGCATAGCAATAAAGAAAAGGAAACCAAACTGTGGAGTAAAAACATTTTTCTTATCTTTTCCCCAGAACTTTAAAGATTTTTCTTCTGCGGTTCTGAATAAGATAGTTTCATTATTAAAAAGCTTGATAGAAATATAGATTGCGATTATATCTAATATTATTGTTGAGCTAACTACAATAAAAAGATGACTCAGTTCAAAGCTGCCCAACATTATATTCCTGATAAGAAGAGAGAAATTGACGATTGGAATGAGAGCAAAACCGAAACTCAATTCAAAACCTGGTAGAAAGCTGACCATTGAAAGCATAATTCCGCCAAATAAAACAGGCATTTGATAGCTTTGTGCCTCTTTGATATTTCGCGAGTAGGTGGAAATAGAAAGTAGTAAAGCAGAGAATAAAGTTACAAGCGGGATCATCAAAACCAGGATTAAAGCGAAATTCCCGATTGGAAGCTGCAAACCGCCTGCATCAGTTTGATACTGTGAAAAGATATGATGAAAAGAGAGATACATACTGAAAAGATTTAGCAAGACTGTGATGATTGTAATCGTGATTATGGTGAGATATTTTCCGATAACAAGTTCATTTCTGCGAGCAGCACTCACCAAAATTGTTTCCAAAGTTTTTCTTTCTTTTTCACCGGCAACCAAATCCGAAGAAACAACTGCTGCACTGCTGATGGTCAGAATTATTAATAAATACGGCAGGAATTTCCCCAGAGCAAAACCGAGCATTTGAGCCGGAGGAGCAATATTCTCTTTTTTGAGTTCTATAGCTGTCAGGATTTCTTCATTTATTTTGATTTCCTGCAGTCTTTCTCCCACTAATTCATTTTCAATTTCAAAAAGTTTATCTGCAATTTTTCGATATGTTTTGCTACTTCTTTCACTTGTCTCATCATAGATAATTTTTGCAATAAGAACCTGGTATCCTGTTGATGAAAGACTGTCTTTTAAATCTACAATAGCTTGTATGCTTTTATCTTTGAGAAGTTCGTATAAAGGTGTTTCTTCATAAAAATCGATTTTCTGCATGAGTTGCAGGTTTTCAATATTTTGCAGTTCGGATTCTATCCTTATTGAAGTCTCATCCAAAATGTTATCATTAAGATAGATGAGCATTTGCTGCTGTTCGAGTTTCATCTCCTGACGCGACATCATTGAGGAGAAACCGATCATTAAAAGAGGATACAGCACAATCGGCAGTACTAAAGATGTAATAATCGTTCTTCTATCTCTGAATAAGTCGAGAAGTTCTTTTTTGTATATTATGAGGATTTTCTTAAAATTCATTAACAATCTCCTCATCTTTTATTCTATTTACAAAATGAATAAATATGTCATCCAAATCATGCAGACCGGTTTCTTGTTTGAATTCAAGCCAGGTTCCTTCAGCTAAAACTTTTCCTTCATGAATCATAACAATTTTATCAGCAATGCGCTCTGCTTCTCTCATAATATGAGTGGAAAAAAGAACGCATTTTCCATCTTTTTTACATCTATGAATGAAATCCACAATATTTTTAGCGGTTAAGATATCCAGTCCGGCAGTGGGTTCATCGAATATCATAACAGGTGGATCATGGATAATAGAGCGTGCTATCGAGACTTTTTGTTTCATTCCTGTAGAAAGAAAATCAACTTTTTTATCGAGAAAATCATACATGTCGAGAAGATTTGAAATTTCCTGAATTCTTATTTTGATATCAGAAGATTCAACATCATAAAGATGACCGAAATAAGTAATCACTTCCCTGGCAGTCAAACGAGCATAAAGTCCTGTATCGCCGGAAAGAAAACCAAGATTAGACCTTACCTGTTGCGGATTGCGGATGATATCAAAACCTTCGACTGAAGCAGTTCCGCTGAATGGCTGCAAAACTGTGGAAAGCATTCTCATGGCAGTGGTTTTTCCTGCACCATTCACACCCAAAAGAACTACAATCTCACCACGTTCTGCTGTGAAAGAAAGATCATTTACTGCATAAAGCTCTTCTCCATTCTTCTGGATAAAAACTTTTGTGAGATTTTTAACTTCAATCATAAAACCTTAACAAGTTTTTAAAGTATTTTAAAGAACTTTAGGAATAAAATCGGTTTTATCGTTAATCATGCGTGCAAATTGAGCAAGCAATTTAACCGCACCATAAAGGTCTTTGAAAGAGATAACCTCATTTGGAGTGTGCATATATCTGTTTGGAATGCTGATAAGCCCGGCAGCCACACCAGCTCGTGTTATTTGAATCGCATTTGCATCTGTTCCGGTTCCACGTGGAGCTGCTTCGATTTGATAATCAACTTTTGCTTTTTCAGCAGCTTCTTTCAATAAATCAAAAACTTTAGGATTGATGTTTGCCCCTACAACGACAACCGGACCTTTGGCTAATTTGATATCACCCATCTTGTTTTTATCCATTCCCGGGTAATCTGTGGCATGAGTAACATCAATGGCAATTCCAACATGTGGGTCTATACCGAAAGCACTTGTTCTTGCACCGCGCAATCCGATTTCTTCCTGAACAGAAGAAACAGAATAAACATTTGCACAAATTGTTTCATTTTCCAGCTCTTTTAAAATGGCTCCAGCCACAAATACTCCGGCTTTATTATCTGTTGCTTTTGTTGCTACAAAGTCTTTGGAAAGCATTTCTATTCCAGGTAAAAATGTTATATGATCTCCAACTGAGATTTTTTTCTCAGCATCTTTTTTGTCTTTTGCACCAAAATCGATCCAGAGTTCATCCATCTTTGCTGATTTATTCCGTTCATCAGGTTTCATCAGATGAATTGGTTTTCTGCCGATAATACCGGTATACACTTTTTTCCCATGATAAATGCGAACTCTTAATCCGGGCAGCAAACTAGCATCAACTCCTCCAATAGAAGTGAAATGTATAAAACCATCATCATCGATGTATTTGACCATCAAACCAATTTCATCTGCATGACCGGAAAACATTAATCTCAGCTTTCCAGTTCCTTTCTTAAGAGCGATAACATTCCCATGAACATCTGTTTTCACATCATCTGCAAAATCTTTTACATAGTTGCGATATACTTCTTGTGCTGGTTGTTCGAAACCGGAAGGGCTTGGTGCTACAACCAAATCCTTAAAGAACTTCTTTAATGTTTTTTCCATTAAATCTCCTATTTTTTTTATTAATTTTATTCTTATCGACCTCATCCCGACCTTCTCCTATCGAGAAGAAGGAAAACAAAAAACTTCCTCTCCTCTTAGGAGAGGATAGAGGTGAGGTGAAAAACACTCAATTCTGCAGAACTCATTCATTTATTCCATCTTTAAAACCATTAAACAAAAGAAATTAAAACTCACAATCAAGGTTTAGGCGCCTTTGGTGTAGTGATTGTGTTACAGTATAAATCAACAATTACTGGCAACTCCGGAAGCAAAGGGATTTATTGTTTTCTTTTCTTTTTTTTGTTTTTCATTGGGAATGATGCAGAGAAATTTCAAAACTACTTTTCCTGTATTTTTATAATTATGTTTCATAAAAGGCTCCACATAAATCACATCTCCGGTTTTAAAAGGAATATCACCATCTTCTGTGGTTAAAGCTCCATCACCTTCCACGATAAAGTTTTCGTGTTCCCATTCGTGAGCATGATAAGGAGTAAATCCTCCAGGATCGATCTCGAACATTCGTGTAGCAAAATTTGGTGCTCCATCTTTTTCTGAAATTAACCAGCGGATTTTTGCACCTTTTGCTCCTTCCATTGTTACTTCTTCTAGCTGGATGTTTTTATAATTTGTCAGTTTCATCTATCCTCCAAATTTGTTTATTTAAGATGATGATTATCATCTTTGTATGATATTTTTTTTGTGTGAGAATTCCCGAATTTTCTTAATATTTTTTCATTCTAAACAGAAATAACTTCTTTTACTTCAGGGATTTCTTCTTTTAGAACCCGCTCAATTCCTGCTTTCAGAGTTAATGTTGCCATAGGACAATTTCCGCAAGCACCTTGAAGTCTAACTTCAATTACATTATCTTCTCTAACATTGATTAATTCACAGTCTCCACCATCAGCTTGCAAAGCAGGTCGAACTTTGTTCAAGACTTCCTGAACTTTTTCTTTTGATATCATTATATATCCTCCAATTTTTTTTAATTATGTTAAAAACAAAAAACCTATTTTTACGTAAAGAAAAAAATCTGATTTTCTTTGCGACAAATCTTGCAAAGAAAATAAAAAATTCTCCTAATTTGCAAACCTTGAAAACAGCTTATCTTCAAAGGAATTCTCTCAAATAGACCTTTTCAATGGTTATGTTAGCTATTCTGTATTCCAACCGTTGAAAAGGTTCAGCAAGAAGAAAAAACCTCTTAAACCTTTTCAAGGTTTATAAACTATTTGTGTATGGAAAAATTTCAGTTATAATGGCAAATATACCCAACAAAATCCTTGACTTTAAAGACCTGTTTTAAAGCTTGGCTGTTAATAAATATCTAAAATGAAAGGAGAATCTAATGAAGAAGAAAGTTATCATAATGGGTGCTGCAGGAAGAGATTTCCATAACTTCAATCTTTATTTCAGAGACAATCAGGGTTATGACGTTCTTGCTTTTACTGCCACGCAAATTCCGGATATTGATGATAGGAAATATCCGGCTGAATTAGCTGGAAAATTGTATCCTCAAGGAATTCCGATTTTTGCTGAAGATGAACTAATAAATCTGATTAAAAAATTTGAGGTTGACCAAGTTGTTTTTGCATACAGCGATGTTACTCACGAACGAGTTATGCACAATGCTTCGATCGTAAACGCTGCTGGAGCTGATTTTGTTCTTATGGGAGTAAGAAACTCACGCGTGAAAACATCTAAGCCTTTAGTAACTATCTGTGCTACTAGAACAGGTTGCGGTAAAAGCCAAACAACCAGACAGGTTGTAAAAGTTCTCAAAGAAAAAGGTCTTAAAGTTGCTTCTATCCGTCATCCTATGCCTTATGGAGACCTGGTTGCTCAGAAAGTTCAAAGGTTCGCAGTATTAGAAGATTTGGAAAAACATAAATGCACGATTGAAGAAATGGAAGAATATGAACCTCACATTGCTATGGGAAGTGTGATTTATGCAGGTGTAGATTATGAAGCAATTGTTCGTGAAGCGGAAAAGGAAGCTGATGTCATTATCTGGGATGGTGGAAATAATGATACTCCCTTCTATACTTCAGATAAAGAATTGCAGATCGTTGTGGTTGACCCTCACAGACCGGGTGATGAAATAAGTTATTATCCGGGAGAAACCAATCTGCGTCTGGCAGATGTGATAGTGATAAATAAGATCGATTCTGCAGAACCGGAAGGAATTCAAATTGTGCGAGATAATATTCGTTCGATAAATCCTAAAGCAATAATAATCGATGCAGCTTCTCCATTAACAGTTGATAATTTTGATATTATTATGGATGCAAAAGTTCTGGTAGTTGAAGATGGTCCCACTCTTACTCACGGTGAAATGACTTATGGAGCAGGAATTGTAGCTGCCGAAAAATATGGTGCAAAAGAATTTGTTGATCCGCGCGAAGCTGCTGTGGAAACCATTGCGGATACTTTCGAGAAATATCCTGATATTGGAATTCTGCTGCCGGCAATGGGTTATGGTAAACAGCAGATTAAAGATCTGGAAGACACGATAAATGCTGTTGATTGTGATGTGGTTATCATTGCAACTCCGATCGATCTTCGCAGAATTGTTAAAATCAATAAACCTGCAGTTCAGGTGAAATATGAACTCCAGGAAATTGGTCATCCTACAATTGAAGATGTTTTGAAAGATTTCTAACAATATTCATTATCAAAGATTTGAAACAACAAAAGAGATTTGCGCTTGCAAATCTCTTTTGTATCTTCGGAGGGTTTTTGCATATTCGACTGGTGAAATTCGTTATTTTTATTTTATAATTTTATTTATTTTCCTTCTTTTTTTAAAAGCAACTTTAACCAGATTCCAAAGTGCTATTATCAGAACTAAATATAATAAAATAATAACAATAACTAACATAAATACCTCATCTTAAAAATCTGGAATTCTCAATTTCTTCATAAATAAATTTAAATTCTTCTATTGTTGGTTTTCTGTAACTGATTTTCCTAAATTGGAAGCTACCGGAAACCTTAGAAAAAAAACTGGTTTTTATTGAATATCCTAAAAAGTTCTTTTCAATTTGCAGATGATATTTCTCATTAGATTTTGAATTTTTACATTCCTTGTATAAAACTGTATAATTTCCATCGAGAACAATATATTCCGGTTCATTACAAATTGGACAATTGATTAAAATAATATTATTTTTCTTAATCTTCTCTTTCATTTTATATTTCTTTTTCAAGGTTTCTTTTTAGTCCTTCTCTTATTTTAAAAATAAGTTCATCATTATCAAATGGTTTAGTAATATAATCGTTAGCACCCAGTTCCAAAGCTTTTGCTCTATTAGCTATACTGCTGTAAGCTGTGATCATGATAGTTTGAATATCCTTATATTTTTGCTTAATTCTTTTTAATGCTTCTAAACCATCCATTCCAGGTAAGCGAATATCCAGAAGTACCAAATCCGGAATAGATTTTTCAATCTCCTGCATAGCAGCATAAGCATTTCCGGCAATTATCGTGCTGATTCCTATTCCATTTAGAATGTGTGAAAGAAGAAATTGCATATCTTTATTGTCTTCTACAATTAAAACAGAACCCATTACTTTTCCTTTTTTTTGACGCTGATTTATTTTGATTGTTTATGATTTAATATGATTTTTTCATAATAAATTATAGAAATTTATATGCAAAATATTCCTTTCATATTTAATCATATTTTATCTGTGAAAATCTGCGTCTAATTCCTTTTTTCTTTCAATATGCATTTGCCGAACCAAGTAAAAAAATTAAATATTGAAGGTTTTAAGAATTTTTATAATTATTTGAAAAATAATAAATAATAAAATCGTTATTTTTTTAAGTGTTATAAAGTGTGAAAAATAAAATTTATTTTTTTGTGTTAGAAAGGAACAAAATGGGACAAAATGACACAGTTGCTAAAAAGTTATTTCATAGGGTTCCATTTAAATGGAATATCAAATTTCCGCATCATTCGATATAAACTTTTCCGCGTGATTTTCAAATGCTCTGCAGCTTTAGTTTTGTGTCCTTCAACCAAATCGAGAGTACGCAAAACCATTTTTTTTTCTACTTCATTTATTGCATTTTCCATTGAAAAATTGGATTCAAAGACATCGGGAATATAAATCTCATCATTAATCTTGGATAGACTTTTGGGAAAGCAATCCGGATGAATATAATCATTTTTACAGATTAAGGTGGCTCTTTTAACGACATGTTTTAATTCCCTGATATTTCCGGGCCAATGATAATCCTGAAGCAATCTCATTGCTTTTGATGAAAATCCTCTCACATTTTTATCCAAATCGATATTTGCTTCAGACAAGAATTCTTTTGCCAAAGTCGGAATGTCATCTTTTCTCTTGTGAAGAAGAGGAAGAAAGATGCTGAACTGATTTAATCTATAAAACAAATCATCCCTGAATTCGTTTTTTTGAACAGCTTCCAAAAGGTCGGAATTGGCAGCTACAATTATGCGAACATCAACCGGAATAGATTTTTTCCCTCCAATATGATGAATCTCATTCTCTTCAATTGCACGTAACAACTTTTTCTGACCACTTTCAGGAAGGTTTGTGATCTCATCAAAAAATAAAGTCCCACCCTCTGCAAGTTCAAACTTACCTTTTTTCATAGAACTCGCTCCGGTAAATGCACCCTCTTCATGACCGAATAACTCGCTTTCCAGAAGCGTTTCCGGTATTGCTCCGCAATCTATAGCAATAAAAGGTTCTGAATTTCGCTTACTTTTTTGATGGATCATATTCGCAAAAACCTCTTTTCCGGTTCCACTTTTTCCCTGGATAACAACTATCATATTTGTAGGAGCGATCAAATTAACCTGTTTTATAATGTTTTGAATTTCGGAACTTTCCCCCACAACAATTTCGTTTTTATCCTTATCTTTCAATCTTTTTCTGAGCTCTTTTACTTCTTTTGTGAGAAATTGATTTTTCAAAGCTTTTTTTATGGTAAAAATAATTTCGTCATTATCAAACGGTTTTGTAATATAATCATAAGCTCCCAATTTCATCGCTTTCACAGAATCCTTGATCTGTCCATAAGCTGTAATCATAATTATCTGGATTTCAGGATTGATTTTCTTCACTTTTTCCAAAACTTCGAAACCATCCATTTTCGGCATGCGAACATCGAGGACGATAAGATTTGGGGTTTTAGTTTTAACTTTCTTTAATGCTATTTCACCATTTTTAGCAATTGCAGTTGTATAACCTTCTTCCTCTAAGATATGCGAAAGAATAAATTGCATATCTTTATTGTCTTCAACGATTAAGATATTTTCCACAGGTTTTCCCCTATGATTTCTTTGGTAATTTAATTATTACTTTTGTACCTTTTTCAATTTCGCTTTCAATATTTATAAAACCATTATGATCTTCAATGATCTGATGAACTAAAGCTAAACCCAAACCAACTCCTTCATCTTTTGTGGTAAAGAATGGGTCAAATATTTTTTCCAGATTCTCTTTTGGAATACCTTTTCCATTATCCGAAATAACAATTTTTATTTTGTTTTCAGCATTTAAAGATGTAGAAATAGAGATGTCTCCCCCATCTTTACATGCTTGAAGAGAATTGATGATGATATTCTGAAAAGCTTGTTCAAGCCATTTTTTATCAGCTTTGATTTTTGGAATGTCATTTTCAAAATGCTTTGTGATTTTTATTTTATTTTTTGAAAATCTTGCTTTCAGATTTTTTATCACGTCTTCAAGAATGTCAGAAATAAAATTATCATCAAATTTCAGTTCTCTCGGTCTGGCAAAATCAAGTAACTCTTTAATGATTTTATTTGCTTCATTAGAATTCCTCATAATAATTTCCAAATAATCTTGAATCGGTTCTTTCGACTCTATTTTTTTAATACTTAATTGCGCAGAAGCATTTATATTTGCCAGAGGATTCCTGATTTCATGAGCAATCCCTGCAGCTAATTTTCCTATACTTGCCATACGTTCCGAACGGATTAATTGATCCTCCAGGTTTTTTTTATTTGTTGAATCCCGCGTAATAACAACAGCATGTGTAATTTCCTCAAATTCATTTTTATATGGAGTATATGTAACTTCAAAATAGCGATGTCCAAAATCTACAAAATCAAACCACTCCTCACAGTGAATAACTTTTCCTGTAAAACATTTATCAAGATAACTTTTTATGATTTTATTAAATTGTTCTTCTCCCCAAATCTGTTTAACGGATTTACCAACGATCTCTTCGGGCTGCAAATTTTTGAATGTACATCCAAACGCTTTATTCACAGCTTCATAAATATAATCTTTGTTAATAAAACTCATAAATTCAATTGAAGTATTTGCTATAAATTCAAATTTCCTGAACATCTCCTCAGCTACTTTACGTTGAGTTATATCACGGGATATTCCTTGAATCATGATAACTTTCTTACATTTATAAATTGGAGTGATACTTGTCTCAGCAACTATCAAGCTTCCGTCAGGCTTCTTAGATTTAATTTCAAAAGGTAATGGAATTTCTCCATCTAAAGCTTTCTTGAAATTTTCTAAAGAAATTTCATGATCTTCCGGAATGATAATATCTGTATATTTTAGAGAATAAAATTTTTCAGCTGTTATTCCAAACTCTTCTTCCATAATTTTATTCACATAAGTAAAAAAACCTTCTGGATTAATCTTATAGACTGCATCATTGATATTATCAACAAGAGAATGGTATTTTTCCTCGCTCTCTCTCAATTCAGAGGTACGTTCCTCTACCAATTTTTCCAGGTGTAGCTGATATTTTTCTAATTCCTTTTCTACACGTTCTCGCTCAGAAATCTGTTCATGTAATTTTATATTATTTTTTTGTTTGATTTTAAAAAGAATAAAAATAATTACAAGCGAAACAAAAATCAGAATAATTATTAACAGCAATCTAAGTTGAAGTTCTTTTTGTAATTTTTGCTCCTTTTTAAGAGAAACAATTTCTTTTTCTTTTTTTTCGGATTCATATTTTACATGCATTTTTGCGAATTCTTTACTCATATTTTCATTGAAGATACTATCTTTGATGGTTGAAGCAAGAACTTCGTATTCCAGTGCCTTTTCAAAATCTTTGAGTTCTTTATATAAATTGGCCAAAATCACATAATCATCTTTAATTAATTCTTTTGCTTCGATTTCCAAAGCACATTCTAAACTTTGTTTAATATAATCCAATGCTGTATCCGGTTCGTTTTTATCTAAATACAAACTTGCGGTATTCGTGGATGTATTGGCAAAACCATATTTATCACCTAATTCTTTTTTCAGAATTAATGACCTTTTATAATAATCTAAAGCTTTATCAAAATCTTGATAATATTCGTAAATTACAGCAATATTATTTAATGTCGTAGATATTCCCTTTTTATTTTCTGTTTCCTCGTATGTTGCCAAAGCTTGATTGTAAAAAGAAAGAGCTTGTTCATAATCCTTGAGTTTCCCATAAACATTTCCGATATTATTTAAAGTGAAAGCCATTGAGTTTTTATCTTTAAGATCATTTTTATAGGATAATGATCTTTCATAATACTCCACTGCTTTTTCATACTTCTCTAATTTTAGAAAAATATTGCCTAAATTATTTAAAGTGCTTGCCAAATCTCTTCGCTCACCCAGTTCTTCCTTTATTTTTAAAGAATGTAAAAGATTCTCTAATGCTTTTTCATAATTTCCAAGACGGGAATAAATGCTTCCAATATTATTATATGAACCAGCTAAAGCTTTTTTTTCACCTATTATAAGATTTATTTCTAATGCATTCTGATAATAAGAAAGTGCAATATCAAAATCACCTAAAAACCAATATACATGACCAAGGTTATCTAATTCATTAGCAATTAATGCATTATCATTAAGTTTTCTACAAATTATTAATGCGCTTTTATAATTTTGGATCGATTTTTCATACTCTCTATTTTGTCGAAAATAATAGCCAAAAGAATTTAATGCTTTATATTTTCCCAGATTATCTTTGTGTTTCTTTGCCAGTTTAAAAGCTTGCATTCCGTATTCATAACTTTTTTCAATATTAATTTTTCTGTATGCCCGGGAAATTTCATTCAGAATTTCTACCTGTTTTTTCTCTGAAACACTTTTTAATACATTTTTCAAGCTATCAATATTTGCATTTTCCGATATCAAAAGAATCGAAATTAATATGAAAAGTATGCTAAGAATAATTTTTTTCATAATATCTTTCCTTCGGTAATAATGCTACATTTCACCAAGAATTGAAGCTTT
>CAYWJN010000044.1:0-21194 GCA_964457455.1 uncultured Candidatus Cloacimonadota bacterium
CTGTATTTTCCTCTAGATTTGAATAATCTTCATAAACGTAATTTGTGGGTTCGGAGGATGTACCTGCACCGGGAATTAGACCTAATGAATTATTAAGCTGAATTGCTTCTTCATTGGAAAGTGCTTCGTTGCTTTCTCCACGATAGATATTCCAACCTGCATTGCTGGTTTCGGATTGGGTTGTCCAACATAAAATGGGAATATCGTTTAGATACTGAGCGGTGAAGGAGGAGAGTTCGACAGGTAATGGATTATCTCCATTGTAAGAACCTACGATAAAATCTGAAAAAGAAATTACATCAGTAAACAAAGTATTCCCATCTCGCAAAGTATTTTGTGCTATCCAGCCACTAGAATCACGTTTTAATATAAGTAGTTTGTCAGGATCATTCACTCCGGAAAGACCACTTATGTCAATCCAGACGGTGGCGTTTGTTCCTGTAAGGGTACTATTAATAGTCCAGTAGCGTTCACTGGAGAAAACATTCGGTGTTACTGTGCTTGCATCTGGTGCTGTAGCACTTCCAGAGATTGTATTATTACCGGAAGGTGCTGTATCGAATCTCTGTGAATCGATAGTACCACCATCTGGATCTCCATTTGTAGTGATGTCAATAACCGAACCAGTAGGTCCAAACGTAATTTCACCAGTTTGACCTGCAGGAACTGTTGCAGTTGTTGCTCCGGATACCGCTTCGGTTACAGCACAAAGATATTGATTTCCATTTGAATATTGAGAAACACTGCGTTCTTTTCCAAAAACAGTAAAGAAATAAGTTGTATTTGGAGTTAAACCTGAAGCAGTTGCACTGGTTAATACGCCCTCATACACCAGAGTTCCGGATGTTGGTGTGCCGGCTGGACCACCCGTTGTGCGAACAACACGAAATTCCGGACTCGTACCAATCCAATCTATGCCAACCTGTGTTTGATTTATACTTCCACTTGTTACATCTATCTCACTCGGATCGGGAATTATCCAGTAATCTCCGGAGGCAATACTGCTTGGGCTCCAGAGAGTAAGAAATGCTCTTGCTTTCAAAGTTTCTGATGAGGAAATACTAACTGGTGTACTGTAAAGATTAGATGAAATAGTTGGACTCGTTCCATCTGTCGTATAATATATCGTAGCTCCAGATGTAGCACAACTGATGGTTATACTTTGAGTAGTTCCATAAATTCCTGCTGAAGGTGAGAAAGTGGGAGTAGAAACAAGAACACTGGAATCAATTCCTGAGATGATAAGAGAGTAATTCTGTGATGAACTTAACGGTACTTTATGAGTAATAGAAATAGTATATTCTCCGGATGCATGACTTGAAATTTCTATTTTTTCTACATTATCTGTGTTGTTATCACCACTATTTGTGGCTGCATTGGATGGATTTGCTGCATCAAGTTTCCAGGGATAATAAGTTGAACCACTTTTTGTGATTCTCATATCCAGATCATTAACAAGCATTTTTGTTGTTGGATCAAGAGATGCTGCTATTGAAGGTCCGGCAGGATCCGTCCAACAAATTGTGGCAACTAACGGAGTAGTACCGTCAGAATTAAAATTTATCTGAAAACTTCCACCGCTTGAAAGAGAAGTTTCAAGAATGTAATCTGTTGTGCCATCATACTTGATTACATTTGCTGCAGATTCAGTGTTCATCAAACCCCAGCCGAACTGATAATCAGGTCCGTTATTTGTTCCTGCTTCATCTGCTGTATGAATTACCAGTCCTTTTAAAGTTGCAGCCAGCATATTAGTACTACCAGCATTCTGGGAAATATAATATTCCTGCAATAATGCAAGTGATCCGGCAACTGATGGAGAAGACATGGAAGTTCCGCTTAATGATGTATAATCCGAATTATTATCATCATCGGTAGAATACAATGAAACACCATTGGCACATATATCGGGTTTTATTCTTCCATCATCGGCAGGTCCCCACGAACTGAATGTACTCATTGATACATCACTCGGTTGAGAATAACCGCCAGTAATATCATTAACAGCACCTACAGTAAGAATGTTCTTTGCTATGCCAATAGTGCCAATACAATCATAACCTGTTCCTTGATTACCATCAGGAGGATAACTACCACCAGGTCCATAATCGTTACGGTCATTACCGGCTGATTTTACGATTAGGTAATCCGGAGCATTATAGGCTATCTGGTCATATGTCTGAGAATTTGTATCATAGAATCCAAACCTATAGTCCTCTAACATGCTTATTGCTGGATTACCATACCATGTAGAACCGGGTGAACCATTCCATCCACGAACATAACCATAAGAATGATTGGAAATTAAAGCACCTAATGCTGCCTCGGAAGCCATTTCGGAAGTGTCACTAGTCCAATCAAAAGCCCTTAAAGTTGCAGCAAATGCCATTCCTTTTGCACTGGCTACCATTCCGGAAGCCATTATCGTTCCGGCTACATGAGTAGAATGGTAGCTTGTACTGATAGGACCATCTACTTGAGTTACCCGGCTTCCGAATTCCTGGTGAGTAAGTAAGACTCCTCCACCATCCCATTCTCGTACTACAATACCTGTTCCGGAAAGAGAAAGACCGGCACTTCCACCAGTATAAACTTCGTCAGTTGAAATCGTTTGAGCCGCATTTGCATTATGAGTAATATAATATTGTGGCATGCCAAACTCATCTAAAACCTGTAACTCTGCAAATGAACCTTCATCGGTTGTAAATGTAATAGGCCAATTCATTTGAGCAGCTTTTTGATATGCTTCTGCTCTTTTCTGTTCATATTCAATTCTAAATTTTTCAGAAAGTCTTTGAAGTTCCTGAACATTAGCTTCTGATATTAATAATGAAGCAATAGCAATTATGAAAAGAAAACTAATTACTTTTTTTACCATCTTTTCCTCCTTATTTTTTTTCCCACGAAACACGCCCCGATACGGTCGCAAGCTCTCTACGGGACAAGCGAAAAATATGAAAATTTAGTTTTTTCATTTTTTCTTCTTTTTTTATTAAATCACAAATAACAAATTCATCTCCGACAAATGCTGGAGAAGGCTGGTCCGATATTCATTTTTTTTCAATATTGAGTTACTTCATCAGGATCATCTTACGAACATAATTCCCTTTGGTTGTCATCATCTTATAATAATAAACTCCAGATGAAACCTCTTTCTCAGATTCATCTTTACCGTTCCAGTTGTAGATTATAAGCTCGTCTCTGGGGATTGAACTATTGGTGAATATTGTTTTTATTTTCTGACCTTTGATATTAAAGATAGATAATTCTCCGATGCAATTTTCTCTGAAGTATTTCCTATTCCTGAAAAAACATATCCTGTATAAGACAAACCAGGAGATGCTACAGATATTACACCAGTACCACTACCACTATAAACAGTCCAACCGTGATCTACTACATTGTCTCCAGCAGTATAATCAAAATTTTCACTTAACAATAGAGTTGCATTTAAAAGTGTAGATGAAATGATAATAAAAAATAGAACCAAAAATGTCTTCTTCATACGTTCCTCCCATTTTTTAAATCGTTTATAAATTCTATATCGAAAAAAAGTTTTATCTTCATTAATGTCAAACAAATTTTATAATAAAAGTTTTAATTTTCAAAAATAATTCTCTGGAATAGAAAATGCATAAATTTATTTACAGAAAAATCAGTTGATATTTTAGTGAAATGTGAAAGTAATCTCAATAATTTAATGAGGTGTCCACGAATTACGCGAATGGGCACGAATTTTCTTAATTCTGTAAAGGAGAAAAGGAGAATGGGAGAAAGTGAAATTCCAAATTACAAATAACAAATTACAAATAAATAACAAATCTCAAATTCCAAATAACAAAAAAGAATGGGAGAAAAGGAGAAAGGGAACAAGAAGTAAAAATCAATTCGCGAAATTAGTGTAATTCGCCTGCCCCGTTGACTAACTGGGGTGGATAAAAAATCTGGAGGAAACAAATGAAAAGAATCATATTTTCAGTTATTTGCATTTTGGTATTAAGCTTTTTATCAGCAAATGAACTGATCCACAAAACCCTTCCTAATGGAATGGAAATCGTAGTAAAAGAAAACAGGAATAATACTTCTGTGGGTTTTTACTGTTTTGTGAAAACAGGTTCTGTGAATGAAGGAAAATATCTTGGCGCTGGAATTTCTCATTACCTAGAGCATGTAGTTTCCAGTGGAACCACAACCATTCGCACCGAAGCAGAATATGAGGAAATAGGTAAAAAGATCGGTGCAATTGTGAATGCCTACACAACCAATATTGCTACGGCTTTCTACATTATCACAGATAAAGAATATCAAGATGAATCGCTTTCCATTCTTTCCGAACAAATGCAGTTTTGCATTTGTGATTCATTCGAAGTAGATAGAGAAAAGCAGGTTATCCTCAAGGAAATCGTACTTCGCTCTACTCCTGCTCGCTCCAAAATGTATCAAAGATGCAATGAACTGATTTATCCAAATTCCAATAATAAATATCCGATTATCGGTTATACTGAATTATTCAAAACCATCACCCGTGAACAACTTGAAGAATATTATCATCAGCGTTATGCTCCTAATAATATGGTTTTTGTTTCTGTGGGAGATTTCGAAGCTGAGGAGATGATATTAAAGATTGAAGAAGCATTTAAAGATTTCGAGCGAAAACAGCTTCTACCGGTTTATCTCCCGGTTCAGAATATCAGAAGCGGTACAATCGAACACATCGAAGAATTTGATATTCAACAGCCCCTTGTTTATATGAGCTTCATCTTACCTGCTTCAGATTTTGCAGATAAATCTGCTCTTTCATCTGCTCTGGAAATCCTTTTTGAAAAACGTCTTTCACCGATTCGCTATAAACTGATCGAGGAATTAAAATTGGTAAACTACATTTATTCGAATGTAGATGCATCTCCAAATTCTCCTGAAGGATCAATCGATATTGTGTTTGAAGCAAAAGATGTAAGCGACATTTTTGAAATCGTTAACATCATTGACGAAGAGCTGGAGTTTCATAGTCGTTCCGGAATCAAGTATGAAGATATCCAAAACATTATCACTCGCACAAAAGCAGATAAATTGCTTTCCATTTTGAGCGTTTCCAGAGAAAGCAATCGCATTGGCTGGTCAATGATGAGATATGGAATTCCGGATAATTACACCATTCGCATTCAGGAGCTGGAAAAACTCACAGTAAGAGATATTCAAAATGCAATTACAAAACATCTCCTTCCAAAAAATCGTGTAATCTGCTATAATGTTCCAAAAGGTACAAAAGAATTATTGGAACAAAAAGAGGAACAAATCGTTGAAAAAAACGATGTGATAAAAAAGGAAATTAACAAAAATATAACTCTTATTCACAAATTCAATAATGAAAAACCATTTGTAAACGGAGTGATTTATCTTGCCAATTCTACAGATTATGAAACCGAAGAAAATGTTGGTACTATTGCTTTTATGACTGATCTGATGTTTAAAGGTTCAAAAAAATATAATCCCCTGGATTTGACAGAATGGCTCGAAGACCACGTAATTAGGTTAAATGCATCAGCAACTAAAAATGGAACTTACATTGAATTCAGATGTTTGAAAGAGGATTATCATGATTTGGAAAAAATCATTATAGATGCTATCAAAAATCCAAGTTTTGAAGAATCTGAATTAGAGCTGGCAAAAGAACGCAAAATGGCAGATTATAAACGCTCTCTCAGTGATGCTTATTATATTCATGCAGATTTCATAAATTCTGTGCTATATGCTGATACAAAACTCGGTTTATCAAAAGAAGAAAAAGTAAATATTTTAATGAAACTTTCTCGGGAAGAGCTTTTGGAACTTCATAAAAAATATTTTAATACGGAGAAAATCATTGCTACATATTTTGGAGATATCACTGAAAAAGAAGCAGAAGAATTTTCTAAAAAAATCTTTAAAGCAATTCCTGAAGATGAAATAAAGGATGAAAAAATAATCGTCCATACACCAGATTTGGATGAATCTTTTATTAATCAATATTCTTTTGAGCAGGTGAACATCCGCTTGAACTATCTGGCGCCAACTATAAATTCGGAAGATTTTAATGCTATGAAAGTTATTGAATCTATTTTAAGAGGAGCAAGAGGAAGACTTCATAAAGCTGTGAGAGGAACAAACGATTTGGCGTATTATGCCTTTGCAGATTACACTTATTCTGTAGATGATGGATATTTGAGAGTTGTCAGTCAGACTTCGATAGATAAAAAAGATGAACTTGTAAACGTTCTTAAAAATGAAATGGAAAAACTGAAAAATGAACCTGTAACACGCGAAGAAATGGATACTGCCATCGAGGAAAATCAGAAAATTCTGAATTCATATTTGAATGATAACCAGCTACCTTATTATCAAACTTATTATGAAGCAATCGGTTTGGGTTATGATTACATAAATAAAAGTTCGAAAATCCTCAAACAGGTTACTCCCGAAGATATTCAACGTGTTGCGAATCAATACTTTAAGAATGTTGCAATTATCATCTCTGAACCGGATGAAAATGTGGAACTGATGGTGGAATAAGTGTGAGAATGTGAGAATCCGCCTACGTAAAGAATAGCAAGAAGGATATTTCTACGGCGTGACAAGAAGGAAAAAGCAAAAAGGAAAAAGGAAAAAAAGTCAGTGAAAGTCAGTGGCAAAAAAGAATAAAAAAATCAATTCGTGAAATTCGTGGATAAAAATAACGAGGAAAAATTAATGTTAGCTGAATTTAAGTTTGAATATGATTCGCCAATTATTTGCACAGCGGTTCATAATGGGCATTTTATTAGTAAAAATATTAAAGAGAATCTTGCCGTTACTGAAGACATCCAAAAAAGAGAAGAAGATTCTTATACAGAATTTTTTGCAGAGATATGCAAAAATAGAATCATCGGTAGAACCAGCAGATTTGAAGTGGATATAAACAGAACTCCTGAGAAAACTGTTTATCTGAAACCGGAAGATGCCTGGAATTTAAAGGTTAGAAAACGACCTCCAACCAAAGAAGAGATCGAACAATCATTACAAAAATATCATGAATTTTACTCCGAAGCTGAGATTCATTTCAATAAAATGAAAGCTAAATTTGGAAAATTCTTTGTGTATGATATTCATTCTTACAATCATAGGAGAAATGAACCAAATGGCTCTCCAGCAGACCCAGATAAAAATCCGGAAATAATTCTGGGTACAAATAACATGCCTGAAAAATGGCTTCCCCTTGTTTATAAAGTTCAGGAAGATTTGAGAAAATTTGATTATTTTGGCAGAGAGCTTGATGTTCGTATAAATATCAAATTCCCGGGTGGAAATTTTTCCAGATGGATTCACAGAACTTTTCCCGACTCTGCGTGTTGTATTGCTATTGAATTTAAGAAAATCTTTATGGATGAATGGACATGTGAGATCGATGAGGAAAAACAAAACAAATTAAGAGAAGCATTGAATTCAACGCTTCCCGGGATTAGAGCAAACTTACAAAGTTTTTGAAACTTGGAAAGTTTATAAAAAGCGGATTTAGCTCAGTTGGTAGAGCATCAGCTTCCCAAACTGAAAGTCGTCCCGTTAGACAACGGGATTATCCGCTCTAAAATTTAAATAGAGGAACTATGAAAATTAATTTTTACAAATTAAAAACCAACGATTATATTGAGGTAAAAAATGCATTCTGATCAAATAGAAAAATTCTGTAAAGAAATCAAAAGTCCAATTGGTTCGCTGGTTCTTATTTCAGATAAATCTGCCTTGATTGGTATAGAATTCGGCAAGGAAAAAGTTGATAACCTTCCTAATAAACCTTTAAAAGAGAATCACACAATTTTGAACGAAACCGAAAAACAATTGCTAGAATATTTTCCGGGAAATAGAAGAGAATTTGATATTCCTCTAAAATTGATCGGAACAGATTTCCAGAAAAAAGTTTGGCAAGAACTCATTAAAATTCCCTTTGGAGAAACTATTTCTTACCAGCAATTAGCAGAAAAAATGGGTAATCAAAATAAAGCACGAGCAGTAGGAAATGCAAATAGTAAAAATCCCATTCCCATAATTATTCCTTGCCACAGAGTCATTGAAAAGAATGGAAAGCTGGGTGGATTTGGTGGAGGTTTACACATCAAGCAATTCTTATTGGAACTTGAAGAAAATTCATTCTACCACTGAGCTTGGGAATAAGAAGAAATTATCCTTCGTGAATCTTAGCGTTCTTAGTGACTGAACAATCCCTGAACTTGCCCTGAAATTATAAACTTGACAAATAACATTTAATCTTCAATTTTCTTATAAGTTTCTAAAAAAAGAAATAAATCTCTTTTGGAAAACGAAAATATTGTTTTTTAAAAACGCGAAAAGAAATGAGATTGCAAAAGTGATGAAAAGAGGTAGAAAATGAGTGATAACAAAAAGGGAAGTTTTTTATCAAAGTGGAGAAAAAAAGATTCTGAAATTATTCTAACCTTAAAACGAATTCCAATTTGTGCTGATTTATCTCGTCAAGAATTTGGAGAAATCGAGAAAATAATTAAAAAAAAATCTTATAAAGCAAACGAACTTATTTTTGATGAATCTGAAATGAATTTAGGTCTGTATATCATATTAGATGGAAATATCGAGATATACAGTTATTCAAAAAAGAAAGAAAAATTATTAGCTTCATTAAGCGATGGAGACTTTTTTGGTGAATTGACAATGATTACAGAAAAGCCCAGTTCAGCAGCAGCTATTGCTAAAACAGATTCAAATATACTTGTTTTTTACCGCTCCGATCTGCTCGACCTTCTAAAAAGAAAACCTTCTACTGGAATAAAAATCCTATTAAATCTGGCTACAATGATGGGTGAACGTCTTCGAGTTGCCAATGAAATCTTGAATAAGGAAAGACGAGCAAATAAATGAACACTTCTTTGAATCCGGTTCTTCGAGTTGTACAAATTTTAAGAATCACTTTTTTCCTCATAATTTTATACCTGATTTGGCCTTATATTTCTAATGTTGTCATGATTTTAGCTTTGGTTTTTCTGTTTACCACAGTGCTTGCACCAACAGTAGATAAGCTGGAAGGAAAGCTTCATAAAAGAATTTTATCTGTCTTGATTGTCTTAGTTTCAATATTGATTATTTTGGGATTATTCTCTTATATTTTTGTTGCTCAATTTTCCACGCATATTACAAATCTGACTTCTAAACTAGATAACAAGGAGATAATTAACACATTTAATAATAACTTCGAGCAAATAACAAATAAGTTGCCGGTTTTCATAAAAAACTTCGTGGAAGACCAATCTAAGGAAACGAATTTTTCTGCGAAAGTAACAAAATATTTCCAATCTTTTCTGGGACAATTTGTAGATTTAATACAAAAAATCGGCTCTTTTATTTTCTATTTTTTGATGACTTTTATCTTCACAATTATCACACTTTATGAATATCATAATTTTAAAAGGTTTTTTATCAGGTTTATCTCAAACAGATACTATGAAACATCGCTGAAAATCCTATCTGAAATTGAAGAGCAGATCAGCATTAATATTCGCGGTCAATTTCGTGCCACTGTACGAATTGCTTTTATGACCGCTGTCGGTTTAGGAATATTAAATTTATTTTTTAAAGCAAATATCACTTTAATAATTTTTCTTGGAATCATTTCCGGTATTGCCAGTTTGATTCCAATTTTTGGAATTTTTATTGGAGTTGTTCCTGCGATTCTAGTGTCGGTTCTATTCAATCTTGGCAGTGAATATGCAATTAATAATTATTTCTTCATTCCTCATATTCTCGTTATTTTCATTCTTGTTTTTCAGCTTGATAAAAGCATTATCTCACCCATGATTTTACATAAGAAGGTAGGGTTGCATCCATTACTGGTTTTGATCGTGTTAATTGTCGGAGGAGATTTGATGGGACCGATCGGTATGCTTTTTGTTGTGCCTATTGCAGGTGTGATTAAAGTATTTTTCGTAGAAATTATATGGATGGTAAAGCATTCGTATTTGCTTTGAGAGGTTCTGGGTTCTGGGTTCAAAGGTTCAGAGGTTCTGGGTTAGAGCAAAAGGCAACCCTGAACGTTGAACCTTGAACACCTGAAATTTTTGTAATAAAGAGGTAAGTTATGAAAAGTCCAATATGGGAAAATATTTTCAGAGGATGGAACAAAGAAAAAGAGAGCGATACAGTTCTCACTTTAAAACAGGTTCCAATTTTTGCAGACCTTACAGAAAAGGAATTTTCACAGATCGAGAAAATCATTCATAAAAGATATTACAAACCCAAAGAGTTTATTTTCAAAGAATCCGCACCAGGAGTTGGAATGTATATTATTATGAAAGGTTCTGTGGATATTGTACTCAACTCATCAACAGAAGATGAAACAATTTTGGCAACTATGAAGGAAGGTAATTTTTTTGGTGAATTAACACTTTTAGACGAAAAGCCACGTTCTGCTGCTGCTGTTTCTCGTGAAAATTCCGTAATTCTTGGTTTTTTCAGACCAGACCTGCTGGACCTTCTTAAAAGAAAACCTTCTTTTGGAATTAAAATCCTCCTGAATTTAGCTTCAATAATCGGTGATCGTTTGAGAGATACAAACGAAAAACTTGGAAAATTTAGACGAGGTAAGAAATGAAAGAAAAAACAGAACCACTCATAAAATTATATCGTCTTATCCAACTCGTTCTGATCGCAATAATCATATATTTTATCTGGCCGCATATTTCCAATGTAGTTATGATTCTGGCAATTGTCTTTCTTTTCACGACCATTCTATTGCCGGCTGTTGACTGGTTGGAAGGAAAAATTAAAAGTCGAATCCTGGCAGTACTTATGCTTTTGTTTTTTCTTTTGGCAATTATTGTTTTATTCTTCGGTTCATTTGGCGTAAATTTTTATAATGAAGGTAAGGAATTTTCTCAAAATATTGATAAAGAGAAAGTTGCTCAAACGCTGGAAAAAATGTCTCACGCTACCACAGCTAAACTTCCCGGTTTTATTAAAGACACCATCCATGAACAAACTAAAGACATAGATTATACAGCCAGAGTTGGAAAGATCGTGAAATCAATCGCTGAAAAATTTACTGCTTTTGCAGCAAAACTGGGCACTTTTGTTTTCCTGCTTTTTATGACACTTATCTTCACGATTATATTGCTCTACGAGTATCATAACTTTAAGAAAAATCTGGTGAGTCTTATCTCAAACAGGTATTTTGAAATTTCTTTGAGACTGATTTCCCAGATCGAGAAGCAGGTTAGCGGATACCTGAGCGGTCAACTTCTGGCAGCCACAAGTGTAGCAATTTTATCCATTCTCGGTTTATTCCTGATAAATGCTTTATTCGATGCAAACTTAAGCCTGATTATTTTTATCGGTATTATTGCCGGCTTGGCAAATCTGATTCCGTTAATTGGTCCTTTTGCAGGAATGTTCCCAGCTATTGTTATTGCAATTTTAAATAATATCCAGAATCCGGCAGCAGTCGATCACTTTTTCTTCATTCCTCATATTATCATAATGTTCATAATTGTGCAACAGATTGATAATAACCTGGTTTCACCAATGGTTGTTGGTAAAAGTGTGGGCATACATCCCATCGTAGTTCTCATTGCTCTTATCATTGGTGGAAATCTGATGGGACCGATCGGTATGCTTTTCGCAGTTCCAGCAGTGGGAGTGATGAAAGTTGTTTTTACTGAAATCCGCTGGGCTATGAAAAATGCACAATACTTGTAAAACCTCACCTTAATCCTCTTGAGATCGTTTGCTTCGCAAGCCGACTCATACCTAAAAGGAGAGGAAATTCTCCTTCTCCTCGTAGGAGAAGGTCGGGATGAGGTGAAAAAAAAATATTCAATATTCAATAGAAAATATTCAATAAAAAATTCAATCCATCCAATATCTTCTTCGCAGTTTTCTCTCCGATTCCTTTTATTTCTGTTAGCTTTTCGACTGAAGCTTTTTTTATTTTCTTAATCGAACCGAGTTCTTTTAAAAGCAAAAATTTTGTTTCTGTTCCAATTCCGTGAATTTTATCAAGCTCGCTGACTAAAGTCCGGTTTGTTCGTCTTTTCCTATGAAAAGTAATCGCAAACCTGTGTGCTTCATCTCTGATATTTATCAATAATCGCAAAGCAGATGATGAGCGCGGTAAAAAAATCGATTCCGAATTATCTGGCAGGAAAACTTCTTCCAGTCTTTTTGCAAGAGAGATCATTTCGATTTTTTCCAATTTCATTTGCTTTAAAACTCCAAAAGCTGAACTCAACTGTCCCTTTCCACCATCGATTATTATCAAATCAGGTTTTTCCTGCTCTTCGATTTTTATCAAATACCTTTGAAGGGTTTCTGCTAATGATGCAAAATCATCCTGTCCTTGCACGGTTTTGATGATATAATGACGATAATTTTTCTTTTTGGGTTTACCATTTTCATAGAAAACGAGAGAAGCAACTGTATCTGTTCCCTGGATTGTGGAAATATCAAAGCAAGCCATTTTTCGGGGTAATTTTTTCAAACCCAATTTTTCCTTTAATTCTGTGATGGGATAAATCGTTCTGCTGCTTTTCCGCAAATATTTCAGCTTCTGTTCTTCCACATAATTGAAAGCGTTTTCTTTTGAGATTGTAATTAAAGCTTTCATCTCTCCACGCTGAGGAATTAATAGCTTATTTTTTAACCAGAAATTTAATGTTTCATAATCGTCCGGTTTTATTTGCAAAATAATTTTATGAGGTAGTTTTTCAATTTTTTCCACATAATATTGTTTTAAAAACGCTTCTAAAATTTCAGATATTTTCCTGTCTTCTGCATTCTCAATCGAATAAATTTCTTTGTTTAATAATTTACCTGAAAGGATCTTCAAAACTGCAACAGCAGCTTTATTTTCTTCTTTATAAATTCCCACCACATCACGATTTTTATCATCAGTAAAAAACATGCTGTGCGATCTATTCAACCTGTAGATATTATTGATTTTATCACGGAATTGAGCAGCTTTCTCAAAGTGCATTCGATCCGATTCAAGCTGCATTTCCTGCTTTAAATTTGAGATAACTTCAGTATTTCTTCCATTCAAAAAATGAAAGATATTGGAAATTATTTTCTTATATTCTTCTCTTGAAATTTTACCCACGCATGCACCAGAGCATTTTCCAAGCTGATAATTTATACAAGGTCTATCAAATACTACTTTTTCTGATGGTATTTTTCGTGTACAGGTTCGAAATGGAAAAATCCATTCTAACAATCTTAAAGTTTTTTTTATTGCTTTGCTGTCTGTGTACGGACCAAAATATTTCGAGCCATCTTTCAATACTTTTCTGGTACTCTCTATTCTAGGAAATGGTTCTTTCATTGTTACTTTTATGAAAGGATATTGTTTGTCATCTCGTAGATAAATATTGTATTTAGGTTTGTATTTTTTGATAAGATTGTTTTCCAGGACCAGAGCATCCACTTCCGTAGCAGTTATGATATAATCAAAATCTGAAATATTTTCCACAAGTTGTTCGGTTTTTACATCCTGAAATTTCCCTGTAAAATATGTTCTCACTCGATTTTTTAGGATCTTTGCTTTTCCCACATAAATGATTTTCCCTGTTGAGTTCTTCATCAGGTAAACGCCAGGTTTGTTTGGAATTAACGAGATTTTCTGTTTTAAATCTTCAGAAATTGTTATCATTTTAAATTAACGTTTTAATCTTAAAAATGAAAATAATTTATTTCTAATATCAGAACTGTATTCTACTTTTAGGATATTTGAGCCAAAAAAAACTACAATTAAACTTAATACTCCAAAAACCACAATTTTGATTATTGATTCAAAAAAAGTTGCAGCAGTAAATATCTTATTCGTAAAGAAGAGACCGATAAAAATCAAAACTGATAAACACAAAATTTTAGAAATATTTAACCAGACTTTAGGAAAAGGAATTTCCGGTAATCTCTTTTTCATCACACAAAGAAGAATAAAAAAATGAATCATCGCAGAAATTGAGGTGGCAAAAGCGAGCCCGGCATGCTGAAGAAATTGCATCAAAATAAGATTCAGAATGATATTTATCGTCACGATAACCGCAGAAATTTTTACTGGTGTTTTTGTATCTTTATTGGCATAAAAAATCGGAATTATTAACCGGTTCAAACTGAAGAAGATCAATCCAACGGAATAAAAAAGCAAGGCTCGATACGTCATATCCAAAGAATGGGAAGTAAACGCACCACGCATAAAAAGAATTCGAATGAAATCTTTTCCGAGACCGGCAATTATGGCGGTAATTGGTAACATTATAAAGCTTAAAGTGTTTATCGAAAATTTTAAACTATTTTGAAATTCATTCCATTTTTTCTGAGCCACATATTTGGAAAACAAAGGTAAAACAGCAACACTGGTTGCCACTCCAAAAATCCCTAATGGAAGCTGCATCAAACGATTTCCATAAGTTAAAGCTGCAAAACTTCCCGTTGCCAATAATGAGGCAAGAATCAAATCCACTGCCAAGTTTACCTGCCTAATTGCCAGACCAATAACTCCCGGTAAAAAACGATGCCAGACTGATAATATCGCTTCCCCCTTTAGATTGAAAACTATTTTAATTTTGTATCCAATTTTTTTTAAAAGTGGAAAATTTATTATTGTCTGTAAAATCCCTCCAAGAATAACACCAATTGCCCAGAAAACAATTTGTGAATCCGTAGAAGCATCTTTGTTTATAAAGACGAATATTCCCAAACTGCCGATCATAGCAATATTCAGAAAAGCAGAAGAAAGACCGGGAATAAAGAAAAAACCGTGGGAATTTAAAATTGAGATGAGGGTGGATGAAAGACCGATCAAAAATAAATATGGAAATAAAATCCGAACTAATTTCAGAGTTAAATGATAAGTTTGTTCATCAAAACCAGGAGCTAATATTTTCACAATTACCGGTGCTAAAATAATTCCTAACAAACAAAGAATCAGTAAAAATAAAGATAGAATCGAAAGAACATTTAAAGCAAAATTAAGCTGAACTTTTTTATCTTTTTTAATTCCGATTTCACTATAGATTGGTACAAAAGCTGCAGAAAGTGCACCTTCACCAAAAAGTTTCCTGAGAAGATTGGGAATCTGAAATGCAGCCTGAAATGCATCTGCTACATAAGTTGTACCAAAAAAACTGGTCATCACAATATCGCGAACAAGTCCAAAAATGCGACTGATAAGAACTGCAGATGACATCGAACCGATATTTTTGGCTAATTTTTTATTACTCATATTTTCACAATTCCTCAAAGATAAAAAATGAACTTGTTATTTATTGTAAACAAAATTGTTTATTTAGATTGACAAAAAAAGACTTGAAGATAACTAAAATATTATAATTGCTTACTCCTTCCGAAGCAGAAGTTTCTGGAATTAGTCCCTTTCGAACTGTCCCGAAAGCCTTCGGGAGGAAGGAGAAAATCAATATGTCGAGAATTTAATGTACTCATTAGTAAGGTGACCACAATGAAATCGGAGAAATTAGCTTTTGGGATAATTACACCGAGTTTGGCTCAGTTAGAACCAATACAGAATTTCTTGGATAATGCAAAAAAGTTCGGTCATATAACCGATGATTTGATTGTGTGTTGTTACGACTTTGGAAAACAGGATATTATCAACTTTTTTCAAAAAGAATGTAAAGTAACAATGATAAAACGTGGTCATTCTTCTTTTCTTCAAAACTCATTGAAAAAATTGGGATTATCCAATGATGAAATTCAAATTCTTCTCGGTACTCCAAACCTGGAAAAATATGGAAAAGTAGCTTATGGAACTTCCAGAAATTACATTTTGCTTGCTGCCATGTTTCTTGGAATAGATTATCTATTTTTCTTTGATACTGACGTTTTGCCTAAAATATTATATGAATTCAAAGAAGAAAAATGTAAATTTAAAGAAATCGATTTTGTCGGTTCGCATCTTAAATTTCTCAAAAAAAAATGTTGTTGTAACCACCAGCGATTATACAGGTTATTACATAGTTCCCAAAATGAATTTTCCTTATTTAATGGAACTTTTACAGGGAATTCAAAAAGAAGACAGATTCAAATATATTTCTTCAGTGGATGCCCCTGTTACAAAAAAAACTCATTTGCAAAACGTTTTCAATACGAAAAAAGCTTTGGGTGGAAATCTGGCAATTGACCTCAATAAGTTCGATATTTTACCACCCTTCTTTTCCACAACACTTGTTTTAGATCACGAGTGCTACTTGGGACGTGGAGAAGATACTCTTTTCGGACCAATAATTTATCATGCCGGAGGTCGGTGTGTTGATATTGATCTTTTTATTTTTCACAATTGTTTTGGCGATTTTCCCAATCCACCACATATTCATATAAAAAAAAATGTTGATAAATTTTTTTATGCATGTATGGGATGGATTATTCGTAATCCCTTTTTTAACTGGCTCAGAAAAGAATACGAAGAATCGACTGAAGAGATTAATTATGAAAAACGGTTGGCTGCATTAAAGATAGGAAGCAAAGCAGCAGCAGAATATTTTAACGATAAAAGATTCCTGAAATTACCAGATGCATTTGAACTGTCTTATAAAAAACTTCCGGAAGATATTGACCATTTTTTCAGATTAATAAAAACTTGGAATAAGATGAAAACTCTAATGAAAAATAAACAGAGGTAAAAAATATGCGAACTTATATGGTTATCCCCACATATTGGACAGGTCCTGATGAAGAATGGACAGAAGGTGATGCAGTCTATGATCATGCCACTCCACTTAATTCAACCGGTACACTTCATAGAACATTGGAATCACTTAATATTTTGGATGATAAGCATTTTACCCTCATAATTCTGGCAGCTTCAACAAATCCAAAATATGTAAAACCAATGGAAGAAAAACTTACAAAAATGCTGCAGGAAACCGATCTTCCGGTTGATACAATTCTTTTTACAGATTCAACTCTAAAGGAATTGAAAAAAGTTCTTTACAAAGATATTGATTTACCTGATGTTTTGGAACTCCGAGGATATTCTAACATCCGAAATTTATGCCTTTTTATTCCTTATATTCTCGGTGCTGAGGTAGCAATATTGATCGATGATGATGAAATCTTCGAAGATCCAAAGTTCATTACAAAAACAAATGAATTCATTGGAAAAAGATTTTATGGAAATACGATCGCTGGAGTGGCTGGGTACTATCTGAACGAAGATAACGAATATTATGATAAAGTAAACATTCAACCCTGGATGACCTATTGGGATAGATTTGGTCACAAACGAGAAGCATTCGATAAAATTATCGGAAGTGAACCAAGATTGAAGAAAACACCATTTGCTTTTGGTGGTGCTATGGTCATTCACCGTAATCTATTGAGAATTGTTCCATTTGATCCGAAGGTTACAAGGGGTGAAGATACGGATTATGTTCTCAATTCCAGGATTTTCGGATTCAATTTTTATCTGGATAATCAATTGGCAATTAAACATCTTCCACCACCAAAAAAACATCCTATCTGGCAAAGGTTTAGAGAGGATATTTATCGATTTTTGTATGATAAATCCAAATTCGATACACAGAAACCAAAAACAAACCTGTTTGAAATCAAACCGGAGGATTTTGATCCTTATCCCGGAGAATTCATGAAACCGGATTTGGGAGATAAAATCTTCAAAACCAATATTATCCTGGCTTTGAATTACTTGGCAGATAATAATATAGAAGCTTGTAAAGAAACCATCAAAAATATCTATCTTGCCCGTTATGATGCAATCCCGCATTATAATACATTTGATACATATCTGGAATTTCAAAAGAAATGGCGAAAACTGCTGGAATATACAAATGAATTTGATAATATCTTAAAAGACATTATTCTTAAAGGACAAATAATCAAATATGATAAATATCTAATTGAAAAAAAAAGGGTCTTCTTAGAATCGGGTGTTAATCAAAGTCTTGATTTGCAGGATATTATCATTTTTAAGGATTTCACAAAAAAAGAACTTAGAAAGTTGTTCTACATTTCTAAAATCATTAATCTGAAAAAGAATGATTTCGTTTTCAAAGCCGGTGAAATAAACTATAATATTTTCATTGTTCTGCAAGGTACACTTCATGTTTTAAAAGCAAGCTCAACCAATAGTGAGAAGGTTGTTGTTTCCGAACTGAAAACAGGTGAACATTTCAATGAATCATCTATCTTTTATGATTTCCCGCATAAAGTTTCTGTTATGGCTACATCAGATGTGAGTCTTATGGTAATTCCCAGAGAAAATACTCTCAAAATCCTTAAAGAAAATCCTGAAATTGCATCTAAAATTTTGTGGCAAATGGCAAAGAAATTGAGTGAAAGATTAATGCACACAACCCAGAAATTTTCTGAAACCAAAGACCAGGTTTCAGATGTTTCCGATCATATGGAAAATTTTGAGGACTGATGAGGGTTCTGCTGACAAATCATTTTCCTCTGCAAGGTTCAGGCAGTGGAATTTACACCATGAATATCGCACAGGAACTCGTAAAAGAAGGTCATCAAGTCTTTGTGATTGATATCGATAACCAGCTCGATGCGTCTGTGTATCCTTTTCAACGAAGAACAATCCTCTGTGATGAAAGCCAAAATATCAATCCGGACATGAAGTTCAATTTTCCCTGTTTCACCACTCATCCACGAAGTATAAATACTTATTATAATCTGACAGATAAACAGATAGAAAATTACGTTTCCACGTTCTCCGAAATAACAAAAGAAGTTGTTTCAGATTTTAAACCTGACGTAATTCATGCTCAGCATTTATGGATAACTCCCTATGCAGCTCTTAAGAGTGGAGTTCCGTATGTAATAACTGTTCACGGAACAGATTTGATGGGTTTCATAAAAGATGAACGTTTTCATAAATATGCTTTGGAAGGAGCCAGAAAAGCAAAAAAAATAATCACAATTTCAAGGCAGGTTCATAATGATACAATTGAACTTTATAAACTCCCTGAAGAAAAATTAATTCTGAATCCAAATGGATTTGATGATGAGATATTCAAAGTAAAAAATGTAAATAAAACAGAACTATTCAAAAAATTCAGATTGAATGTAGTTCCTGAAAAACTGGTTAGTTTTGTGGGTAAATTCACTGATTTTAAAGGCATTGACCTTTTAATAAAAGCTGCTCGGATTATTTCTGATGAGATTCCGGAAGTTGCTTTTGCATTAGCTGGTGATGGTGAATTGATGCAAGATATGATAAAACTGAAAACAAAATTAGAGCTAAAAAATGTTTATTTTCTCGGACATCTAACCCAACAGGATGTAGCTGCTCTTTATAATGCTGCAGATGTTTCTGTTGTTCCTTCTCGCATCGAGCCATTCGGTTTAGTTGCCATTGAAGCACTTGCCTGCGGAACACCTGTGGTTGCTACAAAAGCCGGTGGTCTTCCTGATTTCGTAAATGACAAAGTGGGACAGCTTGTTGAGATGGATAATTATGAAGCACTCGCTAAAGCTATAATTGAAGAACTTAAAAATAAAACTAAACAAACAAAAGGGAAATTTGCTGCAATCTATGCAAAAGAAAATTATTCTTGGAAAAAGACTTTGCAGAGGGTGATTGAGATTTATGAGCAAGCAATTGACTTGACTTATCCGGCAGCTGCCGGATGAGTTAAGTTGTCTAATTTTTTCAACTTAAGTCAAGGTCTTCGACCTTAACTCAAGTTTTAGATAGAAATTCTTTTAATATTCCTTCCAGCTTTTCCACACCCTTCTGCCAGGAATATAGATCTTCCATCAATTTTCTGCCATTAGCTGAAAGTTTCTGATATAAATTTTTATCTGTAAGCACCCGGTATACTTTTTCAGCAAAATCATCCGAATTATCTGCTAATAAAAAATGTTCTCCGCCTTTTCCATCAATACCTTGCGCACCAAGAGATGTGGAAACCAAAGGTAATCCACAAGCCATTGCTTCCAGAGCTTTTCCACGAAAACCACCTCCCAAACGAACCGGATTTATGGAAATTTTAGAAATATCAAAATATGGTTTTACACTTTCTACAAAACCTGTAATAATTACTTTATCTTTTTCTGCAAAACTTTTAATTTCCCTGGCAGGAGCCTTTCCAACAATGTACAATTTTACATCCGAAATCTTTTCTCTTATCTTCGGGAAAATTTCCTTTAAAAAATAGATAATCCCATCCACATTGGGTAAATGTCCAAAATTTCCCAGAAACATTATCGAGTTCTCTTCTGGTTTTCGCTCATCCAGATTGAAATAATCTACATTAACACCATGCGGGACAACTTTAACCTTCAATCTTGGATTATAATTTAATAATTCATCTTTTCCTTCCGGAGTTAAGGTCAATACCAAGTCTGCAGATTCATACATTTTGAATTCATATACAACCAGTTTGATATAATATAAAAAAGCTTTGATTCCTTCCCGGGAAAAACCCCTGGCTCGAAAGATTTTCTTTCGGGCAATCGTATAACATTCATGAACAGACATAATTCTCTTTGTTTTAGAAGGAATTCCCTTATTCTGATAAATATACTGAGCCATCATTGAATACTCTGAAATGATGAAATCATAATTTTCTTCTTGGGCCATTTCAGCAACTTTCTCCATAAAGGCTTTTGAATATGTCAGCAAAAAGTAATTAGGTTTTTTAAGAAAGATAAAATCAAATATGTTTCTTAGAAATCTTCTTCTTTTGGGAAATGGTAAAAGTTCTATACGTTTGCAAAAACGTTCCAAGCTGGATAAAAATTGCTTTTGTTCTTCTTTTATGAAAGATAATAAATGAACTTCGTTGTTTTGTGAAAGATATTTTATCCTATTGTAAATAATTATAGGACCACCTACCACTCTGGAATAGGGAAACTCTTTTGGTATAAATAGAATTTTCATAACTTTAACCTCATTTTTGATATTTTTTATATACATTTGAATTATACTGTCAAGATAAATTCAATCACAGGCATCCCCCGAAAAAATATTAGAACCATGACACCTTTAATTGCAAAGGATCCTTTTGCTCAAGCTTATATGAGATTTTTCTGTACAATCCAACTTTATTGAAACAATACTTGATAACTGAAGCGAGCTTATAATGAACAAATTTATTTCCTAGGTAAAAACATCTTAGTTTATGCAAACTCACAATTTGTAGAAGAAACAATAATTTCTTATCCATCAACTC
>CAYWJN010000045.1:0-13074 GCA_964457455.1 uncultured Candidatus Cloacimonadota bacterium
TATAAACAGGAAAACGCTTTTATCCATTTTGAATAAAGTTTATAAAGGGCGGAAAGCTGTAGTTCGAGTTCTTTGTTTTATGGATAGTTCGGAAGGAGTAAGTGGTGTCTAGTGGCTTTCGGCCTTATTAGTAAGTTTGGTTTATAGAATCCTTGAGAGTATTATCAATGAAAGGATCAGAAAAAAATGTGGGGATTTTTTTAATCCCCACATTTTGATAATGAGATCATTTTTTTTCTTCAGGGCAGCAGTTCTCGGGCATTTCATCGCAGCATTTTTCATCTGTGCAACAATTTTTCATCATTTCTTTGCATTTTCCTTTGATGTCTTTGCCAGTAATTTCGATGCGGTATCCATCTTCGATCTCAGTTACTTTCATGTTACAGCAATCTTGTTTCATTTTCCTCACCTCCTTTTAGTTTCGATATATTTAAATATATCTATATGTATATTTAAAAAAAATTACTCCTTTTCTTCATTTTCAAAATTCCCCATGAAATCAGTGCAGCAGGATGACACACAAATTTTATTTAATGAATAATATACTTCTTTTCCCTCTTTCCTGCTTTTAACGATCCTTGCATTTTTTAAAATGTTCAAATGGTGTGAAATAGAGGGTTGTTTCATATTAAAGTGTGTACAGATATCAGAAACACACATTTCTTTTTTCGATATCAACTTCATAATTTGGATCCTGGTTGGATCAGCCACTGCTTTAAAAAACGTTTGACAATCAAATTCCATAAATTTACCTTTAACACATATAGAAATATGTCTATGTAATATAATAATCCGAAAATTATTAATGTCAATTTTTTTTATTTTTATGATTAACAAAATTCAATTTCCGGACTTTTAGAATTCGTAAGGAAAGTGAAAGAAGTATTTATTCTGCCAACAGGGTAATATATGCTAAGTTATTACCTTGTTAAAGTTTGTTCGTGTACTATAAAAATTTGAGTTAAGCTTCTCAATATCAACGAAACTTTCCGAAGTTTATTTAGATTCCCACTTTCATGGGAATGATATTTCGTAAGAAGTTTCTGAAGGGATGAGGTTTCAAACTTTGTCAAAATTCAGTTTGTAATTTCACAATCGACTTGTCAAAAGTAATCATATTTCATAAGAAATTGATTTTGATGTTTATCTTTTTTCTTTACACTTTTCAGTAATTTTTATTTGTTACGCAAATATTATACTAAGAAAATTCATAGGTCGGGAGATGGTATGGAAGTTTCAGAAAAAATTACAGATTTAAAAGGAAAAGAATTAAAGATCAAAGAAATGGGTGGAGAAGCCCGTATAGCTAAACAACACGAGAAGAATAAATTAACTGCACGCGAAAGAATAAACCTGCTTTTTGATGAAGGCACATTCCAGGAAATCGATATGTTCGTAAAACACCGTTCCACCAATTTCAATATGCCGGATCTAGATATTCCTGCTGATGGCGTAGTAACAGGTCACGGACTGGTGCATGGCAGACCTGTTTTTGCTTATGCTCAGGATTTTACCTGCAGAGGTGGTTCTCTGGGAGAAAAGCATGCAGAGAAGATCGTAAAAGTGATGGATCTAGCAATGAAAGCAGGAGTTCCCATCATAGGTATGAACGATTCCGGCGGTGCTCGCGTGGAAGAAGGGATCGATTCCTTAAAAGGTTATGGAGATATTTTCTTCCGTAATTCCAGAGCTTCCGGTGTGATCCCTCAAATATCTGCAATTATGGGACCCACAGCAGGTGGAGCTGTTTACTCTCCTTCAATGACAGATTTTGTGTTCATGGTGAAAAAAAGCAGTTATATGTTTATCACCGGACCGAGTGTTATCAAAACTGTTACAGGAGAGGAGACCACTTTTGAAGAACTTGGTGGGGCAATGACCAACAATACAAAAAGTGGAAATGCTCATTTTGCCTGCGAAAGCGATGAAGATGCAATCGACAAGATCAAAATTTTGCTCAGTTATCTTCCCAATAATAATCTTGAAGACCCTCCAATAGTAATGACCGGCGACGATCCTCACAGGTTATGTCCTGAACTGGATACAATTATTCCGGATAATCCCAAAGCCGGTTATGATATGAAGGATGTTATTCATGCTGTGGTTGATAATGGCGAATTTTTCGAACCTCATGAATTCTTTGCTGAAAATGCTGTAATAGGATTTGGCAGATTAAATGGAAAAACAGCTGGATTTATTGCTAACCAACCCATGGTTCTAGCCGGCTGCCTGGACATTGATGCTTCAGATAAGATTTCACGTTTTATCCGGTTTTGTGATGCCTTCAATATTCCGCTGGTAACTTTTGTGGATGTACCCGGCTACCTTCCCGGCACAGACCAGGAATGGAATGGTGTTATCCGACATGGTGCAAAAATTCTCTGGAGTTATTCTGAAGCAACTGTTCCCAAACTGACTGTAACCACACGTAAAAGTTATGGTGGTGCTTACATTGCCATGAGTTCTCAACATCTTGGTGCAGATATGCTTTTTGCCTGGCCCTCAGCAGAGATCGCTGTAATGGGAGCTCAAGGAGCAGTTAATATCGTGGGAAGTTATCGAAAAGAAATCAAAGATGCAAAAGACCCTGAGCTGAAACGTCAGGAAAAGATCAAAGAATATGAAGAAGCATTTAGTACACCGTATATTGCTGCAGAACGAGGATACATAGACGCTGTGATCCAACCAAGTGAAACCCGCATCAGACTGATCGATGCTTTAGAAATAATGATGACAAAGAAAGAAGCACTACCTATGAAGAAACATGGGAATATTCCGGTTTAGAGTGTATGGGTTTATGAGGAGTTATAGTGCCGACTCACAAAGATCTTGATATCTGGAAACTTGGCATTGATTTGGTGGAAAAAATCTATAAGCTTACTGCTCTATTTCCAAAAGAAGAGATTTATGGATTAATGTCTCAGATGAGAAGAGCAGCAGTTTCTATTCCTTCAAATATTTCTGAAGGTACAGCTATAAATCATAAAAAAGAATATATCCAGTTTTTATATATGAGTATGGGTTCATTATCAGAACTTGAAACTCAAATTATAATTTCACAAAAACTTAATTATTTATCTGATAATGCAATAATGAAAGAGATAGAAATTTTAAGAAGAAAACTTTTAAACTTTATAAAATATTTTAAGAAGAAGTAGAAATAGATGAAAATTACACATATACTCATAAACTCATATACACTTATACTTTTTCGGAGAAAAACGTGGAAAAATCTAATAAATTAAAAGCTGCAATTGCGGGTGTGATCTATTATTTGCAGGAAAAAGAAAGAGACAAAATTAAGAAACCAAATCTTTGGGTACAACTCGGTCGTGAACTAATCATGAAAAACCGTTTTCTGGTTCAAAGAAGAATGATAAGAAGATAGGAAAAAATGCTGAAAAAGGATAATGAGATTCTTGAGCTTTTACATCATTTGTTACAACAGAAATGTGAGAATTACAAATGTTCATATCTTTTTGGTTCAAGAATAGGAAATAATTACAAACTTGAAAGCGATTATGATATTGTAATCCTTTTAAAAGAAATTGATCGAGACACAAAATTCGATATTTACGGCCTTATAAGTGATATTGCATACAAATATGATATTTTTATCGATACAAAAATTTTAACCGAAGAAGAATTCAGATTCAATCCTTTTTTTTATGAAGAAGTTACCACCAAAGGAATTTGTTATGGTTCTAGAGAAAAAAATATTCATTAATAATTTCTTAAATAAATCTAAAGAAGCTCTGATCGATGCTGAAATTAATATTGAAAATAACAGGCTAAATAATGCTCAGAACAGAATTTATTATGCAATTTTTTATTCGGTTATGGCTTTAGGATATTTGGAAAATTTTATTACTTCCAAACATTTTCCCTTAATGGGTTGGTTCAATAAAAAATTTATTCATGAAGAAAAGATATTTGAAAAAAATATGTTCAAAATTTATAATAATGCATTTGAGAATAGACAGAAAAGTGATTACTCAATTACCGCTGAACCAGAAAAAGAAGATGTCATAATTAGTTTTAAAGGTTCGAAAAAATTTATTGAAAAAGTAAAATCATATATCAAAGAAAAAATGTGAAAACAATAGAACTAAACTACGGAGGAATAAATGCAATTCGATAAACATGGCGTTTTAGAAATGGCAAAAATGAATTATGACCCGAACCGTCCAAAAGCTGAAAATCCGATTAAAATTCAGGACCTCAGTTTTCGTGATGGACATCAATCTCTTTTTGCAACTCGCGGCAGAACAGAAGATATGATCCCGGTAGCAGAAAAAATGGATGAGATTGGGTTCTACTCGATGGAAATCTGGGGTGGAGCTACTTTTGATACGATGCACCGCTTTTTAAACGAAGACCCCTGGGAGAGGATCAGAACTCTTAAAAAATATATTCAGAAAACTCCTTTCTCAATGTTGCTCAGAGGGCAGAACGTTGTTGGCTATCGCAATTATGCCGATGATGTTGTGGAAGCATTCATCCAGAGAGCCTGCGATAATGGCATTGATATTTTCCGTGTATTCGATGCTCTCAATGATTTCAGGAATTTTGAAACTGCTGTCAGAATAATCAAAAAGAATAACAAGCACTTTCAAGGTACGATCTGCTATTCTCTCACAGAACAGAGAATGGGTGGTGATACATATAATCTGGATTATTACAAAGAAAAAGCAAAACAGCTTGAAAGCATTGGTGCTGATACGATTTGCATCAAAGATATGGCTGGATTGGTTTCTCCGTATGATGTTTACAACTTAATTCGAGCTCTAAAGCAGCAAACCAAAATCCCCCTTCATCTGCACACGCATTTCACTTCCGGAATGGCAGACCTGGCAATTTTCAAAGCAATTGAAGCTGGAGTTGATATTGTGGATACATGCATGGCTCCTTATGCGTATCGCACCTCTCATCCTGCTATTGAACCTCTTGTTATTTCCTTGCTTGGAACCAATCGAGATACTGGATTTGATATAAAAAAACTTGCTGTAATTGATAAAGAAATGGAAAAGATAATTCCAAAATATAAACACCTTCTTGATGACACAAAAAATGCAATAATAGATATAAATGTAATTTTGCATCAGACTCCGGGTGGGATGCTATCTAATCTGGTCAATCAGTTGCGTCAGATGGATGCGCTGGATAGACTTGAAGATGTTTTTAAAGCTCTTCCCAAAGTAAGAAAAGAACTTGGTCAGGTCCCGCTGGTTACACCCACCAGTCAAATCGTGGGAATTCAGACTGTAAACAATGTTCTTTTTGATAAAAAAGAAGGTGAATATTCTCAAATTACCGAACAGGTAAAAGACCTTTGCTTTGGATTATACGGAAAAACTACAAAACCAATCGATCCCAGAGTTCAGAAAAAAGCGTTGAAAGGATATCCTCGCGGTGAAACACCGATCACTGCTCGACCCGGTGATATTATTGAGCCGGAACTTCCCAAAGTGAAAGAAGAAGTGAAAGGTTTGGCAAAAGATCTTGATGACGAAATCATCTGTGCTCTTTATAATTTGACTGGAAAACGCTTTTTAAGATGGAAATATGGATTAGAAGAAGTTCCTGATGAAGTAAAACCCAAAACTATGGAAGAAGTTAAAAAGGAAAAAGAACTTGTTCGAAAAGCTCTTTCCGGTGAACTAACTGCAAAAGGTAAAAAAGATAAACCTGCAGGACTGCGTGCGTTCGATGTTTACGTAGACGGAGAATATTTCAACGTGGAAGTAGCTGACCCGAATGCAAAGGTTTTCAGCGTGGTAGGTCCTAAA
Source organism: uncultured Candidatus Cloacimonadota bacterium (assembly GCA_964457455.1). Classification (GTDB taxonomy): domain Bacteria; phylum Cloacimonadota; class Cloacimonadia; order Cloacimonadales; family TCS61; genus JABMPU01. The sequence goes on from CAYWJN010000045.1 coordinate 5,790, forward strand.
AAAATCGAAAAGAAAGAAGAAGAAGCTGATGATACAGGCAATCTTCACGCTCCTATACCAGGAATGATTATTGAATACAAAAAAGATGTTGGCGATACTGTGGAAGCAGGTGAAACAATCGTGGTTCTGGAAGCTATGAAGATGTTCAATAACCTGGCTGCACCTTGTGATGGAGTGATTAATAAAATTAATTTTAAAGTAGGAGATTCTGCAGCAAAAGGTGATATTCTTTGCCACATTGAACCAAAAGAATAAAAGATATATTTCAGGAAAAAGTAAAAAGTGATCTTCACGGTCGCTTTTTTTTGTAGCAACAAGAAAAAACAAAACAGAGAATGAACAAACCTTCAAAATTAGTAATAAAAAAATCTTGACAAATATTCGCTGACAATAAACTCGGTGACTGAGTGCTCACTGAAAAGGAAAAATATGAATAAACGACAGATTCAAAAAAAGAAAACACGGGAATTAGTCCTGAGAATTGCCAAAGAGATGTTTATCAAAAACGGTTTTCTAAATACTACTACTTCTCAGATTGCTCAGAAAGCCGGCATTGCTCACGGCACGATTTTCCTGCATTTCAAAAATAAAGAGTCTCTAATCATAGAAATCTTTGATCTGGAATTAGAAGAGATCAGTTCCACCATCCAAAACCTTGTATTCAAAGCTATCGATCTGGAGCAACTTCTTGAGCAATACTTGGATCTTCTTCAGGAAGAAGAGGATCTTTTTGTTGTATTAGCGCGGGAACTCCCCTTATATTCAGAAGAATTAAGAAGAAAAATCTTATTTAGAGAATCAATCATCAGAAGCCATTTTCATAAAGCAATAGAACAAGGAAAGAACGAAAAAAGATATCGAGAGGTTGATGTAGCAACAGCAGTTACTTTTCTTTTTGGAGCAATAGACTACTACCTGAGATTAAAACCAATTTTTGTAAAAGAGGGCAGCGTAATTGAAAAATTCAAACCATCGATAATAGAAACTTTCAAACATTTAATTTTAAAAGATTGAAATGGAGGAAAAATGCGAAAGATAGATTTCTCAAAATCCTTATGGAATTATTCGATTATTATCATATTTATAGCTGGTTGCCAATCGCTTCAAACTCAGAATCACACGGACCAGATTGCTCTTTATTCTGAAAATGGTGCAGACGAAGGGTGCATCACAGCTACAACCAAAATGTTTGAATGGATGGGTTATGAGGTTACCTTGATAAAAGCTGATTCAATCAATAATAACAGTCTCAGCAGATTCAGTATTATTTGTTTTCCCGGTGGTGATATGTATCAATATTCACAGAATATTTCTTCAGAAGGGTTTGAAAAAGTTAGGAATTTCATTAATGAAGGTGGAGGATATATCGGGATTTGTGGCGGAGCTTATTTTACTGGTGAGAAGGTTTTCTGGCAAGGCAATCAACTTCCTATGAATTCATTAGGAATTTTTCCCGGAATAACTCAAGGTCCAATCGATGAGATCGCTCCTTTTCCTAACTGTAAAATGTGCAAAACAAATATAGTAAACACATCCCATCCCATCACACAGACCGAACCTGATACAACCTGGATCTGTTATTGCTACGGACCGATGTTTCTACCAAATGAAGGTGCAGAAATAGATATTTTGGGAGTATATGAAATTAATGATCAGCCTTCAATCGCAGCTTTTGAATATGGTGAAGGGAGAGTTCTTATTATTGGGTCGCATCCGGAATTTGAAGAAGACAGCGTGCGGGACGGATTATCTGCGAGCGATAATTTTGATGATCAAGGTTCGGATTGGGATTTGATGAAAAAAGCAACACAATGGTGCTTGAAGAAATGAGGAACAAAAATGAATATCCAATATCCAACACGAAATATCCAATGATGAAGGAAAAAAGTCAGTGAAAGTCAGTGGCTAAAATAATTCGTGAAAATTGGTGTTAATTCGTGGTTAAAAAAGAATAAATAAATGAGGTTAAAAAGATGAAAAAGATTCTTATTTTGGTTTTTATGGTTTATGCATTCTCAAATGTTTCAGCTCAATTGAAATATCCTAAAACTCCCAAAATAGCTGTTAAGGATACGCTCCACGGCACAGTGATTACAGATAATTACCGCTGGTTAGAAGATGGTGAAAACCCAGAAGTCATCAATTGGGAAGAAGAGCAGGAAAAACTAACAAGATCGATTCTGGATAGCCTTCCTCAAAGAGATAAATTGATCAAACGATTTAATGAACTCTGGCGTTATGATGATGTCGGCAGACCGAGTAAAGTGTTAAACGGAGAGAGGATTTTCTTATGGGAAAAACGAAAAGATGATAAAAAATGGAGAATTCTTACTAAAGAAAATGAAAATATTTTTTAATTCGTAAATTTACAAATTTTCCGTATAATACATCAGAATGTGCGTATTATACCGCAAATTGCAGTTTTTTATTACAAATTAAGAGTATTATACGGATTACGTTTTTTCTTGCATATTAAGTTTTTAAGTGGAAATTTTCTGCTTAATAAATATGTTAGTTACTAATCCAGGAGGAAAATATGGAATCAAAAGAATCAGAAGTCACAGTAGCTATAATAATTGCATCTTGTAATTCAGCATTTGAAGAACTTCAAAAAAACAAAAACTTTTCATTATCAGATTCTCTAGCACAGGAATGCGTGAACATTGCGAAAGGAAATATAAACCTATCTTCAGCTATCAATCTTTCAAAAGACAAAGAAGGTTATATCACCTTACTTAACTTTGCTGCAATGATTCTAGACAAGTACATTATGATTTTCAAGACTCAAATGCCAACATTCCCTCAATACAAAGAAATAATGAAAAAATATATTCTGGAGAAACCATTAGAGCACTACTTTCATCAAGCATTCGAACTCGCAATTTACTCATCTGAAGTCTTGACTAGTTTCCGACCAAGTCTTTTTTCAGGTTTAGTTGGAGTGTTTGAGAGAAAACGGATTGAAAACTTAATACGCGAAATTGACGTTACTGAAGAAAAAATGAAATTGGCTAAAAAGTCCTTGAACCAATATAATTCTGAAAATCCAATGGAAGATACACGAGTTTTACAAAAAGCAGGTGATGGAGGTGGAGATTGTTTTATTGCAACAGTTTGCTATGGATCAGGATATTGTGATGAAGTTATGGAACTTAAAAAATATAGAGATAAAGTGTTATTAAACTCTGGAGTGGGAACTTTTTTAGTAAAGACATACTATATAGTTTCTCCCACGATTTCCAAATATATAAAAAACAAACCAAAAATAATTGCTTTCATAAGAGCATATATAATAAACCCAATTGTTAGGCATCTATAATTTTAAAATATAGAAAGAAATTATTATTTACCAATTATAAGGAGAAGAATGGCATAAAGCAGGAATGAAGGAAAACAAGCAGAATGTGTTTGATGACTTTATTGCTGCTGCAGAGTGGCTGATCAAAAATAAATATACAAATCCTGAAAAACTGGCGATTTCAGGTGCAAGTAATGGAGGTCTTTTGGTGGGAGCAGTAACCGTTCAAAGACCCGAATTATTCAAGGTTGTAAATTGTGGCGTTCCTCTTCTCGATATGATTCGCTATCACAAATTCGGTCCTGCCAGATATTGGATAAATGAATACGGAAGTGCTGAAGATCCGCAGCAATTCGAATATCTCTATAAATATTCACCATATCACAATGTTATTGATGGAATGGATTATCCTGCGATTCTGATTTCAGCAGGAGAAAATGATGCTCGCGTTGATCCGCTTCATTCCCGTAAGATGGTTGCCCGAATGCAGGAAGCTAATCCAAATGGAGAACCGATTTTGCTTTTACTAAAAAAAGATTCCGGTCACGGTGGAGGAACAACTCTCTCGATGCATATAGAAAGAGTAGCTGATACCTGGTCTTTTTTGATGAATGAATTAGGAATGAGTTTGGATAATTTGGAGTAAAATATCCCCAGATACGATCATTTTTCCTTACGGGTAGGCATGATATTTTAAAAAAGCAATAACACGGTTATTGCACTCCAAAATAAATTGGAAACGAGAAAAATCCAATAGGAGGAACGATGAAAAAAGTTTATATCTGTAAAAGCTGTGGAAAAGTTATGAAAGATGCTGAAGATTTTTCCGGAGGAGAGATTGGAAAAGAATATTGCAGTAACTGCACAGATGAATTTGGATATCGCAAAAGTTACTCGCATATAATTAAAGATACAAAAGAATTCCTGATCAAACACCTCTCAATTTCAGAAGAGGAATCTGAAAAAATGGCTCTGGAAAATATAGCTAAAATCCCATACTGGGCTCAAAAGGAGAAAATCATGTTATCGAAAAAAAGAATCGTTATTACGGATGTTGGCAGCACTACAACCAAAGCTCTACTTCTTCAAAGATTCAACGCAAAATACAAGATCGTATCGCTGCAACATGCTGCCACAACTGTGGAAAAACCAGTGGAGGACGTAAATATCGGAATTTGCGAAGCTATAAAAAAGCTGGAAAAAGATGCTGATATTCCAATTCTTGCAAATGATGCTTCCCCTGAAAATCTTAAATTTAATGAAGAAACCCTGTATATTTCCACCAGCAGTGCAGGTGGCGGACTTCAGATTCTCGTGATTGGTCTTACACTGTTCGATTCTGCCAGTAGTGGGAAAAGAACAGCTTATGGGGCTGGCGGAGTAATTTTAGATACTTTTGCGATCGATGATAAACGTAGCAGTCTGGAACAAATGCAGGCAATGGGAATCCTTCATCCTGATATTATTCTGATGTGTGGTGGTATTGATGGCGGTGCAATTGCTTCAATCCTGAGATTAGGTGAAATTTTACAGCTTGCCAATCCTAAACCGAAATTTGGCGATAAAAACGAGATCCCACTTGTTTTTGCAGGCAACGAAAACGCTCAGAGTTTTATTGCCGGACTATTCCAGAAACGCTTCGATCTTTACATTGTTCCTAACATCCGTCCCACATTAACAGAAGAAAACCTGGTTCCTGCCCGTGAAAAAATTCATAAACTTTTTATGGATAACGTGATGGAACAAGCTCCCGGCTATTCCAAACTTAAAAACTGTGTTGATGATGCTATCATACCCACACCCACCGGAGTAATTCGTTCCCTGCAACTTGTGAGTGAGCAGCTCGATGAGAATGTTATGGCTGTGGATATTGGAGGTGCAACGACCGATATTTTCTCCAATATTCTCGGAGAATACTTCAGGACTGTAAGTGCGAATTATGGTATGAGTTACAGTATCTCAAACGTTCTTAAGGAATGCGGATTTGATAGTATTAAAAACTGGCTGCCAAAGGAGCTCGATGAAACTTATATTGCCAATTATATTGCCAATAAGATGCTCTATCCAACCTATATTCCAACCGATTCATATCAAAATTCTATCGAGCATGCTGTAGCCAGGGAAGCAATTCGAATGAGCAAAAAGCAACACATGGATATGAATTTTAATACTAAACAGATTGGATTTTTAGACAAAATCAAGAAAAATCGTGATGACCTGGAAAAAATTACTGAAGCGTTTTACTTTGAGAAAGCTCTTGAAAGCAGGAAATTCCACATGCACGATATTAATATTCTGATTGGTTCCGGAGGAGTTTTGGCTCACACGGAAAACAACGCTCAAGCTCTGGCAATAATTTATGATGGATTCCGACCTGAAGGAATAACTGAAATCTGGAAAGACAAACACTTCATCTCTCCGCACATGGGGAAACTCAGTGCTGTAGATGAAAAACTTGCCACCCAACTTCTTACTGAGGAATGCTTTGAGAAAATCGGATTGGTGATTAGCCCGATAGGTAAAAAATGGAAACAAGATGCACCTGTAATGAATATTGAAATAAACGGAAACTCGTTAACAATCAAGGTCGGAGATGTTTATTATTTTCCCAATGATAATAAGAAACAAAAAGATATTTCTATCTCTTTGGAAAAGGGTTTCTATCTGAATATTGAAGAATATAGCTTCAAATCTGAACTTCCGATTTTTATTGATGCAAGTCTTCATATAGATTTTCAAATAGAAAATAAATGTATGAATCTTTACAATTTTGCTTTCTCTCAGAAGAATCTTGAAACAGAATTCCAAAACTTTATTCAAAGAAAAAATATTGTAAAAGGCTTTCAGACCCATAAAGTTGAACTTCCCTATGAAGGTTCAATTTTAGTTAAAGAAGGTGATGCAGTAACTTCCGAAACCGTGATCGGTGAGAATCTCTTCGATCCGCCCAAGGTATATGTGATTTCGCTTTTCGATAAAACATATCTGCGATTAAACCCGGATAATATCGAAAAATCATTGAAAATTAAGGAAGGTCAGGAAGTAAAATACGGTCAGCGAATCGCTGAGATAGGTTCCCGCAGGTTCATTGATGAGATCCAGTTTCAGCATTACTATTTCGATTCCCCTGTTCGCGGCAGAGTGGAAAAAATCAATTTTGCTTCGGGCACAATAATTATGCGCGAAATTCAGGATTATTCTTCTAAACCAAAAACCATAAATATCGCAAAAAAACTTAATATCAAACCAAAACTCATCACCCGTTATATGAAGAAAAATCTCGGGGATTTTGCCTTTGCAGGAGATACACTCGCTTCCCGTCTTATTGATGTTCAGGATGGAAAACATCCCATACTGGTTTCTGTGCCAACCACAGGAACCATAAAAAAAATCAATGTGGAAAAAGGCACAGTTACCATTCAATACGATAAAGACCCATATCTTCAATATGCTGGAGTGACAGGAAAAGTTACACAAATCGAATCCGGACATTCTGCAACTATTTCTTATGAGGGTTCAACTTTAAAAGGGATAATCGGTTTTGGAAATGAGGCGTGGGGAAAACTGAGATACCTGAAAGAATACAAAGATATTTCAGAATGCAATGAAAACGAAATAGTAGTTATTCCAAGCAAAATTGATATCAGATTCCTGAAAAAAGCAGAAAAGCAAAAAGTGAAAGGAGTGATTGCTGCTTCCATCGATAACAAAGATCTGGTTGATTTCATAGGCGAAGAAATCGGTGTAGCTCTTACAGGAAACGAAAATATACCTTTCCCGTTCATTATTACAGAAGGGTTTGGTGATTTTAAGATGGATGCAGATTACGATACATTCTTCAAAAAAAATGAAGGAAACTTGATATACATAAATGGACACACCCAAATCCGGGCGGGAGTGACGAGACCGAAGATGATTGTGATGGAGAATTAGTTGAATTGGTTGAATTGGTTGAATTGGTTGAATTAGGAGAAAATATCAATGAAA
>CAYWJN010000045.1:13174-21164 GCA_964457455.1 uncultured Candidatus Cloacimonadota bacterium
GTTGAATTGGTTGAATTGGTTGAATTGGTTGAATTAGGAGAAAATATCAATGAAACGCAAAGGCACAAGTATAATTTTTGTGAACGATAAGAAACAGGTTCTGCTCTTCCTACGAGATGACAAACCGGATATCATCTATCCTAATATGTGGGATGTTCCCGGTGGCCATGTGGAACCTGATGAAACACCGGAACAATGCATTATCCGCGAAATGAAGGAAGAAATGGATATCGACTTATCGGATTTTTATCTTCTTTGTGTGAAAGAATTTGATGATAGAATCGAATACACTTATTGGAAACACGCCAATCTGAATATAGATAAGATTAACTTGATGGAAGGTCAATGCTTGAAATGGTTTACTCGTGAAGATGCGAAGAATACTGAATTGGCTTACGGATTTAATGAGATCGTGGAGGAGTTTTATAATTGGATAGGAGAGAAATTATGAACCGATGTCCCTGGTAAATGGCAGACAATTTATACATCTGCTACCACGATGAGGAATTCCTGTTTATATAGAAAATTAAATGAAAAAGTGAAATTTCACCTTTGAAATTTTCATTATACTTGTAAAATTTACATTTATTTTTTCCAATAAATATTTGAAAACATTCTAACAAAATATTTGGTAAAAGTAGGAAACCGTTGAAACGGTTTATACTTTTTTTGTTCATTAACCACTAACTGTTTACTCCGGTTCAGACGGATAAGTTGGTGGTTAATAAGAGGATAGTAACTCTTAACCGATTCATCAGTTTACAAGCGTTAGAAAATTTTCTAATATATTTTAATTTAAGCCAAATCCATATTTTATATAATAAGTTGCTATTACAGTTAATATTCAAAAACTCCAAATATGAAATTTCATCATATATAATTGAAGAGTTTTTATTAATTAAATGAGGAAAATAGATGAAATTAGTTTATTCGTATTATGTTTTAGATATTGTCCACAAAGGTCATCTTAAAATGATGGAAAACGCCAAGGCAATAGCTGGAGAAGAAGGGAAACTTATTGTCGGTATATTAACAGATGAAGCAGTGATGGAAAAGAAAACCAAACCAATACTTTCTTTTGACGAAAGATTTGACCTGGCAAATGCCCTTAAATATGTAGATTTGGTAGTTGCCCAGGAGACCTATTCACCGCTTCCGAATGTAAAGAAAATCAAACCTGATATCCTGATGGAAAGCTCCAGTCATACTGATGAAGCTATTGACGAAGCCAGAGAAGTAATGGATAGCATCGGTGGAAAAGTAATTGTAATACCGTATTTTCCCTCTCAGTCATCCACTAATATAAAAAGAGAAATAGCAAAAAATCATAAAAAATAGGAAAAATCATAACAGAAAAGATTGTATGAATTTAAGAAAAATTGAACAGGAAGAATTTTGGAAGGTCAGAGCAAAACAGTATAATGAACTTCAGTGGGCAAACGAGAAGAATTATCTGAATACTGTAGTTGAAGCCGGAGATTTTAAAAAGAACCATTTGGTTTTAGATGTGGGAACCGGCACAGGTATTGTTCTTCATGCAATAGCTCCCAAAGTACACGAGATTATTGGTCTTGATATTTCCCAGGCAATGTTAGAACATAGTAATTGGCAGAATAATAAATATTTTGTAAAAAGAGACATTAGAGAACCATTCTTTCATGAATCAGTGTTTGACAGGGTAGTGGCAAGAATGGCTTTTCATCATATAATTGAAGACACACAAAAAGCAGTTGATGAGTGTTATCGTATCCTGAAACCTGGAGGGAAGTTCGTTCTTTCTGAAGGAATACCGCCAAACAAACAAGTTAAGAAGGATTACATTGAAATATTTAAGTTGAAGGAAGAGAGAATTACGTTTATGCCTGAAGATTTGAAGGAGATGATGAAAAAAGCAGGTTTCAAAGATATTCAAACTTCTACTTATGTTATGCCAAGAATGAGTATAAATAACTGGCTTGAAAAGAGCGGTCTTCCATCCCAAAAGCAGGATAAGATTTTTGAGATGCATATTTGTGCTTCAGACTATTTTAAAAAAGCTTACAATATGAAAATAATCAGAGGTGACTGCTTAATTGACATTAAGTACGTTATCCTGGTTGGAGAAAAATAAAGGGAGAAAAAAGAAAATGAAAAACAGTTTAGGTACTTCAGCTCAGATTAAATCCTGGCAAAAGAAAATGTTCTGGATGATGTGGATAACATACGCATCTTTCTATCTGTTGCGTGTGAATATCTCTATTGCCATGCCCGAAATCATGAGTGAATTCGGATTAACCAAAACAAATATGGGAGTTGTGCTCAGTTGCCTTTTCTTTGCTTATGCAATAGGACAGTTTATAAACGGGCAGCTTGGGGATAAACTTAATTCCCGCAGGATCATTACTATCGGTCTGGTTACATCAGCGATTCTTAATATCATTTTTGGTTTCAGCGCTGGTGCATTAATTCTTATGGCAATTCTTTGGGGATTGAACGGATACTTCCAATCAATGGGTTGGGGACCGACAGTGAAGGCAAAAGCAAACTGGTTTCCCAAAAAGATAAGAGGGAAAATATCAGGACGACTTGGTACAAGCTATATCATTGGGGGAGCGTTTTCCTGGTTTCTGGCTGGTACAATTGTAAAATATTTGAATTGGCGTTTTACCTTCTGGATTCCTGCAATCATTTGTATTGTTCTGGCAATTCACTGGTATGTAAGAGCACGAAATGCACCGGAAGAAGTAGGATTACCAAGCTTGGAAGAACAGGAACAGGGAATTAAAAAAGCTGAAATAAAAAAGGATCATCATATTGGTTTTAAAAAGACTTTAAAAATAACGCTTTTGAATCCTTATGTGTGGTTTGCAGGATTTGCTCTTTTTGGTTTGAATATTGTTAGATATGGTTTTATGAGCTGGGCGCCAACTTATATGTTTGAAGAGCAGGGAGCCACGATTTCTTTGGCTGCTTATAAAGCAATAGCTTTTCCTGTTGCAGGTGGTCTTGGAGCAATTTTTGCAGGTTGGGCATCTGACCATATATTCAAACATCGCAGAGCACCGATAGCATTTATAATGTTAGTTTTATTAGCTGTATTCTGTTATCTTTATCGAATTGTTCCCGGTGTGAATTGGGTTATCAGCTTAGTAATTTTATTATTTATCGGGTTTTTCACATTTGGACCTCACGTACTTCTTGTAGCTGCCCTGCCGGCAGACCTGGGTTCACGTAAAGCTGCATCTTCGGTAACAGGTTTTATTGATGCAATGGGTTATGTGGGTGCAAGTTTGACAGGTGTTGGAACCGGCTATTTGATAGAAAAATTCAGTTGGGATGCTGCCTTTGGTTTCTGGGTTTTGGGAGCGATTTTAGCAGCAATAATGATATTGTTCGTTTGGAAATTTGAATTAAAGAAAGCGTAAAAAAATATCTTCTAAAAATCCTTATAAGCTTTTATTGTTTATAAGGATTTTTTTATTTACTTTCACTTGAATTATCCAAAGAACAATCATCCAGATATTTGCCAATCCAATAGTATAAATAAAGAAAATTATTGGTCTGTATAAAATAGCAGAAATAATAATAACAAAAGCACCGGCAGTAGGACCGATCCAGAACCATAGGTGAATTAATAGTTTGTTCGAATGATAGTAAGTTTTCTGATCATACTCTTCTTTTTCGTCTAAGTGAAAAACTTGAAGATGTGAATATCCCAGATAACCGGCAATAAGAATTTTTTCTAAAAATTTTCCCTTTTCATGTTTTATTCTATCCAATTCTTCCGTAAAATGCTTTTTGTCTTCCCAGGTTGATTTTGATTTGCCGAGGCCATGTGCCATAAATTCTGCTGAGTAATAATCTTTTAACAAAGCATGGAAGATATGACTTACAGCAGCAATTGCCAAAACCCACCAGTGATTAATTGGCAGAAAGTCCAGGTTGATCAGCCCTTTCTCAAAGCCAATTCCCATTCCTAAATAAACTGAAATTCCAACTATATAATCTGCAAAACCATCAATAATTCTACCTACTGCTGTCCCACTATTTTTTAAACGTGCTATCATACCATCAACGCAATCTGTCACCATACAGAGAAAATATAGACTTCCTCCTATTACAAAGCAGGTTACAGTCCCCCGTGAAAAAAAATATCCGCTGATAATTCCTACAATTATTGTGATAAGTGAAACCTGGTTTGGTGTAATATTGGTTGGATAAAGCATTTTCACGAAAACGAATGCAATCGGTCTTAATATGTAAAGAGTTAGTGTTTCATCAAATACAGCGTGTTTAATCGATTGTTTGTAATCTTTAAACATCTGCTTATTGTATTCCACAAAGTTGTTTCTTGCTTTATTATTTTTCTTAGCCATTATAATATTTAAAATCCTTTTTCTGCAATAGTTCCGCTATCCACACTCGGATCAAAATCAGGGTCAGGAGTTCTCCAGTCTCCATAATTCAGTTCAAGATATTCCTCCACATGAGATGGAATCTTTACTTCTCTTCCTTCCCAGGTTATTGTATCCAATTTATCAAAGAACTTGGAATCTGCGTGCTTGAGAGCACGCATAATTATCCAATGATATGAATTATCGATTTTATATTTGAAAAATAAGTCAATATGAAAATTTATTCTGACCAATCTTTCGAAATGAGTTTTTATTTTTATTGAGCGGGTATTTCCGGGCAGCCAGATATTTTTTGTTTTATTCTTTTTCACAAAAAATTTCGGGAAAAATTTGGATTTCAAACTTAGAATTTTCTGGGCGTATTCTCCGGGAACACCAAAGTCTGCATCATGATCCCAGGGAAGCAAATCACCATCTCGAATAATACCCAACAAAGTTCCTTCATCTAGCCAATAAGGGATGTTGTTCTTTTCCAGGATATCAATAACATCGAAAATCATTTTTTTCATTCGTTTCCGGTATTTTCCTTTTAGTTGAATTCTTTTTGTTTTGAATTTCTGGATTCTTTTTTTTGTCGGGATTTTTTGTATTATTTTCTTTTCTACAATAGATTTATCGTGAATTCCGCTTATCCAATATTTTTTAGGAGATTTCCAATTTCCGTATCTTAATTCTAAATAATTTTTCACATCAGATGGGATAGGATATTCATTTCCCTGAATCGAGATTTTATCCAGAGTATCAAAAAAATGCGAATCAACCCATTTGCAGCTTCGTTTATCGACCCAGCGATATTTATCTTCTTTCTTAAATTTGAACGAGACATTTATGAAATAATTTGCGTTTCTGTGCTTTTCAAAATATTTAAGTATTTTGATTCTGGTAACATTCCCTTCAATCCAGATTCTTCCGGAACGGTCTAACATCTCTTTAAATCGATATTTTGGAGAGAACTCCTTCTGTAAATTAATTAATTTTTCATAATATTTTCCGGGAATGGCAATATCAATGTCTTTGTGCCAGGCAATACTCTTTTTGTCTCGTATTATTCCCAACAGTGTACCTGAATCCAGCCAGAAAGGGATATGATGTTTTTTCAGGATTCGCATCGTATCTTTAAACATTTTCTTTTGTAATAAATCTTTTTTCATATTATCCTTCAGCATTTTAGCATTTAGCAATTTAGCAATTAGCCAATTAGCATTTAGCTAACGGCTAACGGGCTAACAGCTAACGAGTTAAATTCTCCTTTTTATTCATAAATTAGACTATACATACATTTTCTTCAGTTGGTTTTTTATCCATTCGATTGCTCTCTCATTAGCTTTTCCGTCATTGAAGTAGAACGTACTTTTTTTTACAAATTGAATTTGTTCTTTAAAATAATGATTGTTTATTGAGTTTGCAATTAATTCATTAATATTATCATTTCCTGGATTATAAGTATATCCGCAGGTAAAAACACTGAATTTATCCTGTGTTGCCCATTTTGCTTTTTCAAGATCTTTTATACTGGTTTTAACAAGAATTAAGGGTTTATCAAAAAAAAGCCAATCATACATTAACGAAGAATTTTCTCCAATAAGTATATCTGCAACAGAAAGGTTATTGATCAATTCTATTTCGTCAGGATCGATTAAATATACATTTTCAAGGTTGTTTTTTTTGATATATTCTCTCACAGTAGAATAATTTTTTATATCATAAGGATGAGTTCTGATTAATAAGTTGTGTTCCTTAGTAATTTGAGAGCAAAACTTTTTATAATTTAGCAGTAAAGTTCCATTTCCCCATTTCCAGGTTGGAGCAAACAAAATGTTTTTTCTAGATTTATCTTTAATTCCGATTTTTTTGATAGTCTTCTGTTGATCAAATTTTTTGTTCATTATAAAATCAGATCTTAAGTGACCAATTTTTACAACTCTTTTATCAAAGTTTCTCAAACCATAAGAATAATTTTTGTATCTGAGATAATCTTTTTCACCGGAAACGAAATAGTAATCATATCGACTTATGGGAAAATTTTTCCCTTTAAAACTTTTATCCAATCCCATACCATGATAGATGAGAACATTTTTAAATTTTCCGGTTCTTTTAAGATAGTATTTTCTGTTCAAAGACATTTCCAAAATAAGTCCGCTCTTTCCATCAGGAAGGTCTTTTCTTTTAGGATGCAAATAACAGTTTTCTTTTCCTACATTCTTTTGTAAAATGTCAAATTTCTGAGGAGTTCCCAAGATAAATTTCCCACCAATATTTCTATATATCTCACCAATATTACTGTATTGATAATAAGAGCGAGCGCGATAATATAATTCTACCATTCCTACTCCAGATTAATTGGCATTGAAAAAATAAGATGGCAATTTGTTGTCAAGCCCTGAAAAAATAAAATTATAGACACTTAAAAACAGAAATAAATTATTGATTCATTAAAAAAATCAAATGGATGGCATGTGAGAGAAATAATTATCTCAGCAGGAAGAGACTCTCTACCTTATCTCAAAGATTAAAATTATGGAAAAACAATATAGAATTGGATATTATATCCTGACAGACATTCAGCATATTCCTCCTATTATGAATATTTACGGTAAATTGGGGGGGATTATTCTTACAAAAAATCATAAGATTTGTGATTTCATAAAAAAAAAATATAGCGATATTGAACCAGATATTTACCTTGTAAAAAATAGTAGTGAAGCAAGGAGAAAAGCTATTGAATTCGATTTGAAAATTATTATCTATACTGGCTTCCAGATGATATTTTGGGGATTTGCAATCCAGATATTTCATGGCACATCCGATAAAAAGTATGTTGAAGATAAAAGAATTCTGCTTTATGATAAAGTATATCTTACCGGTCAAAAGATGCTGGATAAAATTAAGAATGCTGGCTTATATAAATTTCCAGAAAGATTTGAACTTATCGGCTATCCTAAATTTGATCATATAATAAAATCTCGATTATCAAAAACCAATCAAACTGAAATTACAATATTATATGCTCCAACCTGGATTTCTGAAGATAGTGGTTCAAAAGTAAACTTTTCGGAATATGGAGAGAGCTCATTACCTTTATGGGGGAAAAAACTAATTAAAGCAATTGCTCCCCAATGGAAACTGATAATTAAATATCATTCTAGAGTAAATAAAAATGCAAAAGGGATATACTCTGAGATTAGAAATTTCATTAAAATAAACAATTTCGAAAAGCGAGTTAAAATTGTTTGGGATGCAGATATTTCTTCCTATATGGAACAAGCAGATATCATGATAACAGACATATCAGCTGTCAGCTATGAATGGTTTCACTTTGACCGCCCAATCCTTTTTGCAAATCCATCACCAGGAAATTACAAACCTTTACTTGATAAATTTTCAAATACATATGCCTGGAATGCTGGAGATTTAATAAATAATGAGAAAGATATTGTTCCATTAATTGAAAAAAAATTGTACAAAGATGAATATAAAAAAAATAGAACCGATCTGTTATATTATGCTTTTTTTAAACCTGACGGCAATGCTTTAAATCGTCAGATAAATTCAATTAAAAATATTTATTCAAGAATTGAAAGCTATTCAAAATATTA
>CAYWJN010000046.1:0-21103 GCA_964457455.1 uncultured Candidatus Cloacimonadota bacterium
TTCTTTCGAAATTATTTCTAACAATCCAAGGGGACATTTGGCACTAATGTAAATAGAATTTCACTTTCAGATAAGAAAAGCTCCACTTAGTTGGAGCTTTTCTATTTTATTTTTGGATACAAACTTAGTTAACTCTCAAAAGAGAGTTTGACAAAAATATACCATCAAAAAATTGTACACACTCAAAAAAAAAGAAAAATATTGGAGGAAACATGAAACGATTATTTATGTTTTTAATTATCGTAGTTTTAACTATTAATTTGTTTGCTGAAACTGCATCCTATGTAGATGCTCTGCAAGTCGCAAATCTGAAACTGCAAATTCAGGAAAAGGAAGATTATTCTATTGCTGATGTTTTTGAAATGAGAGAGAATGATAGCTCGATTCTAACTTATGTTTTTCATCTGGAACCTGCTGGTTTCATTGCTGTCTCAGCGGATACAGATATTTCACCTGTAATTGGATATTCTTTCCACAATAACTTTGTAGCTGAAGATACCTGGCAAAACATTGGCTATCAATATCTGAAAAGAGATATGCAATTAAGATTGGAAGCTCTTGCCTTCACATCTGAGGAAGTAAAAGATGCAAATAGAACTTTGTGGAGAAATTATCTGGCAGGAAATATCGCATCTCCTCAAAACAGGAGTGATATCTGGCCTCCCGAAGGATACAGTCCTACAGGTGGTTGGGTTGCGACGGAATGGAATCAAAATCCTGGGCCATATTGGACTTTCTGTCCTCTTGATCCGAGCACCATGGAACGTTGTTACGTGGGTTGTACAGCTACTGCCATGTCGCAAATAATGCACTATCACCGTTGGATTGGTAATGCCAGTTTTGATGATACCGACGACTATTATTCCAACTACACATACCCTCCTATTCATATTGATGGTGATTATCTTACGCTGGATTTTCCTTCCTTTCCCCAGTTGAATCCATACTTGGATGACCTGAAAATTGCATATGCAAATTATGATGACGTAACCAATGATATGATTTCCGCTCTCTCATTTGCTACGGGTGTATCCATAGAAATGGACTATTCTTCCGATGGCTCAGGAGCACCCATAAATGCTGTTTATTATGCTCTTCTAAATAAATATGGTTACGATACAGCGACCTATGTTGACATTATAAATAGTACATTTTATGATAATCTTCAGATAGATATGATGGAAGCTCGTCCCGCAGAATTCGGAATTTCTTCTTCCGGTGCAGATGGTCATGCCATTATTTGTGATGGTTATAATAGTAATGACGGCACCTATCATTTAAATTTTGGCTGGGGAGGCTCTTCCAACGGCTGGTTCTCTCTTCCCACCGGAATGCCAAGCGGATACAACATCATTCACAATGCTGCAATAAATATAGAAGGAGGAACAGTTCCATTTCATGTTCAAGGTCAGGTTTATGTAACAGGAGCTCCGGTTGAGGATACTTATGTTACTATAGATGGTCCTCTTTTCTATGAATGTAATGTTGAAGATCCGGACGGGTATTTTGATCTGCCTTATGTCTATGAAGGAACTTACCAGGCAACGGCTGTAATCGAATTAGATGAAGGCGGGTATTTTTATGAAACACATGAAGTTGAATTGGATGAAAACAATAACATTCTAATATTTGTTCTGGATAGTTACGAAACAATCACGGGCACAGTTATAGCTCCCATTAGTCCGGAGAATTGCCATATCAATCTTTATCAGGATAACCAGCTGATGACTTCTGGAGTGGTTGATGCATCAGGTAATTATTCTATACCCGGTGTTCTCCCAGGTGAATATCTTGCTACTGCCAGTTTAGATGGAAATTATTATGATGAGATCGATTTTGAAATCACTGCCCAAAACCAGGTGATTGACTTTGAACCCGAGCACTATCCATATGATAATATTATTTGTTTTGCCAGTGAGTCCGTTGGGCAATTTCAGCTTTTACAGGATATGTCTGTTGCTATTCGTGTAGCTGAAGAAGATTTGACAAACATTGAAAATGATGCCTTTGCGAAAATAGAGTTTATTGCACCATTTAATCCGGCAGATGGTGAAATTTATGCCCAGATCTGGAAAGACGATTTTCTTATCTCAGAAAAACAGGTCTTTGATTTCACAGATGGAGAATGGGTAGAAGTTGTGCTGGAGGATTTTGCACCGATAGACCTGCAAAGTGAATACTTTATTGGCTATAAAATACACTCTCTTTCCGGAGCAATACCGGCAGCTTATCATGATGCAGGTCCCAGAGTGGAAGGAAAAGGAGCTTATATAAAGATCTCCGGCTGGATTCCGCTCGCTTCTACTTTTGATTACAATTTCTGCATAAAAGCAATTGCGATTTCTCAAAATTTATCAGGTTCAAACGAAATTGAAGTTCCAACTTTTGTTACTTCGCTGGGAAATAATTATCCCAATCCGTTCAATCCGCAAACAACAATCAGTTTCAGCCTAAACGAAAACAACTTTGTCAAACTGGAAATCTTCAACATTCGTGGACAGTTGGTAAAAACTCTCCTTTCTGACAATTATGATGCTGGAGTACATTCAGCTATTTGGAACGGAATTGATGATAATGGTAAAAATGTAAGCTCAGGTATTTATTTCTACAAACTTAAAGTTGATGACAAAACTATCGCTACAAAGAAGTGCTTGCTGTTGAAGTGATGTAACTTAAACAATCCTGTTTGAGAAATACAAAACCTCTCACAGTCAGGATGCGGTTGATAGATATATCAAGCATTACAACCAGATAAAGGCTGATTTATTTCAGCCTTTTTTTATTTTAGTGAAATTTAAAAAGGGATGAATAAAATTATTGACTTTAAAATAGTAAATTAATTCATGAAAAAGTTAAAAAAGGAGTAGGAGGGAAAAATGTTAAAATCTTTGATTAATCCCGATTTATCGGAAAAAAAAACAAATTTAGTTCTCGGATTAATGCTAATAATGTTATTGGCATTGAGCACAAACCTGATGGCTGCCAACCATGAAGTAAGCAACCTTAACGATTCCGGAGACGGTTCTCTACGGGAGGCTATTGCTGGTGTACACTCAGGAGGTACGATCACCTTCAGTGTAACAGGAACAATTACCCTAGCATCACAATTATCCATTGATAAAGATATGACTATCACCGGTCCCGGAGCAGACCAACTTTCAATTGATGGTGATGCCAGTTCCAGGATATTTAGGATCGATTCTGATGATGATGATGATGTAGTTACCATTACCGGTTTGACTATAACAAACGGCAGTGCAGACTATGGTGGTGGAATACATAATTACAGCGACAATTTAACCTTAGAAAACTGCACCATCAGCGGAAACAGTGCGGTGAATGAAGGCGGCGGGATGTACAACTATGGCTATGACGGCGGCACTTGCAGCCCAACTCTTACCAACTGCATCTTGTGGAATGATAATGCGGGGAGTTCCGGAAATGAGGTTTACAATAGTTCAGCCACGCCATCCTATTCTTGCTGCGATGTTGAAGGTGGTGTGAGTGGAACAGGAAACATCAATTCTGATCCGTTGTTTGTAACAGCAGTTCCTACGGCTCCCAGTTCAGGAGGTGATTTGCATTTGCAGAATGGTTCACCTTGTTTAAGTACTGGTTTAGATCCTGATGGTTCTAATGGCGTACCTTATACAGATTTAGAAGGACGCTCCAGACCTTTGGGAAGTGGTACAGACATGGGATGCTATGAACAATATGATGACGGCACTCTCCCCGTCACCCTTTCCTCCTTTACTGCTCAATACTTAAATGACTTTCCAACTTTATGTTGGACAACTCAATCCGAAACAGATAATGCAGGTTGGAATATCTATCGAGGTGAAGATGAAGAAGCACTTTCCAACGAGGAAACATACCAGCTTAATTTGTCATTGGATTTAATTCCCGGAGCAGGTACAACAAGCGAACCAACAGATTACAGTTTTGAAGATGTCTTTCCGATTATTGAAGGAAGCACATATTTCTATTGGTTAGAAAGCGTGGATTATTCCGGCGAAACTGAAATTTACGGACCGATTTCCTTAACCATTCCGGAGAATGAATGGCAAAATCCCAACTCTCCTGAAATTCCCAAACCTTACGGACTTCATCAGAATTATCCCAATCCTTTCAATCCAAATACAGAGATCAGTTTTATGTTGAAGGAAAACTGTATCGGAGAATTGAGTATTTATAATCTTAAAGGTCAAAAAATAAGGATATTGTTTAAAGATAAATCGATTCCAAAAGATGAACTGATAATTTCCAATTGGAATGGAAAAGATGAAACCGACAAAGAGGTTTCAAGCGGAGTTTATTATTACAAATTGATGACATCCAAAGGAGATTTTGTTCGTAAGATGATCCTCCTAAAATAATTGAATATTGAATATTGATTATTGAAGATTGAAGAAAACGAATATCGAACAAAGCTTGTCCCGTTTTCTTTCGGGAGAATGATGAATTTTGAATGATGAAGTAAACCTTGCGAATGGTTGTGAGACTTCTTGCTTTTCTCGACTTTCGCAATGGTTGAAATATGGTAATTGTAAGAAACCATTGAAAAGGTCTATTTCAAAGCATCTCGGGAACATGACGCTTTCAAGGTTGGAATCTAAGAACATCAACCCTGAAAATGCTAAGCAGGAAGTCGATTTGATAGAAGCGTTTTCAGGGTTTTGGATTGACCTTTTCAAGGTTCAAGAGATTTCGGAAAGGTAAGGTTGTCCCAATTTAAAACCCGAGTCGGGTTGAGTACAACTCGACTCGGTTTTTTATTTTAGTTTGACAAAGAATTTCATAAAAACAAATTCAAAATAAGATAATATAATTTAAGGATTTAAAATGAAACAAAAAAACAAAAGAGGTTTTGCCAGCGATAATAATCCGGCAGTTCATCCAACAATCTTGCAAGCAATAATCGATGCCAGCCACGGACATACAATTGCTTATGGCGATGATATTTACACCCAGAATGCAATAAGAAAGATCAAAGAACATTTTGGAAAAAATATCGAAGTCTATTTCGTTTTTAATGGAACTGGAGCAAATGTGCTCGGATTGAAGGCTTTAACAAATTCTTTTAACTCGATAATCTGTGCAGAAACTGCTCACATCAATGTTGATGAGTGCGGAGCTCCGGAAAAATTTACCAGCTGCAAGTTGCTTTCAGTTCCAACAAATAATGGTAAACTGACAATTGAAGGAATCAAGTATCATATGCACGGTTTTGATTTTGAACATCATTCGCAGCCAAAAGTAATTTCCATCACCCAAGCAACAGAACTGGGAACTGTTTATACTCCGGATGAGATCAAAGCAATCACAGATTATGCACATAAATACGATATGTTTGTTCACGTTGACGGTGCCAGAATTTGCAATGCTGCTGCCAGTTTGAATCTTAGTTTGAAAGAGATTACAACAGATGTTGGCATCGATATTCTTTCTTTTGGTGGAACTAAAAACGGAATGATGTTTGGAGAGGCAATTATCTTTTTTGGAAAAAAACTGGCTGAAAACTTTAAATACATCCGCAAACAGGGAATGCAATTAGCTTCTAAAATGCGTTTTATTGCAGTTCAATTTATTGCAATGTTAGAAAATGAACTCTGGCTGGAAAATGCCGGTCACGCTAATAAAATGGCAAAACTGCTGGCGGATGAAGTTGCGAAAATCCCTCAAATTAAAATAACTCAGAAAGTTGAAACAAACGGTATCTTTGCTGTCATTCCTCAAGAATTTATCGAACCTTTGCAAAATGAGTTCTTTTTTTACATCTGGGATGAGAATAAATCTGAGGTCAGATGGATGACTTCTTATGATACAACCGAAGAAGACATTTTTGATTTTGTGAAATTATTGAAAAAGACATTGAAATAATTTATCCCATTTGTCCCTTCAACCGTCCCGGTTGAAGGAAAGGTTGAGGACGACCGTCTCGGTCGGAATATTATGCAACACCGAGACGGTGTTAATGGATAACTTTGTGTTTCAACCGGGACGGTTGAAACAACAGAGAAGTTAGGACAGTTAAAACAACAATTAAGAGGGACATTTGAAACAACGGAGGGGGGTAACAATGCCGCGAATTCATAGAGTAGGAAACGATCAAATATATTTTGTCACATTTACTATTGAGAAATGGTATTACATCTTCGATCGGCATGAGCGCTGGGATATTCTTTTAAATGCATTAAAATATTATCAGCAAAATAATGATCTTAAAATTTTAACTGCAAAAGGTTAATTATATTATTGAGAATCCTGTTAGGAAAGGATATGTTAATTATACAGAAGACTGGAAATATTCGTCAGCAGGTAAAATCAGACTGCTCGATTTGTATGAATTGTAAGCAAATAAATAGTTGTTCCTTCAGCTGTCTTACTCGTTCTGACCCTTCAACCGTTCCGGTTGAAGGAAAGGTTGGAGACGACCGTCCCGGTCGGAATATGATAAATTTGTTTTAAATGCATGCAACACCGAGGCGGTGTTGGCGGATAATATTGTGTTTCAACCGGGACGGTTGAAACAACAGCGGAGGGAGGACGGTTGAAACAACAATAGGAGGAAACTTGCCAGTTCAAATTTATCAAGGAGATATCACCAAATTAGAAGTAGATGCAATTGTAAATGCTGCTAATACTTCCCTGCTCGGTGGCGGTGGAGTGGATGGTGCCATTCACAGAGCAGCCGGACCGGAATTATTGGAAGAATGTCGTACACTCAATGGCTGTAAAACAGGAGAAGCAAAAATCACTAAAGGTTATAAATTATCAGCAAAATTTGTAATCCATACAGTTGGTCCTGTTTGGCACGGTGGACAGAGCAAAGAGGACGAACTACTGGCAAATTGCTACAGAAACAGTCTTGAACTTGCTGAAATTCAGGGAATTCATTCAATCGCATTTCCTGCAATAAGCACTGGTGCTTATCGCTTCCCAATTGAAAGAGCAACCAGAATTGCATTTCTGGAAATCAAAAAATTTCTGAGTATAAAATCCAGCATTGAAAAAACTACATTTGTCTGCTTCAATGACTATGTTTACAAAACATATTTGAAAATAATGAATGACGTGTTTTGAAGGTTGTTCCTTCAACAGTCCCGGTCGAAGGCAAAGTTGGAGACGACCATCCCGGTTGGAATATTATGCAATTTATAAAAACCAAAGACAGCTCTTTCACAGTTTTTAACGAAAGATACAAAGAACATTATCACACTCTTTCCGGAGCTTTGGAAGAAGCATTCGAAAAACACGTGAATGCAATTGGTGTGGAAGATGGATTTCATATCCTGGATTTCTGTTTCGGGTTGGGATATAATTCGATTGCTGCAACAAAAGGACACAAAAATTTATCTATTATTGGATTGGAAAATGATATAGAAATTATCAAAGCAATAAAAAATCTGAGTGTTACTTTAGAAATAGAAAAAGAATTTTCAGCTTTCAGAAATTTAGCTGAAAAACAGGAAATTACAGATGAAAATAATAACACCGTGAAACTGATCTTGGGTGATGCTATTCATGCAATAGACCAACTTCCAGAAGATTTCTTTGACCGAGTATTTTTCGATCCGTTCTCTCCTAAAAAACAACCTGAAATGTGGACTAAAGAAATATTCCAAAAAGTATTTGCTGTGATGAAACCTGGAGCTAAACTGAGCACTTACAGTTGTGCAAAATCTGTTAGAAAAAATTTGATCGCAGCAAGCTTCAACGTGTTGGATGGTCCTGCTATTGGAAGAAAAAGTCCGGCTACGATAGCGATAAAACCCAACTCGTAAAACGCAATAACTCTATAAAATTTGCGATTTAAAACGCAAAATAAATATAATTTTTGCGTTTTTGGTGATTTTGATTATTTTATAAATAAAGGGCTGGTAATTATGATTGATAGAACATTAATACCGTTAATAATAAAAGGACTTAATCGAGGTAAAATCATTATTTTAATTGGTCCTCGACAGGTTGGTAAAACTACACTTGCCAAAGAAATTGCTCAACAAATCAATCTAAAAACATTATGGCTTAACGGTGACGAAGCTGATATTCGGATATTATTTTCCGATATCACTTCAACCCATTTAAAAGCAATAATCGGAAATAACAAACTTCTAATCATAGATGAAGCTCAAAGAATTAAAAATATTGGAATTACTCTTAAATTGATATATGACCAAATTAAAGGTGTTCAAGTTCTTGCCACAGGTTCATCTGCGTTTGAATTGACAAGTGAAATAAATGAACCGCTAACTGGCAGAAAACGTGAATTCTTTCTATATCCTCTCTCCTACCAGGAGATGATTCAACATACCAGCTTTCTTGAAGAGAACAGAATGTTGGAGCATCGTCTGATATATGGCTATTACCCTGAAGTAATAAAAAATCCTGGTGATGAAAAGGGAATATTAAGTGAAATTAGTGAAAGCTATCTCTATAAAGATGTTCTTTCTTATGGAAAAATAAAGAAACCTGCACTTCTTGAGAAATTACTTCAGGATCTTGCTCTACAGATTGGAAATGAGGTAAGCTATCATGAACTGGGACAACTAATTGGGGCAGACAACCAGACAGTTGAACGATATATTGATTTGTTGGAAAAAACCTTTGTAATATTTCGTCTTGTTTCTCTCAGTCGAAATATGCGCAATGAAATCAAGAAAGGACGAAAAATATATTTTTATGATATAGGCATTAGAAATGCAATTATAAAAAATTTTATTCCTCTTAACTTACGAAAGGATGTTGGAGCTTTATGGGAAAATTTCCTTATTTCTGAACGTTTGAAAATTAACCACTATAATCAGAAATTTGTTAATCGGTTCTTCTGGAGGTCTACAACTCAAAAAGAGATTGATTATATCGAAGAACAGAACGGGAAATTATATGCTTATGAATTCAAATGGAATCCAAAGAAAAAAGTCAAAATTCCCCGAAGTTTTACTAATCTTTATCCAGAAGCTGAAACTCAACTTATTAACCCCCTAAATTTTATAGAATTCATTGTGCCATGAAAGCACTCGCTTTTTTTGCAGAAAAGCCCAGCTACGATTGCGATAAAATCCCCGCCTTTCGTCTTGCAACCCGTTACACACACCTCGTAAAATATGCAATTATCCATCCTAAATGAAAAATATCTTGCAATAAATTACCCTCATTTGTTAGATGTTTTATAATATTTTGGGAGGCTAAATGATTTTTTCCAGATTGCTTGCAATCCTGATAATCGGTGGTGGTTATTTGATTTGCAAACAGATTTTAACCAAATGGCCTTTAAGAAGAAACCTGCTTGAAGATAAAGAAAACAGAGATATTTTCATTTCAATGTGGTTTATTGCATTTGCCATAATCTTTGGTCAATTAACGTATATCTGGATAATTTTTTCCAGATTATTCAGGATTGTCGACCAGACTAAAATTCCATATTTCTTTTTTGGTTTTTTAATAATCGTTTTTTATACTATTTTGCTTCTCAGAAAAAAATAAGAGGAATAAATGTTAGAAAGAATCACTGATCCGGTGGAACTCCCGGATGAAAAAGAGTTCGATAGAACCCTGCGTCCCAAAGTCTTAGCCGAATTTGTGGGACAGGAACAAATCAAAGAAATTCTTGATATTTCCATCCAGGCTACGAAATTAAGGAAGGAACCTTTAGATCATGTTTTGCTGTATGGACCTCCGGGATTGGGCAAAACAACTCTCGCTCACATTATTTCCAATGAGCTGAATGTAAACATCAAAGTAAGTTCCGGTCCTGTTCTGGAAAAAGCTCCAGACCTGGCAGGAATTCTTACAAATCTGCAAAAATACGATGTTTTCTTCATCGACGAAATTCACCGTTTGAACCACGTGGTAGAAGAATATATGTATCCTGCCATTGAAGATTTCAACATGGAAATAATCATTGATAGCGGACCGAGTGCCCGTTCTCTGAAAATTGACATTGAACCTTTTACTTTGATTGGAGCTACTACGCGTGCCGGACTTCTCACTTCCCCGCTTCGAGCCAGGTTTGGTCTTGTTCTCAGGTTGGATTATTATGATGTGAAAAGCATCAAAAAAATTATTATTCGTTCTGCTGGTTTGATGGATATTCCTGTGGAACCGGAAGGTGTAGATGAAATCGCTCGCAGAAGTCGCGGAACACCGCGTGTTGCCAATCGGCTCCTGCGGCGTGTTCGAGATTATGCTCAAATCAGAGGTGATGGTACGATTACCAAAGATATTACTATCAAAGCCCTTAAAATGCTGAATGTAGATCATTGCGGACTGGATGAAATGGATAAACGCCTTTTGCTGACCATCATGGAAAATTACGGAGGAGGTCCGGTAGGACTTAAAACTCTTTCTGTTGCTGTGGGAGAAGACCCGGGAACTGTGGAGGAAATTTACGAACCATATCTTATCCAACAAGGATTTCTGGATAGAACTCCTCAGGGAAGAAAGGCAACAATAAAATCTTATAAACATTTTAAGATCACACCTTCTCAAGAACAAATTACAATTTTTGAGAATGTGGAAGAATAAATAAAACCTTCGGAACGGTCGATCTCAGAGAGAACTTCCGAATGGTTACGAGATGCGGATTGCGAGGTGCGGGTTGAGTCCCTTCGTGAGTTCGTGAGTTTAGAGTTTCTCAGGGTGACAAAGTGTAGTACTGGTTGCAAGGTGACAACTGTGAATATCTCTAAGAAACAAACAAGGTGGAAAAAAAAGTATCACAAGCAATCCTGCTTGTGCTAGGAAACAAACAAGATTGTTTGTTTTACAATTGACTTAACACCAAAAGATTTTATAAAAAACAAAATGCTTATCGAAACTTTTAAAGAAGCACTCACCATCACCAGTTTCGTCTTTCTGATGATGTTGGTAATAGAATACATAAACGTTCAAACCAGTGGAACCTGGCACAACTCTCTAAAAAAAAGTAAATGGCAACAGTATTTTTTTTCTGCCATCCTGGGAATTATTCCCGGATGCCTGGGTGCTTTCTCTGTGGTAGCACTGTATTCTCATAGAGTTCTTTCATTTGGCGCTCTGGTTACAGCAATGATCGCAACCAGCGGAGATGAAGCTTTTATAATGTTCTCGATGTTCCCTCTAAAGGCACTACTGCTCACTTTAATTCTCTTTGTTATCAGTATATTTGTGGGATATTTTACAGATAAAATTTTACCACAGAATTTTCTTTTTAAAAAGATTTCTTTAAATAAATTTCCAATTCATGAAGAAGAAAGATGTAATTGTTTTGTGAGAAGTGAAATTATCAATCAGCTAAAACACTGTTCATTTCAGAGGGCTCTACTAATTGGAGGATTATTTTTCCTTTTTCTTGGATTCGTTTCCGGCGAGGTTGGACCTCAAAGCTGGAATTGGGTGAAGATAACAATTCTTTTGGCTGTGTTTGTTTCGTTATTTATCGTCACTACTGTTCCCGAACATTTTTTGGAAGAACATCTCTGGAATCACATTGTAAAAATTCATCTGCCCAAAATCTTTTTTTGGACCTTTGGTGCGATCTTTGTTATCAATATTGTTCTAAAACATCTTCATTTTGAAAGCTGGATTTCAGACAATCAAATAACGGTTCTGATAATAGCTTGTTTGATCGGATTAATTCCCGAATCCGGTCCTCATATGATATTCGTGATTCTTTTTTTCCAGGGAACAATTCCTTTCAGCATTCTTCTTGCCAGCTCGATTGTTCAAGATGGACATGGTATGTTACCACTTTTAGCAGAATCCAAAAGAGGATTTATCTCCGTCAAACTGATAAATCTCGTGGTAGGATTATCCGCTGGAATTTTGGGATACTTCACCGGTTGGTAAGAGGGGTTTATCTTTTTAATTTCCAAAAAAGAAATTCTTGTCTCAAGAAATTTGACAAAAAGCACTCCCGGAAAATTCTTGTTTTATTAATATTATCTGGATTCAGCAAATCCCTTTTCTTAAAAATCTTATCTAAAAAAAACGAGGTAAATTATGTTTTATAATGATGTAATAACAGAAATGTTAGAGGAGAAATCAAATCCTGTGAACAGCATGTATCTGCATGAGATCAATATCCAATGGAAAAATTTCATTAAAGCTATCACAGAAAAAAATACTTCCACCGAACAAATGGTGCAAGCTCTTAATCTCTTCCTGAAAGCTCTTTCCAATAAAAAATTCAAGTTCAATCCAACCACAAAAAACGGGTTTAAAGAGGATTCCCCTTTGTTCTCCGCAATTTATTTAAATGATATGATTTCCGTTTTTATTAAACGAACAGGTGTTACGGAAAACAAGGGTATTTGTTGGAATTACGGACCATTCAGCGCAAACCTGAGATTCAATCCTCCCAATTTTAATACAATGGGAAAATATCCGACATATGAACAGGATGATTCTGTAAAAGTGTTGCAATTATGCCAAAAATTGGATTTTCAGTTTAGGATATCCGGCACCAGAAATTTCGAAAAATATCAAACCACACTTCCCTTAATCGTTTTTTATACTTTTAAGAATCTTACTGAAGACGATTTCACAAAAACAGAGTATATTTCGAGAACTGCAAAAACTACATTCGAAAAATCAAGATCGATCATAGTCACAGAAACGCTTGCTGAAGATTTTGTGCCAACCCTGAAAGCTTCACCCATTGATATGATTTTCATTCTTTCCAAGAAATTTCAATCTTTTGGAATTAATGAGATTTCTACAGATGTGGTTGATGAACTGGAAAAGAAAATCACAAAATATATCTTCGAAAAAGAAGAAAAAAATGAAGAATTTAAAATTTCCGGAGTTATCCAATAGATGAAAAAAATTATAAATAATATGAATATTTCAAAGGCAATGACAATGAAACTGGATAATAAACTTCCCGAATTTCCGGAATTTGTAAAAGGAATCCGACGAGCACCCAAACGAGAAATGAACCTGAATAAAAAGGAAATCGCTCTTGCTTTGAAAAATGCTCTTCGTTACATTCCGCAAGAACTTCACGAAAAGCTCGCTACCGAATTTCTGGATGAACTTCTAACTCACGGACATATTTATGGTTATCGCTTTCGTCCCGATGAAAGGATTTATGGAAAACCAATAAATGAATACAAGGGAAAATGTTTGGAAGGGAAAGCGTTCCAGGTGATGATAGACAATAACCTGGATTTCGCTACTGCTTTATATCCTTATGAACTTGTAACTTACGGAGAAACCGGTGCAGTCTGTCAAAATTGGATGCAGTATTTACTCATTAAGCAATATCTGGAAAACCTCACTCATGAAAATACTCTCGTTTGTATGAGCGGTCATCCGCTTGGACTTTTCAGGTCTTCTCCATCTGCTCCTCGCATTATTAATACCAATGGTCTGATGATCGGGCAATTCGATAACCAGCAAGATTTTAACCGGGCAAATGCACTCGGAGTTGCAAATTACGGACAAATGACTGCTGGAGGTTGGATGTATATCGGTCCCCAGGGAATCGTGCATGGAACTTATAATACGCTCCTAATTGCAGGCAGAATGAAACTCGGAGTTGCGGAAGATGGAGATTTGAGAGGAAAATTATTTGTTTCTTCAGGTTTGGGAGGAATGAGCGGAGCGCAACCGAAAGCAGTGGAAATCGCAAATGGAGTCGGCATTTTTGCAGAAGTTGATTATTCGCGAATAGAAACCAGACATTCTCAAGGTTGGGTTGGAGATGTTGTAGATACTCCCCAAAAAGCCTTTGATCTGGCTCAAGAATATCTCGATAAAGGAAAAAGCATTTCTATTGCTTTTCATGGCAATATCGTTGATCTGCTGGAATATGCTGTAAAAGAAAATGTTCACATAGATCTGCTTTCCGACCAGACTTCCTGTCACGCAGCTTATGAAGGTGGATATTGTCCGCAGGGATTGACCTTTGAACAGCGAACTGAAATGCTGGCAAATGATCGTCCGCATTTCATTAAACTAGTTGATAAATCTCTTAAAAGACATTTTGAATCGATAAAAATTCTGGCTGATAGAGGAACTTATTTCTTCGATTACGGGAACAGTTTTATGAAAGCTGTTTTTGATGTTGGAGTAACAGAAATTTCTAAAAATGGCAAAGATACTTTTGAAGGATTTATTTTTCCAAGTTATGTAGAAGATATCCTGGGACCGGAACTTTTTGATTTTGGTTATGGCCCATTCCGCTGGGTTTGTCTTTCCGGAAAAGAAAAAGACCTGATTAAAACCGATAAAGCTGCTGCTGAAATTATAAAAAATTGTCGTGCAGAATTACGCTATCAGGATAGAGATAATTACATCTGGGTACGTGATGCAATGAAAAACAAACTGGTTGTTGGAACTCAAGCGAGAATCCTTTATCAAGACGCTCCCGGAAGGCTGGCAATCGCTCTTAAATTTAATGAAATGGTTCACAACAAAGAAGTTGGCCCAATTATGCTCGGTCGAGATCATCATGATACAGGCGGAACAGATTCTCCATATCGCGAAACTTCCAATATCAAAGACGGCTCGAATATAATGGCAGAAATGAGCACAGAATGTTATGCCGGAAATGCTGCTCGCGGAATGAGTATGGTAACGCTTCACAATGGTGGTGGAGTTGGTATAGGGAAAGTTTCCAACAGCGGATTCGGTATGGTGCTGGACGGCAGTAAACGTGTGGATGAAATCCTGAAGCTTGCCTTTCCGTGGGACGTGATGTGCGGAGTTGCCCGTCGTGCCTGGGCAAGAAACCCGAACTCAATTAAAACTGCTATTGAATTTAATCAGAAGTTTTCTGAAACAGATCATATTACTCTGCCATTTGTTGCAGAAGAAAGATTGGTAGAAAAGTTAGTTGAGGAGAAGTTGGAAAAGTAATCTGAAATAAAAAAATAGGAATTAAAAATAAATCATCCTAACCATATTTTATTAAATTGATTTTACCGTTTTTATCAAAAACAATTCCTTCGGCTTTCAGAATTGCCTGCTGTTCATCATATCCTTCAGTTCCTTCGGGAAAACTTATTTTCCCTTTGCTGTTGATTACTCGCTGCCAGGGAACATCATCTTCAGCAGAAACCGAGTGCATTGCATAACCCACAACTCGCGGAGAGCATCCAACTATTTGAGAGATCTGTCCATACGTTGCTACACGACCAGCAGGAACTAAACGTACAACTTGGAATATTCGGTCGTACAAATTTGTTTTTTTTGAAAATTTCATTATCTCAAACCATCTTTAAAATTGAAAATGGTACTTGGATATTCAGGGCTGGAAATTTGATATTTTTTTAAGATTCTATTAAATGCCTTCTGAGATGGATTTAAATGAGAAAAATCGATGAGAAACCTTCTAAAACCTGCTTTGAGAAGTTTATTCTTATGCTGTAAAACCGAAACCGGAATCTCAGGAATAACGATAGTTATCCCATCCCGAACAATTTTTCGATAATTAAAATCTCTATCTTTAAAACTTCGTGCCTTAGAGTCTTTGTGGTTAAGAAAAACCGGCATTCGCGAATAAAAAAGTTCAGGAACAAAAAACAATGGTACAATTCCTTTCCTATCTTTGCCAAAAGTTAAATTCTGAAAATCATTTTCCAGAGGATAAACATATGACCAGATTTTTTCTTCTTTCAAAAACTGGATGCTTGCATCATTAAGTGCGTAAATATTTTCGCTGGTAAATATCATGATTTTCGGGGACGAAGAAATCAATAATTTCTGGGAAAGATGATTTAACATAAAATTTGTAATACCTTCTCTAAGGCAGGTTTCTGTTAATTGCTTGAAGAAAACAAGATCATCTTCAGGAATGAATTTCGGAAGCTGAATAATAATTTTATGAAGATTTTTCCTGAGAAAGTTTTTCCTGAAATCAAGCTCTGTCCATTCTGATTTTGATAAATTTAAAATCAAAAAATCAATTTTATCAAAGAAAATCTTTCCCAACCATTTTAGCGAATCTATCCTAACAAAAAGCTCTTCTCTTTTCAAGATTTTCTTTGAGCCGATTTTTCCTAAAATGTTCTTCTTTTTTTCAGATGAGAGCTGCAATTTCAACCGTTTTCCCTGAAGGGTAAATTTGTTCTTGAACTTTATTTCTGCCAATCCAATCAGGAAAACTTTATCATCTTTTTCCACTTTGATTATATCAGTTTGAATTTTAACTACTTCTCCGATTTCTATTTGAGAACATCTTTTTTCATCTTTCCACATTCCCTTTATTTTGATTGCTTTAGCATCGTTTCCTGTTTCCGGAAGAATTCGCAAACGATCCATAATTTTTAGTTTGTGAAGAGTTTTGAAAGAAAAAGAATCTGGAGTGCTTTGTGTAATTTTACCAATATAAATGCCGATATAAGGATTTTTTGTAATCGCATTCTTGATATCTCTACCTAAAAAATACGCTGTTTTTTCTCTGCCAAAATCATACTTCAAGATTTTTTTTGCAGTCTCGATTTTTCGTGGATCATCAATTACCATTCTGTATGCTCTGGCAACCTGGTAAACATATTCAGCGGACCTCATCCTGCCTTCGATTTTCAGACCTGAAATGTTTAACTTTAATATCTCAGGTAAAAAATCGATTAGCTGATTATCCTTTAGACTAAAGAAATAACCTGATTTATTTGGTAAATGATAAATTCTGCGACAGGGTTGCCTGCATAATCCGCGGTTTGCACTCATCCCTCCCAGAAAACTGCTGAAAAGACATTCTCCGGAAAACGAATAACACAGAGCACCATGAGCAAAAATCTCCAACTCGATATTGGTTTTCAGGTTGATTCTTTCAAGCTCATGAATGGTAAGTTCTCGCGCTAAAATAATCCGCTCAAACCCTAACGAATCAGCGAAATTTACTCCAATCGAATTATGTATTCCCATTTGAGTGCTGGCATGAATGGAAAGATTGGAAAAGTACTTTTTCAGAAGATAATAAACACCCCAATCCTGAATTATAATTGAAGATATTTTTGTTTGAGAAAGCAAATAAAGGATATCAAGAAGTTGAGGAAGCTCACTATTTTTTATGAGAGTATTGAGAGTTAAATAAACTTTGATATTTAGTTGATTTGCTTCTTTGAGTAATGATTGTAATTGATTTGGAGTGAAATTGGGTGCTCTTCCGCGCGCATTAAAATTGCGAAGTCCCAGATAAACTGAATCTGCACCGCCTTCTACAGCAGCATAAAATAATTCTGTATTGCCTACAGGGAGAAGAAGTTCGGGTTTCATAACATATCATCTTAGATATTGTTTAAGTTTTTTGTAAAAATTTTCATGGCTTCCAATAGAATATAAATACAGAACATCTTCAATAATTTCATAAGATATAAGAAATAATTGTCTATCAAACTTAAATT
Source organism: uncultured Candidatus Cloacimonadota bacterium (assembly GCA_964457455.1). Classification (GTDB taxonomy): domain Bacteria; phylum Cloacimonadota; class Cloacimonadia; order Cloacimonadales; family TCS61; genus JABMPU01. The sequence goes on from CAYWJN010000046.1 coordinate 17,334, forward strand.
TATAAACATGAATATTATGGAGTTCACCTTTCTTCAAATTGCCTATTTCAGGATTTTCTTCAATTATTTTGATTTGCTTATCTATTTCTCTCTGCATTTTGTGAGTTGATTTCTTTTTAATTTTTTTAAAACGATTTGAAAAAATAATTTTCATTTAATAATACCGAATTCGTACTCCTCCCCTAAACCTGCTTCAATTTCTGCTTTTGCTTCCAGTGTTTCTTTAATAAAAGAAAGAGGTAAATCCGGATTTTCTTCAGAAAGAATCGCATCAGAAATGTATTTTTTAATTTGCTCGGAAACAGATCGATGTTCAATTATTGCCTTTACTTTCAATTTTTTTTCAATTTTTTCGGGTAAACGTACAGTTAATACATTCATATAAACCTCCTGTTTGTATTCTTTACGAATACAAACAAATACATTTCCGTATAATTGTCAAGATTAATTTAATCTATCAAGAAAGAAGATAACTTACAATGACTTTAACAGTACAACCGCAGTAGCTGTAATTCCTTTTTCGTTCCCGCTGATACCCAATCCTTCTTCTGTTGTTGCTTTGATGGAGATATTTTTAATATTTGTATGAAGATCTTCAGATACATTTTTTCTTATTTGAGGAATATATATTTGTAGTCTGGGCTTTTGTGCACAAATTGTAGAATCAAGGTTACATATTTCATAGCCTGAATCGTAAAATTTTTTAGCAGTTTCTCTGAGAAGAATTCTGCTATCAATATTTTTGAATTTTTCATCGAAATCCGGGAAATGCTGACCAATGTCACCCGCTGCCAAAGCTCCTAAAATTGCATCAATAATAGCATGAATCAGCACATCCGCATCAGAATGACCTGCTAATCCCAATTCATTCGGGATTTCTACTCCACCTAAAATTAGTTTCCTGTTCTTTACTAATTTATGAACATCATATCCATATCCGATTCTCATAAATAATTCCTCTTTTTTATCCACGAATTACACGAATTAACACGAAATTTATTATTTCTTTTTTACCCAGTTCAACCAATTCAACTAATTGAATAGTATCCAACCATTGCGAAGGTTAATTTGAAAGAATCTCTCTGAAAGAAACCATTCGCAAGGTCTTTTCCCAGTTCAACTGATTCAACAAATTCAACTACTCGAACAAATTATTTTCAATGATATTTTTGGCAATTTCAAAATCCATTTTAGTTGTTATCTTCAAATTAAACGATTCGCTTTCATAGACAGAAACAAGATGACCATAATGCTCTAAAATAGCAGCATCATCCGTAAAATATAATTCTTCGATTTTTGCATTTTCGTGCAAAGTTTTTATAAGTTTATAATCAAACACTTGAGGTGTGAGTGCGCTTGCCAAATTTCCTCTATTAACTGTTTTAATAATGTGCTCATTCTTAATTTCTTTAATCGTATTTTTTATTTTTGAAATAGGAATTACAGCTTTTGAATATAAGGCTATTTTTATTAAATCTGATATTTCATTTTTCGAAACAAAAGGACGAACTCCATCATGAATTAAGACAATATCGGTTTTTGGATGGCAGGCATGAATAGCATTACAAACCGAATCCTGCCGCTCTGGTCCTCCGGGTACAACTGAAATATTTGATTGAGTAAATTCAGAAGAGATTTTGTCATGATAAATTTTCATATCCTCTCTTGGCAAGGCAACGATTATTTCATCTATTTGGGAATGTTTCGCAAAATTATCGATCGTCCAAAACAAGAGTGGTTTTTCTTTGATGCATAGGAATTGTTTTTTTTTCTCTGTTTTCAGGCGTTTTCCGCTCCCACCTGCAGTAATTATTGCTACGATATATGGTTTCATTTTTCTCCTTGTCTAATTTTAGGATTTAAAAGCTGAATGAGATGTCAAGAAAAATTGAATGAATCGATGATTAAACTAATTTTGTTATTAAAAAAATTAAGCCTTCCGAATATTCGAAAGGCTTAATCAAAATCTTTTTCAGGTTATTAGAAACTATATCCTAAACCTAAACTAACAGCAAAAATATCCATTTGGTGCACACCAGGCATGTTGTGTCCTGATGCCTTGATATTTCTGTCTCCCCCGAACAGATATTCAGCTCCAAAATCGACATCAAAATTGTTGATTTTGTAACATAATCCACCTGTTACAACAGAATAAGTTTGTGATGGGAACAGAATAGTCAGAGTTTCATCCGGTGCTGGAGCAGGATCCCAATACCAACCATGAAGAATAGTTAAATTCTCATTTAATTCGTAGGCAAGTCCCACACGAAGTTGAATGGCATCTTCCCATTCCAAATGCATCTTCTGGATTGTTGTTCCACCATAAGCTGCAGGTAATTTAATTTCAGCATCCAATTCTTCTAAAGTAGACCATTGGCTGTATTGAGCATCGAATGTGAGAGTTAATTTGTCATTCGCTTTAATAGCGAGACCTGCACCGAGCCACATTGGCCATTCAATATCAATCGAACCATCTACTGTATCAAGTCCTTGTAAATCGATATCCGCATCGCCTTCAAATTCTACATTTACAGGACTTCTGTATGTAAGCCCAAAAGAAACAATATCGCTCATTTTATACATCAATCCAATTGATGCGCCATAACCCAATCCTGAAATATCAAATGCGGTTTGTGTATCCAGCATGCCGTCTTCTGCTACACCATATGCAGCCAAAATATTGATTTTGTCTTCACCGCGTTTTAATTCCAACATCCCATAATAAACATTTGCAGCAACACCAATAGAAAGTTTATCGCTAAGTTGATAAGAAATTGCCGGGCTAATATTTATTACTGCGATCTTACTCATCCATTCAAAAGTTTTTCCATAATAAGGATTTTCGATCTTAAATGGTCCTAAATCAATTGAATCTGGACCTGAGAAAGCAACCAAATCCGCTCCATCCCATTCTGTACCAACTCCCGCTGGAACATAAACGCCGAATCCCAACCCAATTTTCCCGAGATTGTAATTAACAAAAAGATTTGGACCGACATAATGATTCATTTCTGATTCAGCATCGATACCGTAAGCATCCAGTTTATAAGAACCAAATGGAATGATGTCTGTGCCTGCAAACATGATACTGTTACTCTGTCCGGCCAAACCAGCAGGATTCCAGTAAATAGCTGTACCATCATCAGCTAATCCGACAAAAGCACCACCCATTCCCAAAGCTTTTGGTCCGATACTATTTAAGCTCAGTCCGTTCGCAAAAGCATTGGCTACGAAAACAACAGAAAGTAAACAAGTTAAGATTAGAATTTTCTTCATAAACCCTCCTTTTTTTGATTTTGAAAAAAATTGATAGTGTTAAAAACTTTTTAAAATATAATTTGTAAAGATTTTTATTTTTTTTGCTGTTCTATAATGTTGCTTTCTTGTTGAAATTAAACGAATAAAGGACGAGTTTCCCCGTCCTTTAATCTGCTTTTCTTTTTAATGATCACACAAATTATCACCAGTTTTCAGTTCTTTGCCCAAATACTTTTTAACAAGTTCTTTGGGTGAATCTACCTGAACTCCAACGCAGACCTCAATATTATTCTGAGTAAAAAGCTCCTGGGCTCTCATTCCCATTCCGCCGGCAATGATAATATCAACGCCGTGACTACTTAAAAATCTGGGGAAAGAACCGGGTTCATGTCCTGGAGGATCGAGATAATCTTCTTTTACGATTTTATTATCTTCAACCTCGACAATAGCAAATTTCTGGCAATGTCCAAAATGTGCACAGAGTTCTCCATTTGCTGTTGGTATTGCGAATA
>CAYWJN010000047.1:0-8564 GCA_964457455.1 uncultured Candidatus Cloacimonadota bacterium
TTAATTTTATTTTTTGGAGGATATGTTGTTTAAAGTTGAATTGAAAATAAATGGTGAGCATAATAAAACTCTGGCATTGGCTAAACCCGCATCAATAAAGAAAATTATTGAAGATATTGATATTGAAAGCCGTCAGATTATGACTTGTAAAATTGATTATGAATATGCAAAACTAAGTGATATGATTTCGGATAATGTAAGATTGGATTGTGTTTGCACAAATTCTTCTGAAGGATATCTGATTTACCAAAACACTCTGATATTTGTGATGGTAAAAGCTTTTTATAATCTATTTACTCAGAACTTAAAATTTGTTATAGAGCATTCAATTGGTTCCGGTGTTTTTGGGGAAGTTTTTGAGGGATATCAAATCACTACTGAGGATGTGCAAAAACTTAAAACTGAAATGCAAAAAATTATAAGTTTAAAATTACCAATTGAAAAAATAAATATTTCTCCAATAGAAGCTGAGAAAATATTTTATAAACTAAATCGTGATGATGTAATAAAAAACCTGAAATTTGAGAATATCAATATTTATAAATGTGAGGATTATTACGATTACTTTTTGAGTGAATTGGCTGATAATACCGGAATTTTAAAAAGTTTTGATCTTGTTTTTCATGCTCCTGGAATAATCTTAAGATTTCCTGAAAGGGAGTCATTGGAAATTAATGGAAATTTCAGTTTTCCCAGAAAACTTTTTTCAGCTCATCAAGAGCATGATAAATGGCTGAACATCTTGCAAGTTCATAATGTCAGTTCTCTGAATAGAGCTGGAAATGATTATAAATTAACAGAGCTTATCCAGATTGAAGAAGCTCTTCACGAAAAGAAGATCGTAGATTTTGCCAATCAGATCTCACATAATAATGATGTGAAGATAATTTTGATTGCCGGACCTACTTCATCGGGAAAAACATCTTTTGCCAAAAGACTTTCAATCCAATTACGAGTTAATGGCATTTTTCCGGAATTAATTGAGATGGATCACTATTTTCTTCCTCGTCATCTATCACCCAAAAAAGAAAATGGCGAATACGATTTTGAAGCTTTAAATGCAATTGATTTGGATTTATTAAATGCAGATTTGCAATCTGTTTTAAATGGTAAGGAAGTCGAGATTCCAAAATTTAATTTTATCACAGGAAAGAGCGAAAAAAGCCATCAAAGAATTAAACTCGATAAAAATGAAATTCTAATTTTTGAAGGTATCCACGGGTTGAATGATAACCTTACTTTTTCAGTTCCCTTCAATCAAAAGATAAAAATTTATGTGAGTGCTTTGAACAATCTTAATATCGATGCTCACAACCGAATTCCAACTACTGATTCCAGAAAATTCAGAAGAATTATCCGCGATTATAATTTTAGAGGATATTCTGCAGAGCAGACATTGGAAAGATGGGATTCTATTCGGGAAGGTGAGGGTGAGAATATTTATCCATTTCAGGAAAATGCAGATATGATGTTCAACAGCACTCTTACATATGAACTGGGAGTGCTGAAAAAATATATTGTTCCGCTTCTACAAAATATTTCCAAATATTCTTCTGTTTACCTGGAAGCAAAAAGGCTACTGAAAATGTTGGCTCATTTTTCCAATATTCCGGATGATCTGGTTCCATCAAATTCGATATTAAGAGAGTTTATCGGAGGTAGTATTTTTAAATATTAATTCACAAAAATCCAATTCACACCAAAATTAAAATGCCTTTCTGGAATTTCTTTACCAAACATTTCATTTGAATTCAAAAGATTAATGGCATCCACTTTAATCTCAAATCTATCGGTAATTTTAAATGCCAAATATCCATCAAGATTTGTGTTGTTCTTCACAGGAATATTTAATTCATTTTGAAATTCTGAACTATAAAGATGGCTTAAACCAAATTTGATAGCATTATTATATTTCAAATAATAAACTAAATCCAGAAATGTTTTGCTTTGCAATTCAGGATAGTTCTGCAAGTTTTCATCAGACTCTTGATATAAAGTCCATTTTTTTAGATTAACCATGAAATTATTAAATTTAAACCTAAAAGATACTGCAGATTCAGCATATATTTTTCTAGTTTTTCCGATTCTCTGTTCACCAATAAGCAAATTGCAATCAGCAAAAGAAGGTGAAATATTCAAACCAATCCCTTTTCTTTCTAAAAACTTCTCATTCTTAATTTTGGAATATTTTCCTATTAGATCAAAGGATTTGTATATTTTTCTATCGATTTCAGAGTAAAAAAGGAAGTTGTCATCATCTTGATAAATAATCGTGTTTCTAATATTTATAGATGAAATATAGGAATCATCACTCAAACTAAAAATAGGAAAACTTTCATCATCCGGTTCTGATTGAATAAAATATTCGATTGAACCTTGAATTTTGTGTTGCTGAAAAATAAGAGTTTTATCTAAGAGAAAATGAGTTTGTTTTCTTTCCACTTTATTTACTTCATAATTTTCTAATTGAATACCGGCATTAAGAATTTCATTTTCCCATAAAAAAGCATTATCAAAACTTTTTTCCAAAATTTTAGAAGAGGTTGTAGAATTTTCCAATAATTTATCGCTCGGGATTTCCTGATCTATAGAAGTATGATAATAATGAAATCTGCCGAATTTGTGGTCATAAAAAAGGTGCAAATTAAAATTTGATGATGTTTCATAAATTGAATACCAGTAGCCATCCTGACCGAAGTAATCTGCTTTTACATTTAAATTCCTGATATTAAAAACATTTCCTTTTTGAAAGCTGACATAAGCATGATTCATATCCAGATCTCCCAGACCTAAAATCGCTTCAGTCATGGCAACCGGTAAATCATAATTCGTCTGATAAAAAGAAAACTGGTTCTGCGAAAAATCAGTTTTGAAGAGAGGAGCATAATTCTGCAGCAAATGAGTTCTCGATGTTGTAAATGGTAAAATTATAAATCCATTTTTCCTCAGCCAGAGATCAGGTTCAGATAATGATTTCAAATGGAAATTTTCATTATAAATGAAATAGGGGAGAGGTTCATATTTTTCGATTTCTTTTCGCTTAGATATTAGGGAATCTACCTGTTCTTTCAGTTTCTGGATATCGATATAAAAAGAATCAACAGGTTCTTCTTCGATCAGTTCTTCAACAAAAGTCGAATCGATTTCAATTTCAGTAGTATCAATAATTGTGATGATTTCAAGTGAATCAACTTGTGTGGAATCTATTATTGTGATGATCTCAAGCGAATCAGCTTGTTCAGAATCTGAATTGTTTTCCGACCAGATTGGATAAATTATAATAAATGAAAAAAATAAAATGAACCAAAAGATTTTCCTGCAACTATCAGATTTGCTTTTCACATCCAACCCTTTTTTTTATACCAATCATAAGTTTTTTTTAGATTCGATTGCAAATCTGAATTATTTTTATAATTAAGCAATTCTTTTATTTTATTATTGCTTACAAGCCAATATTGTTGTTTCATTTCTTTCGCTTTTTCCCTATTAAAAAAAGAAATTTTTTGTCGGTGAAATGCACAGAATTCTGAAAATAAAGCTGCTGGAAGAAGTAGCATTTCTGGAATCCTGAATCGAACAGAATATGTGTTCAAGGCTTTTTCCAAATTTGAGATAAAGTCATCCAATGAATAAACATTACCATCAGAAGCAAAGAAAATCTGGTTATTAGCTTTTTGGTTTCCTATTGTTTTTATGATAATATCAGTTAAATCATCAACCGAAATGAGATTGATATATTTTTTGGAATAACCTGCAAAAATCGAAATATGTTTTTTTACCATTTTAAAAATTTGCAGGAAATCCTTTTCGCCTGGACCAAAAACAGCTACAGGACGAATGATAGTCCAGGGTTTTTCTGCTTTTTCTTTTATTATATTTTCTGCTGCTAATTTACTTTTTCCATACATCGAAATGGGATTACAAAGATCAGATTCTATTTTGGGAATGTTATTATTTGCCGGTCCTGCTGCTGCTTGACTGCTGATAAAAATGAATTGTTTGAGACAAGGAGTTTTATTGTAAATGTCTAATAATTTTTCAGTAAGTTCGATATTTATCTTTTTAAATTGCTGCCATTTTTTTGCTCGGGTCAAAGCTGCCACATGAATTATGATTTCCTGATTCTGAAGAAGATCTGATATTTCTTTATCATTAGAGTAATCCACATAAACGATTTTGCTGTTTTCAGGGAGGAGTTCAATGTTTGAGTCATAACGAACAAAACAGGTTACATCATATTTTTGTTCGATTAGCTTTTTTGCTAAAAAACTACCGATAAAACCATTTGAACCTGTTATGATAATTTTTCTCATACAGGTAAAATTTAAAAATTAGTTTAAAAGTCAAATGTTTTGTTTCGGTTAAACCTTGAAAAGAACCTTGCGAACCGCGTCAGGCTTTTGACTGATGGTTTCTCACAGAGAATTTCTTTCCTAATAACCTTCGCAATGTTTGAATTGGTTTAATCGGTTGAACTGGTTGAATTGGGAAAAGACCTTGCGAATGGTTTCTCACAGAGCTATTCTTTCATATTAATCTTCGCAATGGTTGGAGTGGTTGAATATCTTAAATCGTGGTTATTGTTTTTTTTATAAGTCCGAAACGGAGTTTCTCAATCATTGTGTTACTAAAGAGACTTTGGTAACAAGCAGTAGAACCTGAAAACCCTGAAAAAGTCTCTTTCAATTTTTCTCATATTTGACTCTTTCAGGGTTCAGTGTTCCGAGCCGGGATGATAAAAGTCTCTTTCAATTTTTCTCATATTTGACTCTTTCAGGGTTCAGTGTTCCGAGCCGGGATGATAAAAGTTTCTTTCAACTTTTCTCTAATTTGAAATTTGTTATTTGTAATTTTTTATTTATTTGTAATTTATGAGTCCACTCTAAAAAGTAATATCTCCTAAAATAAGAAACCGTTAAAACGGTTAATGCTTCTTTTTGTTTCATTAACCACCAACTTAAGTTGGTGGTTAATGATAATATAGCAACCCTTAACCGATTCATCGGTTTCCAAATATTTGAAAGATTTTCTAACATATTTAATTTTGTCCTTTTTAGAGTGCACTCAATTTATTCTTTGGTATTTATTGGTTATCAGGGTTGGGATGAAACTAAAATCTGAATGAAACCTTGAAAGTGCTAAGCACGAAGAAGTTTATAGAAAGAAGCCTTTTCAAGGATGGTTTTTCGTTTTCGAGAAACATTCCGATTGAATGAACAAAATAAATTATATACTTTGAGCTTTCTTAATAGTTTTGTAAGTGAAAACAGGAGCATGATCTCCCATAATCACATTTTTGGAGATCAAACATTCTGTAATATTTTCCTGTTCAGGAAGGTCATACATGATGTCGATCATGAATTTTTCCATAATAGCACGTAATCCGCGTGCTCCGGTTTTGTGAGATAAAGCTATTTTTGCAATTTCCCGAAGTGCATCTTCACGGAAATTAAGGTGCACACCTTCCAATTCAAAAAGTTTTTTATACTGATTGCAGATAGCATTTTTGGGTTTTGTAAGAATTTCCATTAAGGCATCTTCATCCAATTCATGCAAAGAACTGGTTATTGGAATTCTTCCTACTAATTCAGGAATTAAACCATATTTCACAAAATCTTCAGGAATAGATTTATCAAATAAATCAGGAGATATTTCGCTTTTAGAAACAATATCAGCATCAAAACCAATGGTTTTTTTATTCAGTCTGTTTTGAATGATTTTTTCCAATCCGAAAAAAGCACCACCGGAAATGAATAAAATGTTTTTTGTGTTAATTTCAATAAAATCCTGATGCGGATGTTTTCTTCCACCTTTTGGCGGAACATTAACTTTTGCACCTTCCAATATTTTAAGAAGTGCCTGCTGAACACCTTCACCGGAAACATCACGCGTGATTGAAGGTGTTTCCGATTTTCGAGCAATTTTATCTAATTCATCGATGTAGATAATACCTTTCTCAGCTTTTTCTACATCATAATTTGCATTTTGTAATAATCTTACCAGGATATTTTCCACGTCTTCACCAACATATCCAGCTTCGGTTAAAGTGGTTGCATCTGCGATTGCAAAAGGAACCTTGAGCAGTTTTGCCAAAGTTTGTGCAATCAGAGTTTTACCAGAACCGGTTGGTCCGATCATCAAAATATTGCTTTTTTCAATTTCAATTTCATCATTTTTCTTTTGCTTGAAAATTCGTTTATAATGATTGTAAACTGCTACGGAAATAATCTTTTTTGCAGATTCCTGACCGATTACATATTGATTGAGGAATCCATGAATTTCGCGGGGTTTGGGAAGCACAAAATTATCCAGCTCTTCCTGCTGATGGTCAGATTCCACAATAGTGGAGCACATTTCAATACATTCATTGCAGATGTTTCCATTTATTCCTTTTATCAAATAATGAGTTTCGGTTTCGGAACGTCCGCAAAAAGAACAGCGATGTAATTTATCATTTGCCACTTTTTTCTCCTTGTTTTCTGGAAGCAATCACTTCATCGATAATTCCGTAATCCTTGGATTCTTCAGCACTCATAAAAAAATTTCTATCAGAATCCTTGATAATTTTTTTCAAAGGTTGTTTTGTATGTTTTTGCAGGATTTGATTTAATCTATCTTTATGATGCAGGATTTCTTTTGTTTGAATCTCAATATCAGAAGCTTGACCCTGAATTCCACCTAAAGGTTGATGAATCATCATTCGAGCATTGGGAAGAGCAAAACGTTTACCCGGAACTCCTGCTGATAATAATAATGCTCCCATGCTTGCTGCCTGTCCTATGCAAATTGTGCTTACATCCGGACGGATATACTGCATTGTATCATAAATTGCCAAACCGGCAGTTATTGAACCACCGGGACTATTAATGTACATATAAATATCTTTATCGGGATCTTCTGCTTCCAGGTGAAGAAATTGAGCAATTATTACATTAGCAACATTATCATCAATGGGAGAACCTAAAATAATAATCCTATCCTTGAGCAGGCGGGAGTAAATATCATAAGCTCTTTCCACTCTTCCATTTTGCTCGATAACTATTGGTACATATGGCATAAAAACTCCTCTTTTATTGACGCTGATTTACTCTGATTGTTTATGATTTAATATGATTTTATTTATTTGATTTTCAGATCATAAACTTTTTTCATAATTAATCATAATTTATCTGCGTTTATCTGCGTCTAATTCTTTTTTTGGATAAGGAACGAATTTGGAACTTTTTTCAATCAGTTCGAACATTTTTTTTTCTTCAGCAGCATATTTGAAATCTTCACTTTCGATTTGTTTTTTATAAAGTTCCTTATATTTTCCGGTTTCCATTTTCAGATTTTCTGCAGCTTCTTTGATGATTTTTTCTTTATCTTCATCAGTTATCTCAACTTTTTCGATTTTCTTGATTTCAGTTAGAATATAATGAGATTTCATCTGATGTTCTGCGATTTTCTCATAAATAGGAATTACTTTATCGATATCCATTTTATAAGATTCAGCATAATTTTTTGCCATTGATTCTGCATAATTTCGGATCATGGAGGGAGGAATTTCCAGAGGATTTTCTTCAACCAATTTTTCGATAATTGCATTACGAAGCATTTCAGTATTCTCTTTTTTGATCTTCTTCTTTATTTCTTCTGCGATTTTTGTGCGCAGATCTTCAACTGAATCATATTCAATATCTTTGGCAAATTCGTCGTTCAATTCCGGCAATATTTTTCTTTTGATGGATAATACTTTGATGAGAAATTCTCTATCTTTAATATTCTCAGTTATATCTTTATCATCAGTTTTCTGGGATTTGGTAAAAAGTTTTGTTTTGATCTCATCACCGACTTTTATGTTTGTAAGGTTTTTATTAAAGGTATTCGAATAAACATTTTCTCCTAAAGTAAATGTTCTTTTGATATCTTTTGTGATGTCTCCATTCTCATCCAGGAAGTTAATTTCAGCTTCGATAATGTCACCTTTTTTGGAGGGAGAATCTGCATCGATTACAGTTGCCATCTGGTTTCTGAAATCCTCGATCGTATCATCGACCATCTTAGGTTTGAATTTAGTTTTCTCAAAAGGGATTTCCAGGTTTTTGTATTTCTTAATTACGATCTCAGGCATCACTTCATATTTGAAGATAGCAACTAAATCTTGTCCTTTATCCCATTCGATTTTTGTTGCTTCTCCCTGGTTAACCGGATTTATCTTAAGTTCATCGAGTGCTGCTTTATAATAATCACCGAGTTTTTTATTGTAAAATTCATCTTTTGCATGTTCCTGATAATTTCGCTCAATCATTGCCAGAGGTGCTTTCCCTTTTCTGAAACCTGGAATAACAACATAATTTCTAAATTGATTCAGCACTTTTTTATAATCTGATAAAGCTTGTTCAGCTTCAATTGTAATTGTCAATTCTTTAACACTTTGAGTAATATCTTTTATTTCTGTTTTCACTTATTCCTCATTAATTATGAAATTTTGTGGTGCGAAAGAGGGGATTTGAACCCCTACGAGATCAGCTCTCACTGGATTCTAAGTCCAGCGCGTCTACCAAATTCCGCCACTTTCGCAG
>CAYWJN010000047.1:8664-20574 GCA_964457455.1 uncultured Candidatus Cloacimonadota bacterium
GCAATCTGAGTTCGAACCATATCATCATCAGGTTCGAGTTCAGAAGTTTTTATCATGAATTCCAAAGTTTTTTCAGTATCGCCTTTCTTATTGTAAGCGTAAGCAAGCATTTTGATGGTCTTGGAACTATCCGGCGCCATTTCATTTAAAGCGAGAAATTCTTCAATACAACCATCATAATCTTCATTTTTAAATTTTTCTTGAGCCTGACGGAAAATATTTATCCAGCAGCTTGCTTTAAATTTTGAAATTTGTTCTAATTTATCTTCCAATTTTTCTTTTTTGATATGTTTCTTATAAAATTTCTTGGCTGCCTTTTCATCTGTTTTTAAGAGTTCCTGATGTTCAGCAAAAATAGCATTTATTTCAATTATTGCTTTACTATAATATGAATCTGCTTCAAAATAATCCTTGGTAACATCATAGTAAATGCTTGCGATATTTTCCAGAGAGATTATATGATGAGGATTTTCTAAAAGCACTGCTTTAAATAAAGGAAGCGCTTTTTCATACCTGCCGCCACTCAAATGCATACTTGCGGAACGCAGATTTTTATTGCCGTCTGCTGATAGTTTCTGAGACTCGGCTAATAGTGAAACAGCACTGAATAGTATGACTACAATCATTATTAACGATTTGAAAAACAAAGAATTAAATCTTTTCATTATTTCCTCCTATTTTTTAATACAAAATTTGATTGCAAATTTTCTTGCGTTGTTTATAAGTCAAGGATTTTTTAAGGTTTAGAAGTATGTTTTGAAGGATACTGTTTAGCCGCTAAGGTCACCCCGATACAGTCGTTCCTCCTTACAGGGCAAGCAAATATCAAATAAATTACAAATTTCAAGCAACAAATATCAAATAAATTCCAAAAAACAAATAGCAAAATATTTACCCTGTGAAATACTGCTTTGCAATTTCACGGGGCATACAAATTCCACTGACCAAAATTCAAAATTTCAAACTTAGGAAGGAGAGAAATAAAAAGTTACTCGCTTTTCTTTGACCAGGTTCCCGCCCAGGCAGTAATTCTTGGCTTACAGGAATCTTTCAAAACAGTGATAATTAGTTCATCTTCTTTGATTTCAAATTTATAGATTCCAGGTTCAGGGCAATCATCGTCCACAAAGGTAATTTGATTATCTTGAAATAGATTATGTCCACTAGTATTGGTGTGATTTGTACCTTCATCTAAAACAATAAAATCAAAGCTTTTATCTTCATTAAAATCTGCTTGAGCATTGAATGTTACATCTTTAGCTTCAACTGCTCTCAGCCAGCTTCCAATAATTTCATCTTCCGGCTTGGGAGTGATATCCTGCACGATGCCAAATAAACGTGAAGGTTTTCCTTCATCATCATAAATGAGCCAAGCTTGATGACGAGTGGGGAAGATGGTTCCATCTTTGCGGATATATTCCTTTTCATACACACCGGAATATCCTTGTTTGAGAACTTCCTCAAAAAGCTCCTGTTCCATTTCATGCCATTTTTTCGGAGTTAATTCCTGATAGGTTATTTCTCGAATTTCATCTAACCTGTAACCCAGCATATCAAGATAAGCCTGGTTTGCATCGAGCGTTTTGCCATCGAGCGTGTTGAGCACAATTCCGCTGTAACATGCTTGATCAAGGGAATTCAGCAATGTGTCAATACGTTCGTTATTCCTTGCTTTTTGTTGGATGCATGATACCAACAGAATAAAAATCAAACCAAATCCAAAAATTTTAAATATAGTTTTCATCTCTCCTCCAATTATTTATTTTATTTTTTTTCCAATAAAACTTTAATTATAGCGACGTTAAAGTCAAGAATAATTATATCCTTTTTTTTACGATAAATCACACATGCCTTTATTGATTTTCTAGTGCTTTGTTCAAGATGTTTCTATTCTTAAATTAGAAAAATCTAGTATTAGTTAAAACTACCAATCATCACTTTCTGTTTCTTTAATACTACTGGTAAAATTATTAAAAAGTGCATCAATATCAGCATTCATTTTTTCAATAGGATAACCTATACCACCTGCAAAAACATTTGCATCATTTTTGTATGAATCTGGTGTAATGGTTATTTTTGCTGCTCCATCTTTTACCTGAATTTTAATGATTGAATACACATTATGACTTGTTGTTTTAGAAGTAATAATTGTAGCCATTATGTATTTCCCTATAACTATTCCATTCTCTTTGTCACTAAATTGAATTACTGATTCTGCATCATTAAATGTTTCAACCATCCACGTATTTGCTCTAATATAGAGCTCATCTTTAGACTTACCTACGACCTTAACTGCTTCAGAACGTTCTTGTGAGATTACTATAGTTGCACAGCTTTGAATTGATATTATTAAGATAATAACAATGCTCAAAAAAAATAACTTTTTCATAATTAACTCCTTTTTTTAGTTTTTCTTACAATTTTATTTGTTATCAGAAACACAATTTCAAATTTCCCCTAACTTACATTTTTACCATTTGCCATCACCACCAAAAATATTTCTCAAAAACTTAAATTCTCTACAGAACCAAATAGTCATAATGTTTGGCGTGTGTGGCGGGATCGGAACGATCACGACCGAACAAACCGACCAAACCCTGAATCGGAACGATCACGACCGAACAAACCGCTAAACACTGAATCGGAACGATTCAGTCAAAACAAACCACCCAGCCTACCGCTGACACATTATGTTATGCCCTTTGCTATATATCATTTTTTATCTGACTTTCAGTTAAGACAATGAAGTTATTCAGATAATAATCTTTTTTGTATAAATTACTTTTCGATAAAAAATCAATTAATCGATTTTTCATATTATCTTTTACAATAATATATCTAAGATCTGATGAGTTAAATTTTAATATCTTTATACCTCGATTCAAAAGCTCCTTTTGTCTTTTAATTATTGGACTATTGAAATTCTTATGATTGGGAATTCCGTTTTCATCAAAAGTTGAGCATTGAATAAACTCTTGAGGAATGTCGGGAACATATCTCCATTCTTTCTCATCATAGTATTTTACTGTTTCTGACGTGTTAGTGTAAGGTTTAATATATAGAATGTACTTAACAGCGATTTTTGTGATTAATAATAGTTTATGAATTCTTTGTTTTACTATATTATCTGGATAAAGCAAATTGTTATAAAAATCATTCAAACTTTGAGAATATCCTAATAAAAAATCCTCACTAAAACATTGCCTAACAAACTTAGAATATGTTTTTTCAAAATTATTCTTTGTAATCTTTATTCCATTTTTTTCCGAATAATTAACTATAGTATTCTTATCAATATCTTCATACTTTAATTTCAATAACTCATTTTTTTCCTCTTCGATTTTTTTCATTAAATCATTATAATTATTATAAACAAACTTAAAATTTCTTATGACCTTTGAGTTTTCAGAAATATACATTACAGGATTTAATCCATTAATCTTACCCCATTCTTTTGACAAACCAATTGCATATCTACCATATTTTTTTATATGATTTTTTGTACTTGAAATAGGAATATCGCAAAAGCAAACCATTGGAATAAAATAATTGCTTTTACTTTTGCTATTATCATTGATAAGAAAATCGAAATTCTCAATACTATGATTTGGTCTAAAGCCTTCTTTTAACACTTTTAATAGTGCCTTAAATCTTTTTGTATAATGAAACAAAGTGTCAGATGATAATTTTGTACTCATATTCTATCCTTTTTTTTTTACTCAAGGGCTAACGTATATATCCCAGAACACTTATCCAAAGGTTTACAAGCCATAGGTTTGCTGATAAAGTTCGCGAATTCCTTCCTCTCTTTAATCATACAAATCTAAATCCAATCACTCCAATCCCTCAAACGGCATAATCGCCTGGATGGGATCGTACTGAATATTCCTATAAAAATGAACAGCTTTTCTGGTTCCAAGTTCTTTATGGATATCCGGTGTGAAAATATTGGCATACATTTCAATATTAAAAATATCTTTTAAGAGCATCTCTTCAAAAGTTTTTTTCCTGGGATAATAAATTCGTGTGTAAGATTTGATTCCAGCTAATTCTGCAGCTTTTTTCATGGCATCACTTAAAAAGCCCACATCGTCGATTAAGTTATTTTCCAGAGCATCATTGCAGCTCCACAATCTTCCCTGAGCTATCTCTTCCACTTGTTCCAGGCTCATATCTCTGCCAAAGGCAACCCTTGCTTTAAATTCATCATAAGTTTCTTGAACACCTTGCCTGATAGATTCGATAACTTGCGGATCGATTTCAGTGAAAGGGTCTAAAATATTTGCGTATTTTCCTTTTTTAATCACGTTGGAGTGAATACCGATTTTATCACCGAGTTTCTTAAAGTTAGGAATTGTGCCAACCACACCAATTGAACCTGTAATCACAAAAGGGTCTGCAAAAATATAGCTCGAATTACTGACAATGTAATATCCACCTGAACCTGCAACATTTGCCATGGAAACAACTACCGGCATAATCTCTTTCAATCTAATAATTTTATTAAGAATTATTTCCGATTCCAAAGCACTTCCTCCGGGACAATCAACTCGAATTACCAATGCTTTTATGGAGCTGTCTTTTATGATGAGATCCAGGTTTTTATTAAATTTCTTAGCAGAAAGATTCCTGAAATCAGAAGATGTTCCCTCTTGAGAAATATTACCTTGAGCATAAATGACAGCAATCTTATCTTTTGTGAAGGATTTCTCTTTTGGAAGATTATAATCTTTAAAGGAAATTAGATTCTGTTGTTTTATATTCAATCTTGCCAGCAGGTTTTCCCTGAAAATCAGCTCATCCACCAATTGGTATTGAAGAGCATTATCTTTATTTATCAAGATATCCGTTCTGTTTTCATAAATTGCTTTTACATCATCATAAGAAATATTTCTGTTTTCAGCCACAGTTTTAAGAAGCTCATCGTAAATATCTGAAAACAATTCTTCCAAACTTTTCCTTAATGGTCGAGACATTTCATTGAGAAAATACGGTTCTCCTGCTCCTTTGTATTTGCCTGCATGAATCACTTTGATTTCTATGCCAAGCTTATCTAAAAGGTCTTTGTAATAGATGATATTCCCACCGATTCCAGTCAGCAGAATTCCTGCGGATGAAGATGGATTCAGATAGACTCTATCTGCAACTGAAGCTAAAAAGTAATCTTTATTTCCGGAAATCTCCATATAAGCATGCACCTCTTTTCCATGAGATTGGAAGTTTTGCAGGGCTTTCATAATTTCATGAGTCGTGGCAAATCCAGCTTGAATCCAGGTAGGTTCCAATAAAACACCTTTAATCTTTTCATCTGTAGCAGCACGATTGATTTTGCGGATGAGTTCATTTGAACAAATAGTTTTTTCAAAGAAAATCGATCTCTCAATTTCATTGTATTCAGTAATCTCTCCGAATAGATTCAAATGCAGATATGAATCCGGCTGAACTTTTACTTTTTTCTTTCCCAGATTTTTTAAGGAAAGAAATCCCCAAAAAAGTAAAACAATCACAATTATGATGGATGTTAAACATCCAAAGGCAAACCATTTTTTTTTCATTTTCGTCTCCTTCTAAAGTTTTGTTTAGTCTTATATTAGACTGAATTTATTTTTTTTGTTTTTAATATTTTCTAACTCACCCTCGGTCCCTCTCTTTATCACAAGAGAGGGATGACTTTTTGCTCGTTACGAAAGTCCTCTTTCGTATTGCATTGTATTCCCAAACAGAGTTTAGGAACAAGCTAAAGTCTAAGAAATTAATATTTTTTTTTTAATTCCCACGTTTACCCTCATCACCTAACCCCTTCTCCCAAAAGGAGAAGGGGAATTCTATCTTCCTCTCCTTTTAGGTATGAGTCGGCTTGCGAAGCAAACGATCTCAAGAGGATCGAGGTGAGGTTAAAAACATTTCATTTTGCCAAATTCATGTTATTAACTTTCCAATAAGGCTACTACCTTGCAAAGGTCAACTAAATTTGATTTCTTTGCAAGAGACCTTTTCAAGGTTTCGCTCCAATTAATCAGTATTTATATTCAGTTCCTTAATTTTTCGCGAAAGATTACTGACCTGCAAGCCTAAAACATCTGCAGTTTTAGATAAATTATTATTATTCAATTTCAGTTGAGTAGTTAAATATTTAGTTTCAAATTCTCTTTTTTTATCTTTAAAAGGAACTGTCTGATTCCAGAAATCTACAATTTTGCCGGAAGTTTGACCAAAATTTATTATATCGGAAATTTCAATTTCTTTTTTATCAACCAGGATATAAACACGCTCAATGATGTTTTTCAATTCTCGCACATTGCCCTTGAACTGCCACGATTGAAGCTCAATAATTGTTTCCTGTAAAAATGTTTTCGCAGCAAGTTGGAGTTCATTCGAATAAAATTCTGAGTAGTATTTGATTAGAATCGGAATATCTTCGGGATGCTCACGTAAAGGAGGAGTAACGATAGGAATCACATTCAGCCGATAATAAAGGTCTTCACGGAATTCACCGGTTTGAACCAGGTTTTCCAGATTTTTATGAGTAGCAGCAATAATCCTGGTATCGATCTTTTGAGTTTTATTTCCACCCACTCGTTCGAATTCACCTTCCTGGATAACACGCAGGATTTTTGCCTGAGCATTAAGATTCATATCTCCAATCTCATCCAAAAAAAGTGTTCCGCTATCAGCTTGTTCAATTTTCCCTTTTTTAGATTTATCTGCTCCTGTAAATGCGCCTTTTTCAAAACCGAAAAGTTCACTTTCAACCAGCTCATTGGGAATGGCAGCAGAATTAAATTTGATAAAAGGTTTTTTATCTCTTTTACTTTGATGGTGAATAGCAAATGCAGCAAGTTCCTTTCCTGTTCCGCTTTCTCCGCGAATCAGAACCTTGGAATCGCTCTGAGCAACTTTGGATATCAAAAGCAATAAATCTTGAATAGCTTTACTTTCTCCAATGATTTTATATTGCTCGTCAAATGATTTTTTAATCCGCATATAATCTTGAGAAATAGATTTGAATTCCCATGCTTTTTTAACTGCTATCTTCACTTTTGTCAGGCTGAGTGGTTTTTCCAGAAAATCAAATGCTCCCATTTTAATAGCAGCTACAGCTTCTTTTATGCCACTATGACCGGAAATCATAATTACGGTTGTATTGGGATCGATTTTTAAAATCTGCTCCAGGATGTCCAAGCCATTTACATTTCCCAGTTTTACATCCAACAGAATAACATCCGGTGAATAAATATCGTATTTTTCCAGACCTTCTGTGCCGGCTAAAGCATAATCGCAAGCATAACCTTCATCTTCCAGAATGCTCTTTAAAGAAATGCAAATGTTTACTTCATCATCAATAATTAACACTCTCATTTTTTCTCCATTTTTTGCCACTGACCTTCACTGACTTTTCTTTTTCTTTGACGCTGATTTACTCTGATTATTTATGATTTAATATGATTTTTATTCATATAAATAAAAACAATTTTTTATCCAAAATATTCATTTCATAATTTATCATAATAAATCTGTGCTCATCTGCGTCTAAATTTTTATTCCTTTTTTTTCCACGAATTACACGAATTTACACAAATTATTATTCAGTCTTTATTTTTTTGTCATTCCCTCGAAAGAGGGAATCTCAGCAGTTCTAATAGATTCCCAATCAAGTTGAGAATGACACTGTTACTTTTTTGTCTGTGTTAGTCTGTGGCTCAATTCATTTTTTTGAAGCATCAAATCACTTTAAATTCTTCAATAATGATTTTAAATTTTGTGCCTTTTTCCAGTTCGCTTTCCACTTTTATTTTGCTTTTATTTATTTCCACAAGTTTTTTCACAAGAGCCAATCCCAAACCGAGTCCTTTTTTCTTTTTAGAAAAATACGGTTCAAAAATCCTGGGAAGATCTTCTTCTGAGATACCTTTTCCGTTATCGATTATTTGGATTAGAATATTCTCATTTTTAATGATATTTATATTTATTGGTTCATCCGGTAAAGAAACATCGATCGCATTCTGCAGGAGATTTGTAATGATTTGGTAAAAATGAATCTGGTCGAATTTTATCAGGCAATTCTGAAAACCTTCCAATCTAATTTCATATTTATGAATGTACGGTCTGATGATGTCTTCAATTACATCTTTTGGATTGAATTCGCTGTATTCAGGGGTAGCGCTTTTGGCAAAATTCGAGAACGATTTAGCTAAATTGTGTAAATTATTTATTTCCTGGTTTATAATCTTTACAGCTTCGGGAAAAATTTCGTAGAATTTCTTTTCATCCGTAATGAATTTATCTTCCAATCTTTGAATGGAAAGCTGAATTGGAGTGAGTGGATTTTTTATCTCATGAGCCAGAATCCGGGAAAATTCTTTCCAGATCATCTCTTTTTCAGCTTTCAAAAGTTTCTTTTGAACATTATCCAGTTCTCTGGACATACTGTTAAAAGACTGTTTGAGTTGTCTAATCTCTTTGAAACCGGATTCTTTTAAATTTACGGAAAAATCACCTTTTCGGATTTTTGCTGTAGCATTCTGTAATTCTTTGAGAGGATGAGAAATTACACTGAAAATTAAGACAAAGATGACAATAGATACAAACATTAAAAAGGTGAGAAAAAGAGCAGAATATATTTTTGTTTCCCGCTTTATTACTCCTATTGACATTGAAGTTTCATTGAATCGATTTATAAGTTCGCCAGCATTTCTTCTATCAGCTTCGGTTTCATAAGAAAGTTCGGAAAGTGCTTTTTGAAAATTCATACTTTTAAAGGTCTTATTAATCTGTTCTAATTTATGATTAAAGAAATTATTTAAGACTAACAGACTTGATAAATAAAGTGCTAAAAATAAAACAATTACACTGAGCCTGAATCCAAATCTAACTTTCATCAAATCCTAAATCGATCCTTTTGTTGACTTTAGGCTTTTTAAATTTCCAGAGCATCATCATATCATAATCTTTTCCTAAAGTATCCAGATATATTGGTTTCAAATATGAAAATATGGTTACATCAAATTGCTCATAATTCAGTTCGTCCACAAATTCGTATTCTACCTGGGAAATAGTTTCAATGAGTTCTTCATAAGAATTTGTTGAAATTTCGAAATTTTTCTCTTCCAGATTTACTGTAAAGTTCTGCTCCAATGAATCAAAAATAACAATATGTTTAAATACATTTGTATGAATAGTTTGATTTCCTGCTTTTATCTTGATATTAAAGAAAATTTCAATTTCTTTTCCACAGCGGAATATTTCTTCAAAATCATTTGCAAAAGCATCAACAAGTTCGGTTTTAACGACAATTCGATTACCATATAAAGTTGAAGTTATTTCTGCAAAACTGGCATTATTCCCTTCTGTAGTGGTCAGTACCATCATTCCAAAGGAAACAATACCTGTTAAAATCTTATCTGCTAAAGCTTGAAACATATCTCCTCAGAAAAAAAATAGTCTCTATCATTTTTTTTTGACAGAGACTATTTTTTCAGCTTATATTGTCAATTAAAATCCGAACCAGGGACCAATAACAAGCGTTAATCCATCCAAATCTAATTTCGGTTCATTTTCAACTTTTACAGATTCACCATTCCAAACACCTTGCCAACCCTTTGCTGAATAACTAAACATATATCCAGCTTCTGCTCGGAACGATAACCAATCAAGAATCCTGTACATTAACATGAATTTAGGTTGGACAAGCATATAATTATTTTTCATTTTTAGAGTGCTTACATAATCATAATAATCATCCATCTGAGCATTCAGGTCTTCGTTAAAATCAAAGTTGCCCAGTTCTTGATTTTTGTCATGTTGCTGGATTTTGTATTGTGTATTTCCCCAACCAAGCATCATACCAACAGAACCAATAATTTTTTTGGAAAGAGCAAACCTTTTATCTAAAGTTACACCACCATAGCCGATTTCATATCCTGCTGTTCGGGAGATTGTTTTTGTTGTATCTTGTCCTTCAATATTGTGAGTCCAAGGATGTTTTGTAGTTTCTTTATTGCTATAACCTGCTCCCATTCCGCCAATGAACCAGCCTTTTCCAACATTTCCCTGTCCGCCACCACCGTGTATCAGAAATCCTTCTTCAGAAAAAGTTTCTTCCTGAAAATCAAGTTCAGCTAACATCCCATTAAAATCTTTGAAATCTGGCATAAACCAGATCGGGAACCAGCTCCCACCACCATGACCAACAGAATATTTTTTCTTGGTTTTGCCATCTTTTGTGATAATAACGTCTTTATCTTTTTTAGGATATAATGTGCCAAGGATTACCTTTGTGCTTAGAATTTCTTCACTGCGAAAAAGAATAATTTCAACTTCATCACCGATACTCTTGGTTTTGATTAATGTAACAAGATGATCTTCAAATTTAACTTCTTTACCATCGAATTCCATAATGATATCATCTTTGATAATACCTGCATTATCAGATGGTCCACCAGAAACTACTCCCGATACATAAACGCCATAACAAGCAGGATAATGCATTTCATAAGCATCTTGAAAATCCAAATCAGATAAATAAACACCCATTTTTGGTGTATCCGAAGATTTCCTTTCGATAGAAATTATTGGAATTTCTTCCAATGCTTGTTCAAGTTCTTGCATAGCTTCTTCAAGATCTTCATCAATATTAACATTGACTTCGACCTCTTGAGCTAAAAGAGATAAACTAACAAATGATAAAACTAACACTAAAACTAAAATCTTTTTCATGATTCCCCCTTTTTGCCTAAATGTTAATGCAATCAGTGTGCCAATCAAATTAGAATTTATAACTGGTTGATAAATATGAAATTAGAATTGATTCAAGATTTCTATGATTGGAGATGATATTTATTAAAATGATAAGAACGGGAAATGTATTTTATCAAAAATATAACTAAAGGCTTAAAACTTGCGAATGGTTGAAGACCTTCGCAATGGTTGAGCCAGAAAACATCGGAATCCAGCAACAGCAAGATGGGAACGAGTAATATCGAGCAAGCTGCTCGATTTACTTAACTTCAAAATTGCACCTACAGGACAACCTTTAAATTTTTTGCCATCTCCATTTACACAAATTCCACAAGCTGTGCAAAGATCGGCATCAATAACTGCAATACCTTTTTCCATTTTGATGGCTTGCACAGGACATTTTATTTCACAAAGTCTGCAGCCAATGCATAGTTTGGGATTCACAATATAGTATTCTTTTTCTATAGTTTCTTCTTCCCAGAGAGGGTTGCCTTTTTCATCTCTTATTGGAAAAAAGGATCCTTTCACTTGAATATTATGAACAATAATTTCTTCATCTTCTAATATTCCATAAATATTCAGACCGGATTTGGGTATTAATTCGATCCCGTTTTTAAAAAGAAAATCTTCCGGTGCCAAATTTAGTTTGAAGAAATCATCTCCAGTGTTTAAATACCAGTCATCAGCGATTTTTTTTAATGTTCCTTTATAATTCGTTGTTTCTACTTTTTGAGCAGCATTCAAAAAAACAATGAAAAGGATTATCAGAATTATAAAACTAATATACGTTACTTTTTTATTCATTAAATCTCCAGCTTAACAATCACAGTTGCAGTTACAACCACATTTTTCTTTTGCGTCTTTATAGTAACGACAAATATATGTTGAATCTCCTGCGGTTTTTACCTGGAATTTTTTATTTGCTTCTATTGTAAAATTATCGAATTTACTGTATTCATGCCAATTATCACAATCTGGAAATTTTATTAATAATTTCCCGCTGATTACTGTCATCATCTCTTTTGATGATGTACCGAATTCATATTCTCCTTTTGCCATTACTCCGATGGTAGCATCACAATCTCCATCTTTGAAAGCTAAAGATTTTACTTTCCCCTCAAAATACTCATTTACTTTGAACATAGTTTTTCTCCTTCTGTTATTTAACCTTGA
>CAYWJN010000048.1:0-9010 GCA_964457455.1 uncultured Candidatus Cloacimonadota bacterium
TATGAATTCTCCTTCATTTGCATAAGATATTCTCTGATATGTTTTGCCATTCTTTTCAATATTTTGGATTTCATATCCATCGAGTGTAAAATGCAATTCTGTTTGTTCCAGGTTAGATGCTCTGCATTCAAACAGCTTTTCCCGGTCAGCATCGATTTCTACCCAATCTGCAAAAAGAAAACTATAAAACAATATCAATATTATTACTAATAAAAATCTCCTCATCCTTCCTCCATTATTCTATTTCAAATGATAATTTATAAACGCCTTTTTTTGTAGCAGCGAAAATCTTACCATTCCAAAATTTAACTTTGTAAGTATATCCGATAACCGCATCATCCAGTCTATCAATAAACTGGGGATTTTGAACATCTGATATATCATATAAATACACTCCACCACCACCGGAACCAATAACCAGATAATTACCTTCAACATCGATAGATTGAGCATAACCGGAAGTATCCTTCTGAAAAATTATTTCCGGATTTTCTTTGTTGGAGATATCTATGATTGAAAAACCTTCCTGTTTATCTGCGATGAACACATAATTGTTTACAAGCTTTACAGCTAAAACTTCTCCCGGAGTATCAGTATTACTCAGGATGTCACCTGTTGTTCTATCTGCGATGTACAGTCCAAGTTGTTCACCAGCTAAGTAAATGTGGGTGCTGTCAACATCAAATCCCATCAGGTAGTTCGGGAAAGTAAAATAATATGCCAACCAGTAATCTCCGTTGTATTCACCATAATAGAACTTATTTTCCTTAGTTGCCAAAATCTCAATAGTTCCATTATCATTAGCATAGGTTTTTATTGCTTCAATATTTCTTCCGGTTAATAACATATCTTCTTGAGGATCGGTCAAATCGGATATATCAAAAACTCGTATCCCTGCTGATTCTCCATATCTATCATAAACAAAAAGGATACTGTCTTCTTCAACAGCAGAAATCAATCTCGCATTCTCGAACAATGAAAAATTAGAATACTGAAAATTAGTTAGATGATTGTAAATGGAGAAACCACCTTGATCTTCGGCAATGTAAAGTAAACTGTCAGAAACAAAAATATCTCTTGCATATCCAATTGTGGAATAGAACTTATCGATTTTCAGAATATCTTCGGAACTTACCGGTTCGGTAGATTTGGCGCAACCTGTTATGATGATGATGATAATGTAGATAATGAAAAAAAATTTATTTATCTTATACATTTATTAATTCTTCCTTTAATTTTTTTTAAACATTAATATTTCAAAGAAGAATAAAGCATTTTTTATTCCAGATATTTTTACTAATATTAACTAAATTTATTTTTGGAGGATGTGATTATTAACAGGTATTTTTTGGTAAGTTGAAAATATTGAAACATTTATTATTTTTTTATGGAGCACAGACACTCTTGTCTGTAAAAAATCATTTACACGTTCAGGATAGAACGTGTGACACACTAATAGTAAAGTAAATAATGTGCCATTATTCTAAAGAATTAATAATCAATAAGTTAGGATAATATGTGGGTTTATGATGCCTGCAATGGAATCAGCAGTGCACTTGCTTCTATAATCGGACAAAATCTTGGTGCAAAACAAATCAAACGAGCTGAAAAAAGTGTCTGGGTTGCCTTCAGACTAACTATGATAATCATGACAATTGGTTGTTTTATCCTGTTTTTCTTTGGAGCTTCTTTAACGTGATTTTTCATTAATAATGCGGCAGTAATCGAAGTTGGCAGAAGGATGTTCAAAGTTACTTCTATTGCGGCTTTCGTATTTGGGAATCTATTTGTATTTATGGGAGTTTTCAATGGCTCGGGTCATACAAAACCTTCGATGATTTTGAACATTGCCAGGTTGTGGTTTTTTCGTATTCCACTCGTTTTCATTCTCTCCGGTAAAATTATGACTCTCTCATTTATCAGATGGGAATTCCTGGATGACCTATTTTCTAAATTGGCTCAACCTTTATCTGCATACCCGTATGATGCACTTTGGTGGTCGATGCTTATTAGTAATATTTTGGCAAGTTTCTGGGCTTATGATATCTTTCGAAAAGGTAAGTGGAAACAAGCAAAAATCTATTCATAAAAAAAACCTCCGAAATTCAGAGGTTTTCTTATAGCCAATTATTTGAAATCTATTTTTCTTCTACACCTTCTAAATACACAAACATTTCTTCGGTTGTAACAAATTTATCGAAAAGTGCCAAAGCTTCTTGAAGCTGAGTATCTTCTCTGATAGCAATTTTATAGCTTGCCACATCATCAAATTTCTTCGCAATGATATTGCTCTCAATAGAATTCTTTATCCAACTGAATGAACTGTCAACTTCAGCTTGTTCCATCTCGATTCCTTCATTTTTTGCATATTCCAGGAAATCATCAATAATAGTCTCATCTACTTCAAAATCTTCTGTGATCGAATCCTCGTTTTCTAACATATAGTTAACAGAGTAATTGAAGAAAATGTTTTTCCTGCGAAATTCAATTCCCAAATCTGAAATCAAAGATTGCTCAATTTCGATATCAGGTGCGATACCTCCACCGCCATAAACGACTCTTCCGCTCTGAGTATAATAGATTTCTTTCTTATTCTCTTCTTCAGCTTTTTCCCGTATTTCTTTGATTTCTTCTTGTGATAAATCACCATTCTTAACTCTATCATCTTTAAGTAATTCATCGTTTATATCTTTGTGAATGCATCTTCCGGAATTGATATAATATTTGGCAGTTGTTATTTTAATGCCATTTCCACCTGATAGTGGGAATAATCTTTGCACAGAACCTTTACCAAAAGAAGTTTTTCCTACCACTAAACCTCTATCCCAGTCTTGAAGTGAGCCTGCAAAAATTTCGGAAGCACTGGCAGAAGCTTCATTGATGAGAACAACTACCGGATAACCTGTACGAATTCTGTTGTACCTCGTAAAAAGTTCTGAATTTGCCTGCGGATTTCGTCCTTTTGTGAAAACAACTCTTTTATTTTTCCCGATGAATTCATTCACTGTATTTACAGCTTCTGTTAAAAGACCACCCGGATTGAACCTGAGGTCAATCAATAGTCCACGAATTCCTTCAGCTTCCAACTCATCCAGTTTTTCTCGAAGTTCTTCGGTAACGTGCGCATTAAAATGTCTCACTCGGATGTAACCAATACCATTATCCATTTTAAACGCATAAGGAACACTCTTGATCTTGATAATATCCCGAATGATTTCAAACTCCAGTTCTTCGTCCACTCCAGGTCGGAGGATTCCGATTACAACTTTTGTTCCTTTATCGCCACGCATTCTCTTGATCCCTTCATCCAAAGCCATACCAACAATATCTTCTCCATCGATCTTCACGATTTTATCACCTGAATGAATTCCCATCCTATATGCAGGAGTTCCTTCGATCGGTGATACAACGGTAATGTAATCTCCTTTCTTATCGATGGAAATACCCAGCCCACCAAATTCCCCTTTCGTATCTGTGGTAAATCGTTCAAAATCATCAGCAGTAAAATATACAGTATGAGGATCCATATCCTCGAGCATTCCTTTGATGGATGACTCGATTAATTCATCAATATCTACATCATCTACATAATTTACCCGGAGTTTATTGAAAACTTCTACAAATAATTCGATTTTCTTATAAATATTGGTTTGATTGGGAGTTGTTTCTGCATCGATTTTATCAGAATTGAAAAACAATAAACCAATAACAATCCAACTGATTACTCCGATTGAAACTAATATTCTGCCTGTTTTGTTTAATTTCATTTTGTTCTTTCTCCTATGATTTTATATTTACCTCACCCTGAATCCCACTCCTACAGGGAGAGGAACTTTTAGGACGAAACAAAAAAGCAAAAGGTTATTTTAGAAGCAACATTTTTTTTATAGCTGATGATCCACCAGCAGAAATCTTGTAGAAGTAAATTCCTGATGAAACTGATTTATTGTTGTTATCATTTCCGTTCCAGGTTATGGAGTAAAACGACCGTGTCGTTTTTGCATTAACACGGTTAATGCACTCCAAAGTTTTTACTTTCTGTCCCTTGATATTGTAAATACTTAACTCTGTGTTCTCCGTGTGCTCTGTGGTTAATTCAAAAGAAATCGTTGTAGATGGATTAAACGGGTTTGGGTAGTTGCTTAAATTAGTAATTAGAAATTCGGATTTTGGAATTTCGTAATCCTCTACATCCACTGTTTCAAGCATTGGAATTAGAACCTGCGTGAACTGCCCATCAAAAACTTCAACATTGTATTCAACTACATCCTCATAAAACACCCGCTCTGCATAAACATCATAAACTCCCGCAGGAAGTTTGTATTGGAAGTTACCCAGACTATCCGAAAAAGTGAATTCACCGGGTTGGTTGTTGATCTTGAGCAGCACATAATCTACAGGTTCTCCGGTTGTTGGATTGTAGGTAAAACCCTCGATACCACCAAAAGCTGGTGAACCGAATTCATAAGGTCCGATATCGATTATTGTACTTCCGTTAGCGTCTCCATCCCAAACTCTGTGATTATAATCCATATCGAACGGATAATAATAGCCCAGAGTATCGAATCCTGCATCTATTGCCAGGCTGCCTTCGATGAGATGAAAATCACCGTTTTGGATGTCTTGGAAAAGCGATTGAGCCTGCAAAGAATCAACCCAAATATTACCACCACCATCGATACATTCTGGTGGAAGTTCAAAATCCAATATGCAGTTGCGGAAAGTAAACTCTCCAACAATTGAGTTTTGAGTAAGGTTCAAATTGCTTAGAATTATACAATTATAATATGTTACAATACCAGTACTACCTAAAGCGTATAAGTTATTAATTATAATATTATTTAAGCAGAAATCCAACATTGAACTAACAATTAATCCAGTTGAATTACTATTTGTTGAAATGTTATTAAATACTTGAAAATATCCAGGGGATCTTATTCTTCCACAGACTGTATAATTGTTATAAGCTTTACCATAACAGTTAGAACCTGTGTACAGATCACACTCCTCAAAATAATTATCAGAAATCTCCACATAAGCATAATTAATATTAATACCATAATTACCCCCGATAAAATTGTTATTTTTGATGTAAAGAGAATTATCTTCTTCACCTCCAAAAATTCCACCACTGTAATCACAGTTTATAAATTCATTATTGTAAATATAAGATCCAAAATCTGACTCCATGTCAGCATGAATTCCTGACTCTCCTAAAAAATAATTATCTAGTATATAAGCATGAGTATTCCTTCTAATATCAACATGCCCCCAAGATACATCTGCTGTTTCTATAAATGAATTTCCAGCTATTAGTACCATACATGATTCAGTTGTAACACCTGGTGAAATACTTATACCTTTCTTTACATGATAACCCGGATATGAAGGGCTAATATTATCTATATTATAAAAATTATTGTCTTTTATTATTATTCTTTCAGGGAAAAAACGTACATATACACCAGTAAAATTATCCACAAAATCACAATGCTCAATTATTGCTTCCTCATTGTAGATACTGACAGCAGCGCTAGGTATTATACCTAATACAATTAATAAGTAAGCTGAATACTCAAATCTACAATGATTAAAACTGCACAAGTCAGCTTCCTCACGAAGATATATAATTCCCCAATGGTAATACAATGAATCCTGAATTCGTGTAAAAGTTATTGGGTCTTCTTCTGTACCATTAGCAATCAATCTACCATCTACCTGTAGCATTTTAGCAATGTTTGCACCATTGTAATATACAAAATTATCCATATCCTGGTAATTTGCTAAGCGAGCAGCATTAAATTTTACAACAGTTCCGGGAAGAATTGTTAGTGTTACATCATCATCTACATAAACATCATCGACTACGAGATAAGGATTATTATCAGGAGACCAGGTTGTGTTTTCTGTGAGATGACCTTCTACTTCAATAGAAAGTAGAAAGTAGAAAGGAAAAAGGAGAAAGGAAAAAAGAATAAGGATAAAAGGTAAAAGTATTTTTTTCATTATTACACCACCTCAAAAGAACTCACCCCCAACCCCTCTCTTAAAAACAAGAGAGGAGCTTTTATGAGATGAGACAAAGAAATCAAAAGGTTACTTGAGCAGCAACATTTTTTTCATTGCGGATGATCTACCAGCAGAAATCTTGTAGAAGTATATTCCTGTTGATACATATTTGTTGTTGTTGTCTTTACCGTTCCAGGTTACTGTATGTGAACCGTTTTCAAAATGTTTATCTACTAACTTAGTAACTTTTTGACCTTTGATGTTGTAAACAGAAATTTCTACATTAGAATCTTTTATGAGACTAAAAGATATCGTGGTTGTGGGATTAAATGGATTCGGGTAATTTCCATGTAAAGTAATTAAGCTTGTTTGAACAATCTGCTCCTGGTTTTCAGGTTGATTGAAGAACAATAACTCATTCTCAAGTTCTTGAACAATTTTCTGATATTCATCAAAAGAACGGGATTTAACAGTACAAACAGCGGGAATATCCCTTGAACCTGTTTCTTCAAGCTGCAAGTAGCAATATCCTTCATCAATCATTGCATATATGAGATCATCATTAGAAGGTGGATTATTGATTATTGGTTCCAATCGTTCTATTGCAGCTACATAATCCTCTTCTTTCATATATGATTTTGTTTTCACATCTTCTTTTGCTTTATAAAGAAAAGTTACTTCGCTTACCTGGATATTATCTATATAGGAACGAAGAGCAGCATAATCTTTATCAGTATAATTCTCGATGAATAACAATCCTCTGATTGAAGTGGCAGCTTCATAAGTATCAGGATAATCTGCTATGATTTGCTGGAAGGTCAAGTCGGCATTTTCATAATTTCCACTTTCCATTTCATCGAGAGCAGAATAGAGCATTTCTTTTTCAGGCGGTATTTCACCATCAAATAAGAAAGCTTCCCAACATGGATAATAACGGTCATGGTCTTGAGGTAGAATATTATTTCCTCTTACATCTATTGAATGTGGAATTTGATCCCACCGATATGCCATTAGAATATATTGATCATAGCCTCCTGCATTACCATCAGTATCTTTGATAATATTACTCATATCTGGCCATTCATAAGAATCCTGAACACTTACATATTCTGCATATAAGTTATTGCGAATATTTGTACTATACAAATCAGCAAATGTTCCTGTAGCAGCATATACACCATGTTTCTCATTATAGCGTATGGTATCATTTTCAACATTGACATCCTGACCATAAGTTTTCATACCGCATCCTGTGTTATTTTGTATATATGTATTCTTTATATAAGAACCTGTACCTGCAGAATAGCTCAAACAGAATAGCTCAAATACATTCCGTCACAAAAGGAACTTAGCAACCCTCCGTTTATATCACGACCATTATCTTCGATCATAGCCCATTCAATATAAACAGGAGAATCGTAAACTACAATCGGAGTTGCATGGTTATTTCGGATATTACAGCGATTTGTATCATTTTCTCCAATGATTGACAAGATGTGTTCATCCCGTGCAATAATTTGTCCTGCATCACGAAAATCTGTTATGTAAAGTTTCAGATTTGCGATATTATTTGATTCAGAGATATTTTCTATCGATAGTTTACGAATTCCGGAAATATCACAATTAACGAACCAATAGTTTGATAAATCGGATGGATTTCGAATAAAAATTCCATCCCATCTTTCTCCGGAACTCGAGGAGATTTGAATTTCAGGAACATTTGGATATTGAGGATGATTCAAATATTCCCAATCTTCTCTTGTTGTAATCCTCCCACCATTTTGAGCGATTATACGATCACCGGGGACAACCTCTTCACCACCAGCAGGTTGTCCGGGAGGAGTTGCACCATAGGTTGTTGGTGTACAACCTGTGATAGTGCTGCCCCAGTCGAGGAAGAGCTCACCATCTGTTTCGATAAGGACTTGTGATGAGTTATAAAGTTGTAATTGAGTGTTATTTGCGATATTAAGTTGAGCATTATCAATTGTGAGATTACAATGCCCAATTAATTTTACACAAGCACTATTAGAAAGTGTTATTTCTGCATTATTTGAAATGGTAATGTCACAACTGATATATTTATCTTCATTCCATGTTTGATTACTTGTTATATCTGTACTAATGAACGCTGAATGTGGAATATCCAGGAAATCAGGAATTTCGAATGGGTCTCCGTATTTTGGGATAATAACCATATTGAATTGGTCAATTATTGTACCACCTTCCGGATCAAGAGTTTTTACAGAATAAATTGAATTATTGGACTTTTTGTATGATAATTCATGCCATTTATCCTGAAAAAGGGGAGGAGTATTTTCAGACGGTGAATTCCTGAAAACATAAAGAATTTCTCCATCTGATAGAACAAAATTAGTTACATTTTCATAAGTACTAATAAATTGCCCACCACCAAGATTGTATGAAACTTCAATAGGGTTTTCTAACTTATACTTTAAATTGATACCATTTATATCTGTTTGGTTTACGGCTTCATTTATCCCAGCAATGATATTATCATTCTCTATGATAAATTTCATCAGATAATGAAAGAATACTTCACTATCTGTCATATTATTTACCGTTATGTTATTATTTGGTTGATGATAAGTTGTGAACCATCCTGAGTTTGCTAAGTAATTTCTAATAGCTATTTTTACGTCATCTTGCAAAGTACCATTATGCATAAATGTGAATGTAGTTTGGTCATCGTAATTCAAATCATTAAATACAAAAGGATGATTTCCGTCACCTGATGTTCCTTGCCTTGCATGACCTAATACAATTTTTGCTCTACAATTATCATCGTCAAATGGATCAACACTATTAGTTATATTGTTCATCAATCTTGCTTCAGCCCAATTTAGAGGAAAATTGTTAGAATGGCTTGTATTATATGTGTTGCCATGATAATATACACTTACTCCTCTTAGATAAAATGCTTGATTTAAAGGGTGGTTGTAAGGTGAACTTCCATTATAGGGATATATTAAATTATTAT
>CAYWJN010000048.1:9020-20556 GCA_964457455.1 uncultured Candidatus Cloacimonadota bacterium
CCTCTACATAATACGCTATACCATAGCCATCATCATTTTTCTTCCTAACGCTAACATAAGTGACATTTGTTGTTGAATTCGTTGATCTACTTCTGATATAATCGAAATAATCAACAGGATCATTAAAACCGCCAGTTAAAGTACTTTGCCATGAAACAAAATCTCCTGCTCTTGCGATCATAGCCATCATATCACAATCTGCATACAACATTACAGAAAAAGAACTCATAACAAATAAAATTGATATGAGAAGAATAGTTTTAAAAAGTGTGGAAAACATAGAAACCTCCTTTTTTTTGTTTTTTGGATTTGTTTGATAAAAAAAATAATTTCAATAAATTATCGAGTATTCGACTCAATTATGCGAAATGCTTTTTTATACAATCATAAGCATTACCTACAACAGCTTTCCGAAACTTATTTTAGATTCCCGATTCCGTCAAAAGCCGGACACTGTTCTCGAGAATGACATTTTTAAAAAGTTCAGGAAAGTACTACACGTTGAAAATCTATGAATTTTTCAACAATAAACTTATGAATTTCCTCAATGCTTTTATACCCATCTACAACAATATAACGCTCTTTCTCAATTTCAGCAATTTCCAAAAAACCTTTCCTGACTTTTTCATGAAATTCCAGAGATTCACGCTCTAACCTATCAGCATCTGTTCGGGAAATTCTTGATAACCCGATTTCTGCTGGCATATCGATGAGAAAAGTCAAATCCGGAACCAAGCCAAAAGTGGCATATTTGGTTATTGTGTCAATGATGTTTCTATCAATTTTTCGAGCAGCTCCCTGATATGCAATCGTGGAATCATAATATCTGTCTGAAATTACAAATATTCCTTTCTCTAGTGCAGGAATAATCCATTCTCCGGTATGCTGGCTGCGACTTGCCATATATAATAGCATTTCTGTTTCCGGTAACATCTCAGGATTATTTGTATCTAAAAGTATATCCCGAATATCTTCAGATATTTTTGGTCCACCAGGCTCTCTTGTTAATAAAACTTTTTTTTCAAGATTCTCAAGATATCCCTTTAACATTTCAGCTTGTGTGGATTTGCCACAGCCCTCAATTCCCTCAAATGTAATGAATAAACCTTTTTTCATTTTTCTACTCTTCCCAATTCAAACTAATCATAAATAGAATTATTTTCTGTCAACCGAAGTCTCATCACAACAGCATTTTCTCTCTTTTATTAAACTTGTGAAGTTTTCAAAACTTAACAAGTTTTTCTATCAACACCATTTACTCATTTTACTCATTCCGAAGCTTCTGCTTCGGAAACTAAAAAGAAGCAGAAGCTTCTGGAGTTAGCTCTTTCCGAACTGAAAAGTTCGGAAAGAGAAAATCAATATGCAAGTCTTCAATAAGCATTTTACAAATTTCCAATTTCATCAATAATATAATTTCTGTCCGGGATAGATCATTATAATTCCATTTCTATTTTTAAGATTGTTCCTTTGAATAAGATGTTGAGAAGAAGTACCAAGTTTACGGGCAATTGCAGCAACATAATCACCTTTTTTAACAATATAAAAGCCGGTTTTACTTTGTGTTGAACCGTATAACTTCAGCTTTTGACCTGGTCTGATAATATTCGAATTCAAACCATTCAGCATCTTTATTTTTGATACTGATGTTTTGTATTTCATGGCAATCTCGTAAAGTGTATCACCTTTTTTCACGATATGATGAGTAAAATAACCGGCATTTTTATTAAGAAATTGTTTTTCTATAAATGCTACTTGAGAATCATTTTTTTCGCAATTTTTGGGAAGAAGAATCGTGTATTCTCCGGGAGGAAGAACCACATTATTGATCGCAGAATATTTTCTTCTGTTTCTCTGATAGATTTTGATCCAGGGATTATATTCCCAAATAATACCAACAAAAGTTCCCTGAGCTTTTGCCCAATTATCAATTTTATAATGACCATTCAGCTTAATTTTTTCCAGACGAACCTGTTCTAAAAGTGGTTTTTCTCTTTCGAATTTTTTACCAAAAATCACTTCTTCATTTTCCATAATAAGTTTCGAAGCAACAGCTCTCCAAACAAATTTATGGCTTTCGTCAGATTGCATTATCAGATGGAAAAAATCCTTACCACCCTGTTTGCGCATCACCTTCGTAATATTTCCAGCTCCGGCATTATAGGCACTCATTGCTAAAAGCCAATCCTCTGCTCCTTTTTGAGATAAGAAATCATAGTTATTTTGCAAAAACTTAGCAGAAGCTTCGGTTGACTTGAAAACGTCACGTCGCTCATCAATGAAAGAATTTATCTTTAAGCCAAATCCTTTTGCGGTTTTTGGCATAAATTGCCAGATTCCAACTGCACCGACTCGAGATTGTGCCAGGCAGCTCAACCTACTTTCAGCAATTGCAAGATATTTTGTATCCAGCGGAATATTGTGCTTAGCAAAAATCGAATCGAAAATTGCAAAATATTTCCCACTTCTCGGAATAAATTTATGTGCAGATTTCAATTCCTGTTTATAGATTTTCTCAAATTTATTATAAATCCTTTCATTGGAAAGAGCAAAAACTCTTCCAGCAAAAACTATGGAATCCGGTATTTGAAAATCCAAATTAACTGCAACACGATTGTTGGAAATTTCCAAAGCTTGAGAAAGAGAATCTTTTGTGAAATTCATTCCTTCAATAACTAATAATAGAGAATCAATTTGAATCTCTTTTTGCAGAATAACCTGATTTAAAGAATCTTCATTTACATAAATATTCTGAACTTCTTTCAGTTCAGGTTCCTCAGTAATGAAATCATCTTTTAGTTCTTGATGATACGAACAACTGCAAACTAAAACAATCAAAATTAAAACCGTAAAAACATTTTTCATCTAAGAAGTCTCCAGCAATCTATCTTTGTAAATTTTATCATAATAATCCAAATATTCACCTGAATGTATTTCTTCAATCCAATCAAGATGGCTTTTGTACCAATTTATTGTCTGTTTTAGTCCATCCTCAAAATCGATTGAACTTTTCCAACCTAATTCTTTTTTAATTTTAGAGGAATCTACAGAATATCGAAAATCATGACCTTTACGATCCTCAACAAATTCTATCAGGCTTTTAGATGCATTTAGCTCACCCAGAATGAATTCAACTAATTTAATATTTTGCCATTCGTTATCTGCTCCCACATTATAAATCTCACCAGATTTTCCTTTATGCAAAACCAGATCGATAGCTTTACAATGGTCATCCACATGAATCCAATCTCGAATATTCATGCCATGACCAAATACTGGAATTTCTGTGTTTTTTAGAGTATTCCAGATAATGATTGGTATAAATTTCTCCGGGAATTGAAAGGGACCATAATTATTGCAGCAGCGAATAATATTCACAAATTGACCAAAGGTTTGATGTGCAGCCCGAACCAATAAATCAGCAGAAGCTTTGCTGGCAGCATATGGATTATTAGGAGCAATTTTGCCATTTTCATCACAGGAAATCGGGATTTCTAAAGAACCGTAAACTTCATCAGTAGAAACATGCACGAATTTTTCTACACTATTTTCTCTGGCAAGATTCAGAAGTATTTGAGTTCCCAAAACATTGGTTTCCAGAAAAATATCGGGATTCAGGATGCTTCTGTCAACGTGAGATTCAGCAGCAAAATGGACAACATAGTTCGGATTAAACTCTTCAAAAACGTTTTTCACATCCCGGTTATCTGCAACATCTCCCTTTACAAAAACATAATTTGGATTTTCTTCGATCGAACTGAGATTGTTCAGATTTCCAGCATAAGTGAGTTTATCAAAATTTATAATCTTATACTTTGGATATTTACCCATCAAATACCGAATAAAATTTGAACCAATAAAACCTGCTCCACCAGTAACCAAAATAATTTTGCTCAAATCTTCAGTATTTTCATCCGTAAAATTATTTAATGAATTTAAACTTATTCTTTCTGTCATAATATTATCTTAATGAACAAAACTCAATATTAAATAAAATATCGGAGCAGCAATCAATAAACTATCAAAACGATCCAAAATACCACCGTGACCTGGAATAATTGTAGAGCTATCTTTGATTCCAACATCACGTTTGAGCATAGATTCAAACAAATCTCCAAGCTGTCCGAAAATTCCTGCGGAAATCGCAACTGCTAAAGTTTGAATATTTGTGAAACCTACTAATTTTGATATGAAAAAAGCTCCTAAAAAAGCAAAAAAAATTCCTGCTAAAAAACCTTGTAAAGATTTTTTGGGACTTGCCTGAAAAATCCCTCTGAGTTTACCATATTTTCTCCCGATAAAATAAGCAAAAGTATCTGTTATCCAAATGAGAACAATCAAACTCAAAATGAGAAAAGCACCATTTTCCATATTTCTAATTCTATAAACTGAAGAAAGAAAAATTGCAGTATAAATCACTGAAAACAAGCTTGCGGAAATTCTGCTTAAACTACCTTCGAGTTTATTTCGAAAAAGATCATTTCCTAAAACAAAAATAAATATCAGAAAGAGCGAAGCTATCACCATATTCAGATTAAAATATGCTGATGAAATAAAAACCAGGATGCTGAAAGGCAGCATTATAACAGGAATGGTAATGCCCTTTTTGATAAACATTTCTCTGATCTCGAACATTTGGATCAAAACGATTAAACCCAGAAATATAGATAATGCGAATCCTCCTAAATATAAAATAAATAAAATAAGGGGTATGAAAATAACTGCAATTAACACTCTTTTTAATAATTCCATATTGTTCACCTATAAGTTGCTACTTCTTCTTTGGTTCCTAATTTTCTTAGAAATGAGAAAACATTTTTTGAATTAGTTAAATCAGTTGAATTAGTTGAACTGGTTAAATTAGGAATTTTTGAATTCATTTTTTGGTTATCCTATATTAATTACTTCTCATAGATTTTTTGATATAATTTATGTACGAATTTAATCTTTTTGGAAAAGAAGAGATAAATTTTTCAATTCTGATTTTATCTGTTTCAGGAATCAAATTTCTATAGTAACTTTTTCTTAACCAATCTTTTACTTCTTCAAAAGAACCACGCGAATAATAACAAAAATTCAGGTTTTCTTTAAAATGGAATCTTCCATATCCTTCAGCTATATTTGCAGAAATCGAATCAGATGATTTTACAAGTTGGATACCAACA
The DNA here is from genome assembly GCA_964457455.1 of uncultured Candidatus Cloacimonadota bacterium. Taxonomy (GTDB): domain Bacteria; phylum Cloacimonadota; class Cloacimonadia; order Cloacimonadales; family TCS61; genus JABMPU01. The sequence goes on from CAYWJN010000048.1 coordinate 14,186, forward strand.
GTTTTTTTTGAAAAGATATCCCATTTAGAGCAGATATCCCAGATTAAATTTGAGAAGTTCAAAGCATCATTATAAATTTCTAAATCTTTTATATCCTTCATTATTACTTCCTTGATGTTTACACATTCAACTAATTCAACCAGTTCAACCGAGCCTACCATTGCGAAGGTTGATATGAAAGAATCCCTCTGAGAGAAACCATTCGCAAGGTTCTACCTACTTTTACCAATTCAACCATTTTTTATCTGGAACCAAATCTTCTTTTTCTTTTTTGGAAATCCAGAATTGCCCGTATAAATTCTTCACGAGAAAAATCTGGCCAGAGAGTTTCTGTAAACCAAAATTCCGAATAAGCACTTTGCCAGATGAGAAAATTGGAAAGCCGTTCTTCACCACTTGTACGGATGATCAAATCTGGATCCGGCATATTTGCCGTGTAAAGATGGTTAGTAATCATTTCCTCATTAACTTCATTTTTAGATATTTTTCCTGATTTCATCTTTGCAAAAATATCATTAAAAGCATCAATCAATTCCTGACGTCCACCATAATTCATCGCTGCATTCAGATGAAGACCGGTATTATTCCAGCTTCGTTTGCACGTTTCAATAACTTTTCTATTATAATTTTTAGATAAATTTTCCTTTCTGCCTAAGAATCGCACGCTGACATTATTTTTTATAAGTTCATCGATTTCTTTTACCAGAGAATCCATTATCAATTTCAAAAGGTAATTCACTTCCGGTTTTGACCTCTTCCAGTTTTCCGTAGAAAAAGCATAAACTGTAAGATATTCCAGACCAATTTCAACAGATGTTTCTACAATTCTGCGAACAGTTTCCACACCTTTTTTATGACCGTTTATCCTTTTCGTATTATGAAGTTCTGCCCAGCGTCCATTGCCATCCATTATGATGGCAATGTGTTTTGGCATTTTGGATTTATCGATTTGAGGGATAAGTTTTTTATAATTCATTAAAACCTCTTTTCTCGGTTCAACCAATTCAACCAGTTTTCTTTTGTGTCAAATCCTCATATTGCATTTTTTAATTTCCTTAAGTTTCTGATTCAGAAGAACAATTATCCTGATAATCCTGTCAATCCTGTCTTATACTTCAGAAAAGCATTCATAAACCCATTCAAATCTCCATTCATAACAGCAGAAGTATTTCCTGTTTCATGATTTGTTCGATGATCTTTCACCATCTGGTAAGGATGGAAAACGTACGAACGAATCTGGTTTCCCCAGCCGATTTCGGTTTTTGTGTCTTCCAGTTTTTGCCGCTCTTTTTCACGTTCCTCTACTTGATGCTGGTAGAACCGAGATTTGAGAATCTTCATTGCAACATCTCGGTTCTTGATCTGAGAACGCTCATTCTGACATTGCACAACAATATTCGTGGGAATGTGAGTAATCCGAACAGCGGAATCAGTTGTGTTCACACTTTGTCCGCCTTTGCCGCTCGAACGATAAGTATCGATTCTCAAATCTTTGGGATCGATTTCAATTTCAATATCATCTTCAATTATTGGATAAATGAAAACCGATGCAAAAGACGTTTGCCTTTTTCCTAGAGCATTAAAAGGAGAAATTCTGACCAAACGATGGATTCCGATTTCAGCTTTGAGATAACCGTAAGCAAAATCTCCTAGAATTTCTATTGTCACGCTTTTTAAACCTGCTTCATCTCCGGAAAGATAATCTACAATTTGAATTTTAAAACCGGAATTTTCAGCCCAGCGTTTATACATTCTCAAAAGCATTTCCGCCCAATCTTGAGATTCTGTTCCTCCAGCTCCCGGATGAATAGTAAGAATCGCACTATTTGAATCTGTTTTTCCACTTAAAAGGAATTGAATTTGAGCTTCGTCAATAAAGGGTTTTGCTTGTTCAAGATTTTCGAATGCTTCTTCGAGGAGAGATTCGCTGAATTCTTCTTCGAGAAGTAATTTATAAGTTTCCAAATCATCAAAAACTTTCTGGAGTTCCTTATCTTTATCTAATTGAGATTTAAGATTATTAACTTCTTTAGTAATATTTTGTGCTCGCTTCTGATCTTTCCAGAAATCTTGTATATTCATTTCAGATTCGAGATGGCTTATGTTCCGCTCTATCTGAGCAATGTCAAAGAAACCTCCTGATTTCGACTATCTTTTTATTTATATTTTCAACTTCTTTCAAAAAATCTATGTATTCCATAAAATTCTCCTATTGTTTAAAATGTAAATTAATTTGAATCAGATAAATTGTCTAATTATTTATCAGTAAAAACTACCTGGCAATAAATATGTTTTCACTTCTTCATTGTAATATCTATCTGTCATGGTTGAGATGAAATCGCGAACCTTTTCCGGATTTGAAAATGAGCTGATATATTTTTCATTCTTGCTGTTGAGAAATTGCGTAAAAATTTTGGATTGTAAATTTTGTTTTTTCAGGTCTTCCAGATATTGTTCAAAGAGAATGTCCATGCTTTTATCAACAATCATCCGGGATTTTTTCACATTCGCATCTGTATAAATTCTATCATAATTAAATTTCTTTAATTTATAAAGATAAAAAGAAGTTTCTCCATCAAATGAGACAAAATCTTTTTCATAACTATTCAGAATCACACTTTTAACAAGAGTATCTATTATTAAACTATTCGTATTGCCAAGAAATTCCACACAATCCTTTGGAAGCTCCTCACGCTTGAGAATGTTCAGCCGTATGGCATCCTCGATATCTTGTCCAATATATGCAATTGTATCAGAAATCCTTACAACGCATCCTTCCAGAGTTGCAGGCATCCAAATAATATTCTCACCTTTTTTGGTGCTTTGAATATAGTTTTGAATATCTTTTTCAGTCTTATCACGCTGAGGTTTCAAAACAGTATCATGAACTTCTCCGTCATGAGAAATAATTCCGTCACGAACCTGGAATGTAAGATTAAGACCTTTTCCCTGAAGCGAAATATTATCAACAATATGCAGACTCTGAATGTTGTGATGAAATTCTCCGATACCGTGTTTTACGCAACATTTACCAAGAGAAATTTCACCATCGTGCCCAAAAGGTGAATGGCCCAAATCATGACCCAAAGCGATTGCTTCTACAAGTTCAAGATTGAGCCGTAGAATTTTGCCAATCGTACGAGAAATCTGAGAGACATAAGTTGTATGCAAACTGCGATTGGAAGTCTCTTCATCGAACATATTGGTGAAAGAGAAAACCTGAGTTTTACCTTGATACCTGCGGTAAGCTCCGCTATGAAGAATCCGGTCGCGATCCACAGCAAAATCCGAGCGCATATAACATTTATCTTCCTTTTTCAGACGATAGGCATCTTCATATTCGCAGGCAAAATTGCTAAGATTTTCGCAATTTTTTGCTAAACTTTTCTCATATATTTGCTGAAGTTTCTCTTTATCCATTTATACACTCTTTTTCTTAAATTCCATAAATATCGGCTTAAAACCCTCTTGACGCTTTTTCATTTCAAAATAAGTTTCAATGTGACCTTCTGCAGGAATACTGGAATATCCATTTTCATATTCTGAAACAAAATCTTCCCGAGCTGCAAAAAGCTTGATTATCCATTCTGCATATTCTGAGTGATCTGTTGCAATTTCCAATCTACCATCAGGTTTTAGAATCTCTGAAAGAACTTCAATAAATCTATCATTAATCAGCCTGTTCTTATGATGCTTTCTTTTGGGCCAAGGATCTGGATGAATGATAAAAATCTTAGAAATCGATTTTTCTGGAATACATTTTTTTAGATTTTCATCCACAAACAATTTCAAAATTCTCACATTTTTATGCAACTTAAAATCCAATTTTCTCAAAATAGTTTTGATTCTTTTCTCTTTTAATTCAATTCCGAGAAAATTTATATCTGTCAGATTTAAAGCTTTTTGGATGAGAAATTCTCCCCTGCCACATCCTATTTCCAGGTAAACAGGATTTGAATTTCCAAAAATTTTAATGAAACCAAGTTCCCTTTTCTTTTTTGAATGAAGCTCAAAAAAATCTTTTTTTTTTTCTAAATTCTCTTTCATTCTTTTAGAATATCACTAAAATTGTGAATATTATAGTTTATTCAAATAACCTACAAAACTATTTTCTCTCTTTTCTTTTCCAATTGTACTTGCCGGTCCATGACCTGGTAGAATAATTACAGAATCCGGTAAAGAAAAAATCTTCTCATGAATCGATTTTTTCAGAATCTCAAAATCACCACCCGGAAGGTCGATTCTTCCAATTCCATCTGCAAATAGAGCATCTCCAGTAAACAAAAGATTATCTACATAAATTGAAATTCCGCCTTCAGTGTGACCCGGAGTATGGATAATTTTCAGTTCGTTTTCTCCCAGTTTAAGAACCTCATTACCTTCAAATTGGATGTCAGAAGCAGATGAAACAACGCCTCCATCCCAATATATACTGAGATTAAGCTCTGGATATAAAAGCATTAAAGCATCTTCCTTGTGAATGCACAGTTTTGATTTGGGAAAGCTCTTAACAAAAAAAGCATTCCCTCCAATATGGTCGCCATGACCGTGAGTATTGATTATATATTTCATTTTAAGTTTTAGTTTTAGAATCTCTTTTTTTAGAATTTTGCTCTCATTTGCTGGATCGATAATCACAGCTTCTAAAGAAACTTCATCCCATAAAAGATAAGTATTTGAATTAAATTCTGCTAATAAATTATAAACTTTGTAATTCATTTTTCCCTTTTTTTAGCCACCAAGAACACGAAGAATCACGAATATTAAAAACTATCAAAAACAACTCTTTGAAAATTAGTGTCCTTTATAGCTAATTCATCTTTTTTTTGCTCACGGATGAACACAGATTAAACGGATATTACTTTTCCAAAAGAAACCATAAAACATTTTATCTTAGTGTTTCTTAGTGCTCTTAGCGGCTGAATTTATATTTTCATTTTCATTAAAATATCCGAGTCAATTTTTGTAACTTCCATTTTATCTATTAAATGAAATTTTTTACCGAAAATCACCTCTGCACTATTTTGAGCTTTATTGTTATATCTCAATAAAATAGAAGCTGCCAAACCGATTTCCTCTTCATTCGGATTTCTTTTAGAATTTATCACACCAAGCGGCCCGGGAATATCATTTGTTTTAAAAATTAATTCATTTTTTGATAGATGAGAAATCATCTCATTTTCTTTATCCTTCCTGCCAATAATAACCTTTACATCATCATTCAAACGAAAATGCCTGCCGATTTTTAGAAATTCAATAAAATTAAGTTCCAGCATATTGTGCTTAATTAAATCTCTCAATCTTAAAGAAAAACTTTCATCTGTTAATAAACACCCACCAGCAGGTGTTTGAAAGGTTTTCAAACCCAATCTATCTGCCATATCCATTTGGCGTTTTCTGCTTCTCCCCTGAATATCCAGCATTTTTTCCTTCTTTACCCATTCTTCCCGAATCGGTAAAGAATCAGCTAAAAGTTTCTGGCTGAGTGGACGAACGATCAGGTCTTTTATGTTGCTGAGTTTACCTACAGAATTTAATGCATCTTTTCGTTGAGACATCGGTCTTTGACCTAAAACTTCACCGGAAATAAGAAAATCAACTTTGTATTGCTTCATTAATTCTGCAGCTTCTCTGAACATAAGTCCATGACAGTCAATACACGGATTCATATATTTTCCATAACCATATCTTGGATTTTGCAGCATTTTGATGTGTTTATCTGTAATATCATGAATCATAAGATGATAGCCAATTTCTTCCGCAGCTTTGATGGCATTCTCAGAACCAAAAAAAGGTGTTCGGAAAAATATCGGCAGCACATCATAGCCAAGATTTTTCATATGTAAAACGCTCAACATGCTGTCCAAACCACCGGAAAACAGAGCAAAACATCTATACTTTTTTTTCATTTTCTTTGCTTTTATCACTTTCAATTAGAAAATACCTTTTTTAGTTCACACAGTCTGGAGTGACTGTGTTACAACTGGGGCTAAAAGGGGGATTTGAACCCCCGACCTACTGATTACGAATCAGTTGCTCTACCACTGAGCTATTTTAGCATCCTTTTTGCAGAAAATTTTGAAAGACATTTTTAGGTCAAGCGGATTTTTTCGATTTGATGACCGGTAAACAGTAAAAGTATCCATTCATTTTAATATTCATAATATCTTTCATAAACTCATCGATGATGATAGGACTAAAATTCAATTTTCTTTGGCAAGTTTTTTTATTTTCATTTTTCAGGATATCTTTTGGAGTTTGATTTTCTCTATTTCTATTTTTTCTGAAGTTGTTGAAATAAATCAGATATGCAAAGGTTTTCAATACCATATCTTGCTTTGATTTGAAGGATTCAACTTTATAGAATTCAT
>CAYWJN010000049.1:0-19903 GCA_964457455.1 uncultured Candidatus Cloacimonadota bacterium
CCAAAATATTTTCAATGTGATAGGTTTGCGGAAACATATCAAAAGGCTGCATCATTTTTATATGAAAACCTATTTCCAGAAACTTCTCTACATCGCGTTTTTGAGTAGTGGGATTACAACTGACATAAATCACTTTCTTGATTGTTTGTGGAAGAGAAAAAATGCTTTTTTCATCCAGTCCTTTCCTGGGAGGATCGAAAATAATTGTATCAATATTTCGTTTGATAATCTTAGGAAGGATATTTTCTACATTTCCTTTTAAGAATTCACAATTTGAAATTCCATTCATTTCAGCGTTCTCATTTGCATCATTTATTGCATTTGCATTATTCTCGATGCCAAAAACCTTTTTTACTTTTTCTGCAATAAAGATACTAATTGTTCCGACTCCGCAAAAAGCATCAATCACATTTGTATCAGGTTCAAGATTTTCTTTCACAAAAGTATACATTTTTTCCGAAACAATAGAGTTGATTTGAAAAAACGATTTATAATTCAATTTGAATCTAAAATCACCTATCTTATCATAAAGATAATTCCGACCAAAAAGTAGTTTTTCATCCTCTCCTAAAATCGTGTTAGTTTGTTTGATATTGATATTCTGAACAATCCCGGCAATGTTTGGATATTTTTCATGAAGCATTCTAACTAACTGTTTTGAGAAAGGAATTTTTCTGGATTTTGTTACGTAGATTATCAGCAGTTCATTCGTTGCTTTCGAAAATCTGATTCCCAAATGTCGTGCAGTTTCTTTTCCGGTTTTTTCATTATAGATGCTGGTTTTGGAAGCAATCAGATATTTCTGAAAATCTGAAATAAGCTCATCAAAAATCAAAGGATGTATTTCACATTTCCTATGAGAAATTACTTTGTGTGATTTTCTGGCAAACATCCCAATAGCCGGTTTTCCATTTATTTGAGATATTGGAAAATAACTTTTATTTCGATAAAATTTCTCCTCATTTGAATCAATTATTCGATTAATTATTTCAATCTGGAATTTTCTAAAAATCTCTTCGATTACTTGTTGTTTATATTCGAGTTGTTTCTTGTAAGCAATATTCAACCAATCACAACCACCACAAATCCCAAAAACTTCACATTCGGGTTTTATGCGATTTTTCGACTCTTTCTTAATCTTTTTTATTGTTCCAAATGAAACATCTTTTTTTGTATGAGTAATCTCAATGTCGAGTATATCATTCGGAACTGAATATGGCACAAAAAATGGGATGGAATTTTTAAATCCCAACCCATAACCTTTATAAACCAGTTTTTCGATTTTGAGGTCTTTAACGATTTTTCCCATTATATTTTGTTTTTCATGTATAGATACTTCAGTTTCCAAACCACGAAAATCGCTTCCCGCACGATTTTTTTGGACATTTTAGATTGCCCGCTTCTGCGGTCTGTAAATACAATAGGGATTTCTTTAATTTTAAATTTCTTTATCCAGGTTCGGAAATTCATCTCAATCTGAAATGAATAACCATCTGAAAGGATTTCGTCTAAATTGATATTTTCCAGAACTTCTCTGCGGAAACATTTGAACCCGCTGGTTGGGTCATTGATTGGCATTCCAGTTATGAAATGAACATATCTGGCAGCCATAAAACTCAGGAATAATCTCCGTAAAGGCCAGTTCACAACATTGATTCCTTTTAAATATCTTGATCCAATTATCAAATCATTTTCCTGGATTTCCTTCAGCATTATAGGGATCATGGCCGGATCATGAGAAAAATCTGCATCCATCTCAAAAATGAAATCATAACTTTTCTTCAAAGCAAATTTAAAACCTTCTACATAAGCAGAACCGAGTCCCATTTTCTTTTCACGTGTAATAAGATGAATTTTGGGATTTTTCATTTCTTCCACGATTTTTGATGTGCCGTCCGGCGAATTATCATCCACAATTAGAACTTCAATATTTGAGTCTTGGGCAAGAACAGCTTTGATTATAGCAGAAATATTATAAGCTTCATTATAAGCGGGAATTATTACTAAGGCTTTCATTTCTTATCTCTATTATTTTTTAGAAGTTGAGTTTCCGGAACTTTTCCAATATTTTTCGCAGGATTTCCTACCCAGATCTCTTCTTCAGGAACATCTTTTATTAACACACTTCCAGCAGCAACCATCCCATCTTCGTGAATTACTTTTCCTGGTAGAATCGTAGCATTTACTCCAATCCTGCCACCGTTTTTTATGGTAATACCTTTAAAGTATTTGAATCGTTCTTGATCACGACCCATAAAATTATCGTTGCTTGTGGCCACAGCAGGAGCAATAAAACAGTAATCTCCAATTTCAGAATACGCTGTAATATAAGAATTTGTTTCAAATTTATTCCTGTTGCCGATTTTGATGAAATTCTCTATTGCCACTCCCCTGCCAATAATATTGAAATCATCGATTTCCACATTCTCGCGGATTGTTGCCAAATCAGCGACCAGATTTTTTAATCCCAATTTACACTGAGCGTAAATAGTAACATTTGCACCAATTATACATTCATCACCGATTTCAGCAGGTTTAAGTTTTTTTTCAGCTTTAAAGATGCTTCTGGGAGAAATCATCGGTTTTTTCCCGATTATCGCATTATCATCTATTCGTACATTATCGCCTATTTTTGTTCCTTCATAAATAATAACATTATGACCGATAATACATCCTTCTCCAATTGTAACATTATCCAGAATAACACAGTTAAAACCAATCTTTGTATCTTTTCCAATTTCAGCAGAAGCCGAAATATGTTGATTCATCTAAACCTCCCATAAACTACAAATGCACTTTTTCTTATTGCGAACTCTGAGTAAAGATTTTTTTAGGATATCATATTTATTCATAATTTGATTTAGTAATTTTGACTTTTAGAAACTCGGATTATCGCACCTTTTCACTTGACATAAAACTTGAATAAAACCTTTATTAATTCATTATTTTTTAGAATAGGAAAGCAAATGAAAAAAAGAATATATTCTCTCTTTATTTTTATTGCATTTTGTGTATTTTCTGATGATGCAAATTGCTTGGATCTAAGCTGGAACACTCCTCAGGTAACATCAAAGAATACAGCATCAAATCTGGGAAAGAATCTTGATGAATCGAAACTTCTCGTAAATAGAACTCACGAAATCTTAATCAATGAATCTGAATTAGATTTCGCTCTATTACCATTGACAAACTTAAAAAAAACGATTAAAAAATTTCTTTTTGATAAAGATGATGAATCCAAGTTCTTAAATTATCAAACACCAGATAAAATTGAAAGGTCACCACTTTCATCTTGGATACATCCATCCAATATTCCATTAAAATCTTTACTGCAAATCAGTTTACTTACCGGCTGCGATTTTGCAGCAAAAAATAACGAAAAATATTGTTTCGTGTATTATGGAACTAAACTCTCAGGATATATAAGCCAAAGATTATTTTTTTACAGTTATTGGTGGGCTGGACACTTCGGAGGTGATATGGACTATGCCAGAACCTCCAAACTTATCGATAGTTGGACTCAAGCTTCTGATGATGAGGATAAAATACATCTTGATAATGTAACAGGTAAAATAACCTATATTGGACGTGGAAATTTCTGGTCTATTTCTATAGGTCGGGGAAAATATGAAATTGGCAGCAATATCGGGGGAAGTGTTATATTAAGCGAGAATTGCAATGATTATGGATATTTTAGTAGTAAACTGAATTTCAACAAACTTTCTATTTCAATTATGCATGCAAATTTAATCTCAGACAGTACAATTACAAAAGGTACTAAGGATTTGCCAGATAAATATTTGGTTATTCATAAGATCGACTGGAAACCAAATTCTAAATATCATTTGTTTTTGGGTGAACACGTAATTTATGGAAACAGAAATATTGAACCAGGTTATCTTTTACCTCAAACGCTTATGAGAGCAGTTGAACATAATCTTCACGATCGCGATAATGTTTTAATTTTTATTGGAATGGATTATAAACCAGTTCCAAAAAATATTGTTTATTTTAACTTTATGATGGATGAGCTAAAAAAAAGCGAAATACTTAGTGAATGGTGGGGAAATAAATATGCTTTTCAAATAGGAAATGCTTATACATTCTCTTGGGATAAAGAAGCAATATTAAATCTTGAATTTACTGCAGTACGCCCCTGGATGTACACACACAATGTGATGTACAATAAATTTTCTCATGATGACATTGGTCTTGGATTTCCCCAAGGCAGCAATCTTATTCAATTTGCTTTTGAGTTCAATTGCATGTTAAAAAAAAGACTGAATTTTAATATTCATGGTTCTTACACAAGGCAGGGTAGCATTGGAAATGCTTTTTATATAAATTACGATATGCGACCTTCAGACACAGCTAAATGGTTAGAGGGTGATATTTCAAACAGGTTTCAGGTTTCTCCTGTTTTTACTTGGCAACCTTTATCTCATCACAAACTCAAGATAGGAATGAATATTTCCCAAACCGATAATGACAATTTTGAAGAAGAATTCATGATTAGTTATCAAGCAATTTACTAAAAATATGAATCCAATTATTATCATTTTCTCTTTTTTTTTTCTGGTTTTAGGATGCGGAATCTTTAGAAATTGGAAAGTTAAAAAGCCAAAAGAATTTTCTTACTCAATTTTAATTGCATGTAGAAACGAAGAAAGAAATCTACCTAATCTTTTCGCATCAATAAAAAAAATAATTTATCCAAAAGACAAATTTGAGATCATTATAGTTGATGATGCCTCTAATGATAATTCTCTGTTTTTGATGGATGAGTTCTGTAACAAAATCAAGAATGCAAAACGTTTCCATTTGGAGAAAAAAGATACTGAATATAAAGGGAAAAAAGCCGCTTTAAAAAAAGCTGTAGAAAATGCGAAATACGAAATCTTTATTTTCACAGATGCTGATTGTACTATCCAACCAGAATGGTTAAAAAGTTACAATAATTATTTTTCCGATAAAACTGGAATGGTCGTAGGAAATTATTTCGAGATGAATCATAATCCCTTCAGGAAGTTTTCAAATCAAATGTCCTCTGCGATATATGCTTCCACGATTGGATTGGGAATTCCTTTCAGTGCTGCTGGAGGTAATCTGGCTGTAAAAAGAGCAGCTTTCCTGGAAGTTGATGGATATGAGAAAATAAAATATATTGAAGCTGGTGATGATAAACTTCTTCTAAAGTTAATAAGCAGAACTCGCTGGCAAATCGCATATAATCCTGAAATGCAAATTCATACAATAAATAACAAGATAGAATTTTGTGAACAGCAGAAACGAAAATTTGGTAAGTTTGGAATGTCATCACTTCTATTTAAGATCATTTCCATCTTAATCCTCTCATTCTATATATATCTGCCTATTAATCTCATTTTTTTCTTTGATTGGAAAAACCCAGTAATTTATTTATCATGTATTTTATTTTTCTGGATATCCAGCCTTGTCAAACATAAATACAAGTTCAAATTAATACACATTCTATTTCTTACCCTCTATCCATACTTTTTAATATATTTTTCCCTACTTGGAACTTTCGGAAAATGGAAGTGGAAATCTAACTGATCAATTCAGAAACTTTTTTAAAAAAATAACCCCTTTTCAATAATTCAGGAATCAATATTTCAACGGCTTTTATTGTATTAGACCTATCCCCGCCACCGTCATGAAGCACGATTATGGAACTGGGTTTCATTTTTTTTATAACTTTTTTTGCTATATCTTCAGATGAAATATATTTGAAATCTTTTGGACCATTATCCCACAAGATGATCTTTTTTTGCAACTTCCAGAAAACCATTATGGAAATAGCATCAATTCTGCCATAAGGAGGACGGAAGAGAATTTCACCTTGAATACCAAAGCTTTTTAATATCTCGTCTGTTTTTTCAATTTCGCTTTTCACATAATTCATTGTTTTTAGTATTAAACTTCTGTGTGAATAAGAATGATTCCCGAGTTCTTGCCCGCTATAAATAAGCTTTCTAACTATTTCAGGATATTCCTGAGCTTTTTTGCCTGTGATGAAAAAGGTGGCTTTGACATTATATTTCCTTAATATTTTTAAAATAGGAATTGTATATTCGGGATCAGGACCGTCATCAAAAGTAAGTGCAATATTTTTTTCTTTCCTGTCCCCACATCGAAAAATCATCCTTGACATCTGTTTGACAACCTCCATAATAAATAAAAAATCTAATTTATTGACTAATAAAATATGATATTTCAATTTCGTTTTATTTAAAAAAGAAAAGATGATATGTGGTCAAGATTTTTTTAGGTATTAAGGATATTATGCAGAGATTATTAAGAAATCGGATTTTATTCATTATAAAAATTATTATAACAACTATTATCCTTTTCATTATTTTTCGGAAAGTAGATTTTACTAAAGTTTTTCAAAATTACTACAGAATAGACCTGTTAACGATATTTATAATCATCGTAACCGCTTTACTTAAAATGTACTTGCAATATATTAATTGGGGAAAATATTTGCAGCTAAATCCAGATTATAAACCTCGGAAAATTGAAATTTTAAGGACACTTTTTATCGGTGATGCTCTCAGATTTCTCATTCCTGGAGGATATGGTGTTTTCGGGAAGATGTTCTTTATAAATAACGAAAAGAAGGCATCTTTCTTATCAATAGGAATTGAAAAATTTCTACAGATTTGGACGTCATTATTATTTGCATCTTTTGCTGCGATTTTCTATTTCCATACTCTTAAATTGATAATTAAAATTTTTGTTTTTTGTTTAATATTAATATCTCCTTTCGTTATTAATTTCTTTTCTCATCTGATAAAAAGAGAAAAAAATAAAATATTTATTAATGAGTATATAAAAATTATTCCAAATATAATTTTTCGGCAGATAGCGTTTATGTTTCTTACGCTTATTCAGTATTTCGTACTAATTTTATGTTTTAAAAATATTATGTTTTTTCACATAATCATTTCTGTTCCTCTAATTCTTTCTGCAAACATAATCCCGATAACATATGCAGGTTTGGGATTAAGAGAAACATTTGCAGTCGAGATTTTATCAAAATATAATATTTCAGGAGAGATTGCTGTTTTATGCTCTTTAATGATATTTTTAATTAACACATTCCTGCCAGCTTTGGTTGGAGTTTATTTCATATTAAGAAGTAAGCATAATCGGAAATCAAGTTGAATTAATTAAAATTACAGGTTACTTTTATTTACCAAACTCAGAGCTAAATTTATCAAATAATTAGTTCTATTAATTCGATAGAAAGGAACAAGTTGCCCACCAAATCCTCTAAAAAAGCGTTCAATGTTTGGAATCATTGAACCATCAAAATCAAATTCTTTTAAATCCAAATTCTTTGCGTGTTTTATACATTCCCAAAGTGTGGAAACTCCTGCACCATGATGTTTATTTTTTGAATCGTAACCACCAATCACATAATAAGCTGTTTTTTTATCATGTATACAAAATGAAACTGAAATTGGTTTTTCTTTATAATAAGCTATAAAATAAAAGCTATTAATTTCGGAAGAAAATTTGAATACTATTTTTTTTAAACTTTTTATATCTATGACTTTATTCTGTCTTGTTAACGATTTTATTATAAGTTCCATAAGAGTATTTTTATCTGAGCCTTTAAATATTTTTACTCCATCATTATTTGCTTTTCTGATATCATTACGTCTTTCGGGAGAAAAATTCTCCCATAATTTTTCCTTATTTAATCTCAAATTTATAGCGTATGTATATCTAACATATACTTTTAATTTTTCCCATATAAATGGTTGTACATCAATTATTGTTCTATCTAATGAAAAGAACAAGAGTGTTGCGTTTAATTTCTTTATGAATTTTGCAAGGTTCTTGGATACTTTTTTTTGGAAATTTAGAATTTTAAAATCAGTAGAAGATTTATTAATAAAGAAAGGACCAATAAAGGGTGTAAAAGGGGGATTATTGTAATATCTTATAAAAAACTTATTATTTTCAAACAGATGAAAACCACCAAAAAGTCTATTATCCTCATCGAAGTAACCAAATATTTTAATTCTACCTTTAAATAAATTTAGCCATCGGAGAGTATTAAAAACCGTTCCGTATTTTTCTGCTAAATTATTATATATTACCTTTTCCGAATCAGTAATTTCTTTTATGTACAATTTCACTCCCGGTTATATTAGACTTGTTTAATCCTCAATTTTACACTTTCCCCGCAATTTCTGCATATTGGAATCTCTTTTCGATTAGATAATATTTTGTTTCGAATTTTTTGAATAGAATCATTTTTCCAAATTTTGGCTAATGGTTTATCTTTGATGTTTCCGATTTTATATTCCACATCTTTATCAAAACAGCATATAGCTACTTCTCCATCCCAGTTCACTACGGCATTCGTCCAGATTCGTCTACATCTGTTTTTAATCCCGAATTTAAGTTCAAAATCATCCCCTTTTATTTTATATCTTCGATACTTGGGATTTTCTGGCAGGAAATGATGGACGTCATCTTTAGAATAGATCTGAATTGTTTTAAACTCAAGATTTTCAACTCCGAGTTCATTTGCTAATTTCTTTATACTCTCGATCTCATATTCATTATGTTTCATTACTATAAATTGCCACCTGATAAGAGGATGCCTTACATTTAGTTTGTCTTTGATTTCTACAAGCTTCCTTACATTCTCAAGAACTTTGTTCAATTCTCCATTAACACGGTATTTATTATAAGTTGCCTGTGTTGATCCATCCAATGAAACAATAATTGAATCCAATCCAGACTTTACAGTCTCTTCAACATTAATATCGATATTGGCATTAGTGGAAACTAATGTAAATAATCCTTTATCAGATGCATATTTAACCATCTTCAAAAAATCCGTATTTAGATATGGTTCACCTTGATTCCAGAGAACAACCATAAACGATTTATTTTTAATTTCATCTATTATAATTTTAAAAGTTGAAAATTCCATATATCCTTTTGCTCGCTTCAAAGTTCCATTTCCTGATGGACACATCGGACATTTGAGATTGCAGATATTTGTCGGTTCAATCATCACAACTGGTGGAAACCCCCAATGTATACTTTTTTTCAATAAAAGTGAGAGGTAATAGGAAAGATATACTTTTATTGAATTAACAACTCTCTTAAATCTGAAACTTTTCTTCAAGAACCTAACATTTATATTATACATATGCATAATCCTAATTTAATAATAAAAATTACAAATATCCTCGATCAACAGATGTAAAAAAACCCGCAACAAAGTGCGGGTTTAAAAAGCTAAACTTTTTTTTACTTTATTTAGAAAGTATAGCCGATCTGCATTGTAAGAGTATCGTCAGTATCTTCAACAGAATCCATATTATACTCTAATTTGAAATATGCATTCTGATAAGTTGTAAAATTAATTCCTACAAGAATATTGCTCTCACCCATTGCTTCGCTATCAGCATCTCTTTTTGTTGCATATGCAACATACGGCTTGAATACACCATCTAAGATACCAATATCAGGATTGTTAGCTCCGCCAATATGCGGAAATTCAAAGCCAGGTAAATAATGAGCTATAACATAAAAATCCAAATCTGCCGTATCGTCATTCATATCATCGGTATTTGTTACTTGTCCAGCTAAATTTAAAACACCTGCTATTGGATACTCAAAATCGACTTCGTAATGTGTTCGTTTAGTTACCGGATTTGGACGATTTTCAAGTCTTAAAGCAGCTCCCAGCTTTGCTCCAGCTAAATTATAAGTAAGTCGAATTCCATCATCTTCAGAGCCATTTACAAATTTCGAAAGATAAACTGTCCAACCTAAGTTACCGATATTATTGTTTAGTTTAAACATCCAATCCGAACCGGTTGTAGGTAACTGAGAAATATTGATGTTTTTAGATCCTTTGCCAGAGTAAATCCTTCCAAAAGCATAACTATCATAACCAATTGTAAGATAGGAATAACCATATAAATCGAATTTCTTGTAAGCACTCAGGATTTTAATATTAATAACGTTACTCTGAGAACCAAAAACGTCATATACTCCAATTTCAAACCCGTAATCTGGGGCGTACCAACACAATCGAACTTGATCTAATGCAAAACCTGCATCATCCTTGTTGTCTTCATCCATGCCCTGATCATAAAACAGATCATATCCTAAAATGTAGTATTTCATCATAACTTCGTGTGCAAAAGCTGATGAGACGAGTAAAATCCCAAGAAATAATAGAATACTTTTTTTCATTTCTTTCTCCTTTTTTTTTAATTATTGTTTAAAATCTTTAATAACGACATTAACATTTAATTTCTTTTTCAAAATACAATATCCTAAAAACCAATTTGAAATAATAATGTCAACAAAATTTATGTTTTATCAAATTTATAACACAAAGGTGATTGAGCTCTCTTTATAGTTTCAAAATAAATTTTTATTTCTTTTTTTAGATTTATCTTAATTTATAACTAAAACTAAAATAAGCATAATTTCTTTCATTATTGACGATTATCTGCCAATTAGCTGATAAATCATACCTGGAAATATCAATAATATTTCATTTGTTTCATAAGACTCAATGTGACAAAATGATACAAAATTATTTTTTTCTTTTTTTTTAAAAATATCTATTCTTGTCGAACAATCGGAATAAAAAACGTACTAAATTCTTCTAATTTATTATTTGTCACATCAGAAGCTGAAATAATGAAATTATATGAAGAGTAATTTGTCAGTTCCTTTGCAGGTTTAAATATAAAGATATTTGAATTACCTTTATCAATTTTCATTTCAGCTATAAGCTGAAATTCCACAGAAATTAACTTTGCCGATAAATTTTCTGTCAGAATAATCTCTGAAAACTCAATTACAATTTCAGGAAGTAACATTTTAATTGTGGCACCATTTCTGGGAAAAGAAGAAATCACCTTTGGTGGAATTGTATCTTGAATTGAAATTCCATCAAATAAAATTGAACTTTCAACTAAAACATTTTCCTTCAAATCCTCAAGTTCGGTTAACCAAATCTTATATTGGATCGTATCCATTTTACTGGTAACAATCGAGATTTTATCGTCATTTAAGGCTTGTGCCAAAACACTTAGCGGAATTTCTAAAGAATCAGTAGTTGTAATTTTAATTTCTGAGACACTTCTAATAGGTTCAGAGAAATTTAATTCTAACTGATTATTCCAAATAGATTTTACAGATTTTATCTCCGGTTTGATTGTATCTGCATAAGCAAGTTCGATGTTTATAGAAGAAATCTCTTTCATAGATGTAAAAAATTGAAAATAAGGTTCTTTTTCATAATCATATTTACCATTCTCATTTTTATCGATGTAAGATTCAATCTGATGTTCAATATTATTAAGGTTATCAATTTCATAACTGTAACCTTCTAATTCAGTTGAATAAATCAAGGTGGAATCAGTGGTCATCAAATTAAATGTTACAATCAGACCTTCATCGGATTTATCCTCGTAAATAATTTCTCCGGAGATACGATATTCATTTAACTTTCCATTTCTAAAAATAAAGACATAATCTTGATCCAATTTATTATTATGTTCACCTTTAATTTTTTTGGAAAAAGTAATGAAATAGTTTGTATTTTGTTCCAGATCTTCCAATATTTTTATTATTAAAGTATTCCTATCCCATTTGAATTTCTTATTAAGAATGGGTGGATAAATATGTATTCCACTAAGAATCGAAGTTCTATCAATTGGTTTTGAAAAAACTACTTCAATATCCTGATTATTAATATCATAAAATTCATCCGGTAAGATGGATACGATTGTTGGACTTTCAGTATCTTTTTTTCCACCCGTTGGATTCTTCCGATGACCACAAGATAACAGAAACAGAAGAAGTAAAATCAGAAATAATTTAAGACAATATTTCAATTTCAAAACCTTATTAATCTTTAACCGAATAACGCCTTTTAAGAGCATTTCCAAGTGTTAAAGAGCTTGTATACTCGATATCGCCACCAAAAGGCAATCCGGTAGAAAGTCGTGTAACTTTGACTTTTAATTCTTCAAATTGGGAAGCAAGAAAACTGATTGTGCTTTCACCTTCTGCTGATGGATTTAAAGCAAGAATAATTTCATCAATTCCATCTGATTTTAATAATGCTAAAAGTTTAGTAAAATTTATCTCATCCGGACCAATTCCATCCAAAGGAGAAAGAAGATTATTCAGAACAAAATATCTGCCTTTGAATTCATTTGTGTCTTCTATCAGATAAATATCTTGAGTATTTTCAACAATACATAATATATTTTGATGGCGTGTATAATCCGAACAGAAATGACATGGATCATTTTCAGTGAGCATATTGCAAACAGAACAATTTTTATAGTTTTCTACGGTATTTCGAATCGATTCTGCTAGTTCAAGAGCTTTTGCTTTTTCCATGCTGATAAGATACATAGCCAGCCGTTGGGCAGATTTAGATCCAATGCCGGGCAACTTCTTTAAATTCTGGACCAGTTCTGCTAATAAACCAGAAAACACTAAAACATTCCCGGGATGTTGATCCCACCCGTCAATTTGCTTAATTCATCCTGACTGGTTTGAGAAATCTTTTCCTGAGCTTCATTTATAGCAGCAATGATGAGGTCTTCCAACATTTCCACATCTTCAGGGTCAACTACTTCTTTATCTATCTTCAAAGAAATAATTTGATTTTTGCCATTCATTTTCACTGTTACCATTCCGCCACCGGAAGAACCTTCCACGATTTTATTAGCCAGTTCTTCCTGAGCTTTTGCAAGGTCCTGCTGCATTTTCTGCGCCTGTTTCATCAGGTCTTTCATACCTTTTTTTCCACCTGGGAACATAAGATTCTCCTTGTAAATTTTCTTTAGTTTAAGAAATTTCTATCCTGCTTTCAAGTCAATTAATTTCCTCTGGTTTCCAAGAATCAGCTTTGGAATCTTAGAAAGAACATATCCAAGCTGGGGTTTGGATAAGAGAATATTGTATACGATAATATTGAAAAAGTGTTCAATAAATTTAAAGTTTCAATGCCAGCTCGTATATCCTGTTTTTAGAAACACCTGTTTTTTCCATAACTTTTTTTATAGCATCTTTTTTCGATTTACCCTTGCCGAACTCAGCTTTAAGCATTTCTATCAATTCTGCATTTGAATATTCTTTTTCTTGTGCACCTTCCACGATGATCACAAATTCACCTTTCAAGGTTATCATATCCGGAACCGTCAGAACTTCATCAATTGTAGTTCTGTAGTATGTTTCGTATAACTTTGAAAGCTCACGTGCAACGACTATCTTCCTGTTTTCGAAAACCTTTTTCAATCCAGATAGAAACTTAATTAATCTGTGTGGAGCTTCATAAAAGATGACTGGATTTTTATTAACTTTCATTTCTTTTAGAAGTTTATCTTTTTCAGATTTTTTTTCAGGAAGGAATCCAACAAAATAGAATCTCTCTGTATTAAAGCCGGAACTAACCAGAGCCGGAATAAAAGCTGTTGCACCGGGTAATGTTTCAACTTTGATATCGTTCTCGATCGCAGCTTTTATAATGATCGAAGCGGGATCGGAAATACCTGGAGTACCAGCATCGGAAATGATGGCAACATCTTCCCCATTTCTCAGCTTATCCAGGATTTTTTCCACCCGGGAGCGTTCATTGAATTTATGATAACTGAACATGGGAGTTTTGATCTCAAATTTTTTAAGCAATTTTCCTGAATTTCGTGTGTCTTCTGCACCAATAATGCAAACTGATTTCAGGACTTTGATCGCTCTTAAAGTTATATCTTCCAGATTTCCGATCGGGGTTGGAACGATATATAAGATACTATTTTTCATATCTTACAAATAATATATGAACATTTAAACTGCCAAGTTTTATTTTGAAATGATTAACCACGAAGTCTTAAAGAGCTATAAGAAATCGCAAAGGAAAATATTTTAATTATCTTTATAATTCATGAATTTCTTGTAAATTGTAGTAAATGGATATTATTCTGAGTTCTTTGTAACAGCTCTATTTTTCAATTGACATTATTATCCATTATTTTAGGAAATGAGTCGATTGGAAATCGGGTGAAATAAATGAAAATATCAAAACATGCTGATAGAACTGAGAAGATTGTCGGAGTTCGTGCTGAAGATATCCACAAGTGGATCGACGGACTTTTTGATGCTGAGAATTTTAATATTTTTATGCACTCAGGACGCTTTCAGGGTTACGACCCTTATGATCATCGCAAATTCCGTCATTGCATTGAAGCAATTCAGGAAGCTTATGAAGAATTTAAAGGGAAATACACAAAAGGGCAGATCAAAGGTGTCTTCGAGTGTCATCTTAAAGATGATTATAACGGATATCTCCCAACCCGTGAGGATTTTGAAAACGGAACATTTGCGGAAAAATATCATGATAACGATGAACAAGCTGAATCTGAAACCATTTTGAGCCAGGAAGAATTAATAGAATATTTCAAAGGCAAAAAATACTCACAAAAAAACAAATTTTCCGGAAATCTTTCCAAAGGATTTATTTACAGGATCGTCGTTCCAACAATAATTGCAATAATTTTGTTCGTCACTTCCATTTTCATAATCGTAGTTCCTGTTTTCAGATCAAACATGATGAATCGGAAAAAAGAGATGATCAAAGAACTAACAACTTCCGCAGAAAGCGTTATCGAATATTTCATCGAACAAGAAAAAAAAGAAATATTACCAGAAAATCTGGCAAAAGAAAAAGCAATTTCTCAGATTAAGGAGATGCGTTATGGAGATGAAAACAAAGATTATTTCTGGATAACCGATATGTATCCAAAAATGATTATGCATCCTTATAGAACCGATCTGATCGGAATAGATCTTTCAGATTATAAAGATATAAAGAACAAAAGCGGGAAGAAACTTTTTGTAGAATTTGTTCGTATTGTAGAGGAAAATAATGAAGGATATCTGAAATATTTATGGCAGTGGAAAGATGATACTTCCCAAATTGTTCCTAAACTGTCTTATGTTAGAGGAATCCCTCATTGGAATTGGATCATCGGAACAGGGATTTACATCAATGATGTTGAAGAAGAAATTAACAGGTTAACAAATAAGCTTTTGCTGGTTTTTGGTTCTATTTCACTGGTTTTAATCTTTATCTTAGTAAATGTCATTCTTCAAAGTCGGAGAATTGAACACAACAGGTTGCGAGCAGAAACCGGTCTTAGAGAAGCAAAAGACAGGTATCGAGCATTGGTAGTAGCCTCAAATGAAGGTTTTATTCTTGAAGTTACCGGAAAAAGTATTTATTCAAACCTGACATTACAACGAATGTTAGGTTATTCTGAAGAAGAGCTGGCTTCTATGAACATAATGAATTTACTGACTCAGAACAAAGTAATAAATAAAACAGCGATTACTCACCTCGAACAACTTTTATCGGGAAAGACAAAATCAGCAAAATTTGAAGCTCAAGTAAAGACAAAAAGCGGAAAAGTTCTCGATGTAATAATGACAACTTCACGCATCTTTTTTTCCAAGAAAAACGGACATGTAATTTCATTCAGACAGATCGTTCATAAAGAAGCTAACGAAGTTTTCAAATCTTTTGGTGGATTTCAAAACCAGGATGGACATTTATTCATTTCCAAAAAAGTCGGAGATGTTTGCCGACCTTTCCTGGAAAAAGAACAAAATAAAATCTCTTCGGAACTTATCATCAGTTCGGATACTCTTATTCTTACTGCTTTGAATATTCTGGAAAAGAAAAAAATAGATTCATTGTATATTCAAAATGATAGTAACATAATAATCGGGATCATAGAACTTTCTGATATTGCAAAATTATATGGTGGATTACCTGCTGAATTGTTACGGGAAATAGAGAATAGCAAAAGTGTTGGACATGTTATTTTTACTTTAAATAGGTTACCTTTGTTGATCTGGGAGATGACGAATCAAGGAACTAATCCGGAAGCTCTCAAACAAACTATTGGAAGAATGTTCGATGCTGCGATCAAAAAGTTCATAAATATTTCTCTGAAAGCTTCCGGAAAAGCACCTGTTCCTTTCGCATTTTTGTCACTCGGAAGCAATGCCCGTCATGAAATGACGATGTTCTCTGATCAGGACAATGCTCTTGTATTCGCTGATGTTGAGAAATATGACCTGATGAAGGTAAGAAGGTATTTCCTTAATCTCACTGATGGAGTGTGTTCCAAACTGAATAAAGCCGGATATCCATTTTGTCCGGGTGGAATTATGGCTGTAAATCCCAAATGGTGTCTTTCTATCTCGGAATGGAAAAATAAATTTTCCGATTGGATTTTGAAGGCAACTCCGGAATCTATTTTGGAAGTAAACATTTTCCTGGATATTCATTGTGTTTTTGGAGATACAAACCTTGTTGAAGAATTGCAGCAACATATTCTGAAATTAACTGAACAGAATCCACAGTTTTTTATCCATTATGCAAAAAATTGTCTGACATATAAAGCTCCTTTGAATTTGCTTGGAAGAATCCGTACGGAAACAAAAGATGGTTTGAAAACGATGAACATCAAAGAGCATATAAAACCGCTTGAAATTATTGCCAGAATTTATGCTCTGAAATATAAAATTCTGGAAGTTGGTACTCTTGCCAGATTGAGAAAATTGATCGATCTGAACGTGACTCAAAAAAAGACTTTCATCGAGATGATATATGTTTTTGATTATTTATGGAGAATCCGCTTTTCAACTCAGATTATTTCTCATACGGAATTAAGGCAAGTAAATGATGAAATAGATCTGACCACGATTTCCGACATCGAAAGATTGAACCTGCGGAATGTTCTTTCAAAAATATCCTCTTTTCAAACCATGCTCAATTTTGATTTTCTTGATGGATCTGTGTGAGATTGAAACCTTGCGAATGGTCGAGGAACGAGACCTTCGCAATGGTTAAATTTGTTGAACTCGTTGAATTAGTTGAATTGGGAAAAAAGGAAAAGTCACTTTCCGAAGCTTCTCACAAAGAAATTCTTGAAAACAAGATTCGGAAAGTTTTGGGTTGAATCAGTTGAATCAGTTGAACTCGTTGAATTGGTAAAAAACAAAAAATATCAGAATTTTAAAAAAGGTCTTATACATTCCTAAATCGGGAGTACCGTGTCCAGCACTTGACGGATCCACGAACTTTATCAGCCTTTGGATGATTGTTCGGGGGCATAAACATTATACCTCTTTAATGTAGAAAGTTAATATACTTGACTTTAAAGATAGTTTGTAAAATTCATCAAGATATATTTTAATTCAATAAAAAATGTATGAAAGGAGGACAAAAGGTGGAACAGAAAATAATTATTTTTGCTGATTCAGTAAAAAAAAGTGAACATTGCATTGCTGGTATTGATGAAAATGGTAATTGGATACGACCTATCAGTCATCATGGTGAAGGTGAGTTAAATAACCAACAGATTAGATTTTTGAATAGAACAACACCCGATATTTTAGATAAAGTTAAAATCAGTATCAATTCGCATGCTTCTAATGCTGCTCATCCTGAAGATTATTTTATTAACGACACAACTTGGGAGCTAGTAGGTAGAATAGAAAAATCAAAAATCGAATCAATGGTAGATGATGAACATGATTTATGGTATCAAAGTGGTGAAAGAAGTAATAGAATTTCTAATGAAAACCTTTTGTTAAGAGAGCCTGTTGATTCTATATGTCTAATTAAAGTTGAATCATACCTATTAAAATATTATACTATTTATGATTCATTCAATGATTATAATAAAAGGAAAAGAATGATTGATTTCTACCACCAAGATCATAAATTTTCCTTAAGTTTAACAGATCCTATATTTGGACAAAGATATTGTAGGACTTTTCCCGATGTTGGACAAACAGAACGGCGGATTGAATTTAGGGAACCAGCATTTTTTTGTATAAGTTTGACTCCCGAACTCAATGGGTATCATTATAAAGTAATTGCAACCATTATTGAGTAAAACAAGAATGAAATTATATACAATTGGATATTCATCTTATAAAATCGCTTCTTTTATTGAAATTCTTAAAACGAATAAGATAGATATTATCGTTGATGTGAGATCTTCTCCTTTCAGTAGATTCTATTCTGACTATAATAAAGAACAATTGCATAAAATGTTAAAAAACAATGGATTACGCTATCTTTTTTTAGGTGACAAATTAGGAGCAAGAATTCAAGCTCCTGAATGTTATAACAGTGATGGTAAGGCTGTTTATGAAAAGATTAGTAAACATCCAATTTTTATTGAAGGATTAAAAAGATTAAAAAAAGGGATAATTAAATATCAAGTAGCATTATTATGCGCTGAAAAAGATCCTTTGAATTGCCATAGGAATATTTTGATTTGTAAAAATATGAAAAGTAATGATTTGGATATATTTCATATTCTTGCAAATGGGGTTATCGAAAAAAATATATTTACTGAAATTCGATTACTAAAGCTACATAATTTATTTGAAGATGATATGTTTTTAACATATGAGGAAAGATTAAATCAGGCATATTTCCAACAAGGTGATAAAATTGCTTTTATTGAAAATGCAAATATAGAAGAAGGAGTTAAAATTGACTAATATTTTCACAATAGGTTTTTCGAAAAAAACAGCTGAAGAATTTTTTAGACTGTTAAGTAAAAATAAAATTAGGTTATTAATAGATGTCAGATTGAATAATACTTCTCAATTGTCTGGTTTTAGTAAAAAAGATGATTTGAAGTTTTTCCTAAAAAAAATATGCGATTGTGAGTATTTGCACATTCCTGAGCTATCCCCTACAAAAGAAATCCTTGATAACTACAAAAAAAAGAAAATTTCTTGGATTGAGTATGAAATAGAATTCAAAAATTTATTAGTGCAGCGTGGTATTCCTGAAAGTATAAAGAATATTAATTTAGATCATACTTGCTTTTTATGTAGTGAAGCAATTGCAACAAAATGTCACAGAAGACTTGTTGTTGAATTTCTAAAAGCTAATGATAACTCCATTAATATAAAACATATTTAGCACTTTATTGAATTAATAATTATACTTGTGGTTTGTACAAAATATAGCAAAAAAGTAACATGAATGCAAATATAATTGTATTTGAACTTACAATTTTAAAGAAAATAGGCATAACAAACGTGCCCACAATCTGCAAGAAGAAAAGCGAGAAGAGTCGTGGCAGTAGCAAAGCATTAACTTCAAATGTTTCAATGGATTAGAAAACTTAATTCAAGTCACCTAAAGCAAACTTAACTCAAATTTTCCATATTTTGTTACTCTTTTTTCGGAGGAAACAACTTCTGTAAAAAACTTCGTTTGATCGGTTCTCCACCGAGAAGCACACTCAAATTACTTTTTGCCGTATAATTGTCTTCCCAATATTCTATCGCTTTTTTATAGAACTCCACAGCTTCTGTCTGCTTCATTTGATGACGTTTCACAATTCCCAGATTTGTATAAGCAACTGAATATCTTCTATTGATCTCTTGCAGAGCAAGCTTAATATCTTTGATACGTCTATCAATTATCTTCTGCTCTGTTGTTCCGGCAAATTCACTGATCACCAATTCTTTCAATTCAGCGTCATTCAGATTTTTGTATTTGTTTTCCCAAATTGTATAATATTCAATACCTTTATTCAGAAATTCCTCGGACACATTCATAAAACCTGTTCTTTCGTCTTCATCCTGCGTTACATACAATGCCATAGTAAGATAAACTGCAGATTTATTGGTATAAACCACACCAACTTCATAAGACTTCTTATAATGTTCGATTTTATTGTATTCATATTCTATAGAATCTAACACAGCTAACACTTTCACAACATCATTATCATTCACATATTTAATGTATTTTTTGTATAATTGCTGAATTTTATTA
>CAYWJN010000050.1:0-19748 GCA_964457455.1 uncultured Candidatus Cloacimonadota bacterium
GAAACCTATACTGTGAAACAGGATGGGACAGGAGATTTTACTACAATCCAAGCTGCAATCGATGCAACTTATGTTGTAGATAGAGATGAAATCATCGTCTATGAAGGAACTTATAATGAACAAATATATTTCCTTGGTAAAAATATCTTAGTTGCAAGTAGATACCATACAACAGGTAATCAACAGTACATTGATGATACAGTAATATCATACCAGAGCAATCCCTCCTTAGGTGTTGTTAATTTTTCTAATGGTGAGATTTATACTGAACTGAAGGGTTTCACTATTCAAGATGGTTACATCGGAGTAAATATAACTAATTGTGATTCTCCCAAAATTCAAAACTGTATAATTACGGAAAATACAAGGGGGATATTTATTCGTTTGGCAGGAGGTCCATCATTCCTTCATCCTAATATTATTGATAATAAAATTATTAATAATGAGGTTGTTGGAATACTTTGTGCTGATGATACTTATCCAAGTATAGTTAATAACTTAATAGATAGCAATGTCATTGGTATTATTGCAAATGGAGTGGACATAGACGGAGAAGAAAGAATTTGTTATCCGACTATAATCGGTAATAAATTTGAGAATAACACCAAAGGTCTAATGCTTGAGCTGGCAATTGCCCAAATAACCGAAAATCTTTTCGTAAATCATCAATACGTTATCTTTACACAAGGTGAAAATATCATATCAATCAGAAATTGCACTATATACGATAACCAGCAATTTTATTATGGTCTGGTTTTAAACGTAAATATTACTAATTCGATCATTAGAAATCTAACTCATCCAATTTCCCAAAATTTTCAAATTTCTTATTCGAATATAGAAGATGGATACGCTGGGATAGGTAACATCGATGAATATCCACTTTTTGAAGATCCTGCAAATAACGTATTTACACTCAAATGGACCGAAACCGAAAAATCCCCCTGCATAGACACTGGTGATCCGGATATCCAATATAATGATCCTGACGGAACAAGAGCAGATATGGATGCTTTATACCATCCTCACGAAGTAAAAACCTATGATTTCCCTGATGGGAATACCAATAACGGCTGGAAATGGCTGTGTTTTGATATCTTGGATATTACGATGACAGGTGACAATAATACGGTTGATCCTTTGCTTGATCCAATACAATATGATTTGATACGAGGGTATGGACAAAGGGTGGAGTTTTATTATGAATATCCAAACTGGATTGGTGGTGACCACGAAATTACCAGTCCACAAGGGTATAAATTCCGAACCGAGAATGCATGTGAGTTTGATATTTCAGGTTTCAGGTGTGAACCAGGAACAACATTCCCGGTACTTGCTGAAATGGAAAACTGGATCGGTTACTTCCTAGAAGAAACCCAGCATGTTTATGATGCTTTTTACGGTTATCTCGATAATATCAATAAAATAAAAACACAGCACTGGACAATCAAAAAAGAGAATGGTTCCTGGCCGCTTGATATACCTGCTTACACTTTCAGCCCTGGAGATATGGTCATAGTCTGGTGTGAACATGATATTCCAAATTTCTCCTGGGTAAATGACACACCAAGAGAACCGTTTAATATCGAAGAGCCCCAAAGTTTCTCCTATGAAGAGGAATCCGACTATATTCCGATCTATATGTCTTTAAACCCGGAAGACCTGCCCACGGAAATTGGTACTTTTTTAGATGGAGAATGCAAAGGTGCAACAGTAGTTCAGGATACATCCGCTCAAATATGTGCTTACATTATGGAAAATCAGGGAAGCAGCTTGGAATTTGAATTCTATTATGGTGGTAGAGAACAAAACAAGCGTATCAAAGAATATGTAATTTATGATCCGGAAACATCTCTAACCGAGATAGGCTCTATTCTAGTCGAAAATAACAAGGACTGCTATTATGTATCCTTCAAAAACGAACCGGCAAGTACACCTGTTCCTAGCAAACTTGAAGCAACTAACTATCCTAATCCATTTAACCCGGTAACTACAATTGCCTACAGTTTATCCGAAGATTCTCAGGTTTTAATTTCGATCTATAACATCAAGGGACAGGAAGTGAAAGAACTTACGAGCGGCATTCAACCTGCAGGAAATTACAACATAACCTGGAATGGAAAAGATGACAGCGGCAAAGATGTTACATCAGGTATCTATTTCTACAAATTGAAAACTAACGGTAAAGAACTGACACGTAAGATGTTGATGTTGAAATAACCTTTATGAACTCGACTCGGGTTTATAAAACTCGAGTCGGGTTCAATATAATTGTCATTCCCAACTCGATTGGGAATCTATGATATAATAACAAGCATTAGATTCCCGTTTACACGGGAATGACAAAGGGTTGGAGAAAAAATGAGAGTAAAAATTATTATCCTATTATTCGTGTTTATCAGTGTATATCAGTGGTTAAATAGCACCACCTGGCACATCAAACAAGACAGCAGCGGTAACTTCACCACTATCCAGGAAGGCATCGATGCTTCCTCAAATTTAGATACAGTCCTCGTCTATCCCGGTACATATTACGAAAATATCATCTACAATGGCAAAAACATAACAGTATCCAGCCTGGAATTGACCACAGGCAATCCAGCTTATATCGATTCCACAATAATTAATGGACAGCGTATAACCAGTTGTGTCTGTCTGGTAAACGAAGAAACTGACACTTGTCTGCGTGGATTTACGATTTCAAACGGTCAGGGCATAAGTGATTATCCTCTCTTCGGTGGTGGTATAAGTATCTGGGGAGATCCGGATCTACTGATTCAGTGTGATATTATTAACTGCATAATTACCGGTAATTATAGTAATAATTCCGGTGGAATGCATATTAAAGATGGGAATGTTGTTTTATCCGGAACTTCGATTAGAAATAATTACGCTTTAAAAACCGGAGGTGGCATTGGAATAGGTGGTTATACTCAAGTTACTTTTGACCCGTTAAACAGGTGCAGCATTTATAATAATTTCGCTGCCACCGGTATGGAAATATGTACTTCAAGTCCTTACATAGAAGAAATAGAAGTAATTGTAGATACATTTACTGTTGAAGAACCGGATATTTATTTTGCGCAGATGTATCATTATCAAAATATTTATCCCTATACCTTCGATATATTGAATTATATTCTTGAACCGGTTAATCATGACCTGTATATATCTCCGGATGGAGACGATTCAAATTCTGGTTTATCTTCTGCAGAGCCGATGAAAACAATTAATTTGGCTGTTAGAAAAATCGCTTCCGATAGTTTGAGTTCAAAGACGATTCATCTGGCTGCAGGAACATACAATATCAGTGAAAATCAACAGCAATTTGCCTTTGGTTGTAAAGCTTACGTAAACATTATTGGAGAAGATGTTAATACAACTATAATCGATGCGGAAATGAATTTCTGTCCTATGTTTTTTACCGGACCGGGTTATGTAAATTCTACGATAAAAAATATTACCTTCATTAATGGTAATTTCAATTCAGCTATATTGCTTACAGCAAAATGTGATTCTATTCGCTATGAGAATATTGTAGTTAAGGATTGTGTTACTGAGAAAATGACAGCATTAACCGGAGCGACACTATCAGGAAATATTCTTCTGAAGAGTGTTACTGTAGAAAATACTCAATCAGAATTTGGTAATGCTGGTGCAATGTTTTACGAGTGTAGTTTCTTTAAAGCTGAAGATTGTAATTTTGTTAACAATACTCAAATAGGTGAGGTAGCTTTATGTTCCGGCTTACAAGCAATGAGCAGTAGTGATATAATTATTGAGAATTGTACATTTATTTCCAATAGTTTAACAAGTACATTGTGGCAAGGTGTTGCAAGTGCTTTTCTAAACAACCACTACAATAATGTTCTTGATAATGTGATAATAAATAACTGTCTTTTTTACGATAATACAATAACTAATGGAAGAAATACAATTTACGCTCAGGTTCTAGAAGGTGATACACTATTTTTTACTAATAATACGGTAGTAAATAATGAATCTGAATATACTTGTGAATTTCAAGGAAACATTAAGTTTAGTAATAATATTCTACGAAATGAATGTGATTATGAGATCGTTCTTTGGGATGAAACTATTTATGGAATTATTAGTGAAATTGATATTTCAAACAGTAATATTTTAGGTGGTGAAGATGCTATTTTTAATGAGAATGGGGTAAATATCGTCAATTGGCTCGAAGGCAACATAGATGAAGACCCGCTTTTTTTTGGAACACCAGAGCAACCTTATCTGCTTTCCCCTCTTTCCCCCTGTATAGATACAGGTACACCGGATACAACCGGTCTATATTTACCACCCTGGGATTTACTGTATAACTATCGCGTCTGGGATGGCGACGGGAATGGAAGTGCTATCATTGATTTGGGCTGTTATGAGTTCGGTGCAGAACAATATGTAGAAGTAGAAAATATTCAATCTTCAATTTTCAATATTCAATTATCCAACTATCCCAATCCTTTTAATCCTATTACAACAATCAAATTCAACCTGATAGAATCAGGAGAAGTAAAATTAACTATATACAACATCAAAGGTCAAAAAGTGAAAACCTTGATGGATTGTTATACTTCACCCGGAGATTTTGAGCTTATCTGGAATGGGAAAGATGAGCAAAATTTACCAGTTGGAAGCGGAGTTTATTTCTATAAGCTAAATGTAAATGGAAAAGATAAATCTGTGAAGAAATGTTTACTGTTGAAATAGTGTCATGTTTTAATTACAGCCGTTGGATTTTTCCAGCGGCTTTTTTATTGACACTCAAAATCTTAAAAAAACATTAACCTGCATGATAGAATTTGTAAAAAAGGATTTTAAAAATCAAAAAATTCCTGAAAGTTCAGGAGTTTTCATATTTTCAGATTCTCATAAAAATCTGTATATCGGGAAAGCATCCAACCTGAAAAAAACTTTAGATATATTGCTGACTAAAAAGCTCGAAAACAAAATCATTTTCAAGATGATCTCTTTAACCAAAACAATTTCTTATGAAAAAACTTCCTTTCTTTTCGATGCACTTGTAAAAGAAAAGATTTATTTAAATAGAGAAAATCCTGAGTTCAATCAACAGATAAAACCTTATGAAGATTATGTTTATCTTGGAATCGATTTTAATCGTGTTCCATTCTTTAATATCACAGAAAACACACAAAGCAATCTTTATTACATCGGACCGTTTCAGGACAGGTTTTTCATTTTTGATATTATTGATACATTTGGAACTGTTTTTGGATTTCCTGCTTGTAAAGATGAAAATTATCCCTGTATAAGGTTAAAAGAGAAAAAGTGTGTTGGCTGGTGCGTGCGGGAAAACAGGGAAATCCAGAAAATTATAAGAGAATCCTATCTGCAGCCAAATGAGAAATTATTAAATAAAATTAAGAAAAAACAGGAAGAATTATTCGATAATCTTCAATTTGAAAAAGCTGAAATTCTAAAAAAACAAAAAGAAACAATTCTGAAATATTATGATTTTCTAAAATTTTTTCAGGTTACGAAAAAAACAGATATCATTTTTTCTGAAAATGAAACTACTTTTGAAATAAAAAACGGAGTGCTTTTAAAAGTCGTTAAAGATGGTAAACAAACATATTTTCCTGAAATTAATATTGAATATAGAGATAACGAATATTTGGCTCATGAAAAGAATCAGTATGCAGAACGCTGGATAATTTATCAGCATCTGAAAAAAAATAAACTTGAAAAAATTAATGAGATTTTTAAAAAGTCAATTTAAAAAAGATAATTCCAAGCTAAAATGCTATAAACAGGAAAGGTCATGGTTTCAAAGATATTAATTGTAGATGATGAAAAATCCGTAACAGAATATCTGAAGATGGAATTGGAAGATTACTGCAAAAATTTCAAAATCATCTGTAGCAGCGGCGGTTATGAAGCTCTAAGCATTATTATGAAGGGTGGAATCGATCTTCTACTCACAGATATTGCCATGCCGGATATGGATGGATATGAGCTTTATTCCCGCACAAAGGAATACGACGAAAACCTGCCTATAATAATGATGACAGGTTTCGGTTATGACCCGGAACACATTGTTGTGAAATCAAGAAAAGATGGTTTGCAGGATGTTGTTTTCAAACCTTTTGATATTAATAAACTAAACGAGCTGATTAAAAAAAGACTCGCTGGAGAATAGCACGAAACCCTCAAAACTTCTATTTAGAGTTCATCCGCAAATTATGATTTTTCGACCTCACCCCAGCCCTCTCCTATCGAGGAGAGGGAGACAAAAGTTCCCCTTCTCTTCGTAGGAGAAGGGGTTAGGGGTTGAGGAAAAAAAGAATGAAGAATATAATTTTACTAGATATACGACTTCACGGAAAGACACTATTTAATATTCTTTTTCTATTTTTCCTGTTTTCATCAAATCTATTCTCCAACACGTTAAAATATAAAAAAATTACTTATGAAAATATTCTTCTTTTTGCTGATCAGAAAGACCTGCAAATAGCACGAAAAATTGCTTCCATATTTGATGATGATATTCAGAATTTTCAGAAAAAAGCAGGTGCATATTTAGATATTCCTGTGGTTGTTTTTATTGCTTCTGATGAAAAAGAATATCAAAGCTGGATCGAGAAAAGCTCGAAAATAATGGAATTCAGTTTGGCATTTTACAATAATCATAATAAAACAATCTACATAAAAAATCCAAAAAATCTAAAAAGCCTGACAGCGCTTCGCATAATTCTGCTGCACGAATATATTCATCATTATGTGAATCATTTCTGGAAGAATCCTCCCCTCTGGTTTAACGAAGGAATGGCAGTTTTTTTCTCCAATGACCTGGGAATAGATAGAGAGTTCAATTTCATAAAAAATTATATTTTGGGAAATACACGTCCTTTAGAAAGAATGAAATATAATTATCCCAAAAACCGGATTGAATGGGAAAGTTTTTATGCTAAATCCGGCTTGGCAGTAAAATATCTTTATAATCATAAAAGAAAAGAATTTTACAAGCTATGGGACCATTCTTTTCCAAACAGGAATTTCGATTCTGCATTCCTGAAAAGTTTTTACTTTACTCCAAAAGACTTCTCTGCCTTTTTTGAAGAGTATTCCAAAACTCATTTTAGAGCGGAAATATTATTGGCTTCAACTGGAATTATCTGGGGTGTTTTGCCTTTGATTCTGATCATTGGAGTAGTCAGAAAGAAAATCAGGAACAGGATAATAGAAAGAAGATGGGAACGAGAAATTGCTGTAAAAGAGGAAACAGATGAAGGAATTTGACAGGTTAGTTGAAATCATCGAAAAACTCCGCGATCCTGAAAAGGGCTGCCCCTGGGATATTAAACAGACGCACGAATCTTTAATTCCCAATTTTATTGAAGAACTCTATGAATCCATCGAAGCAATTGAAAACAAAAATTATGAGCATTTGGCTGAAGAACTTGGCGACATTTTGCTTCATATCATCATGCAGACGCAGATAGCAAAAGAGAAGAACAGGTTTGAGCTGGAGGATATTCTTAAAAAAATAAACGAAAAACTTATTCGGCGTCATCCTCATGTTTTTGGGAGCGACGAAAGTGATAATGCAAATAAAGTAAAAATGAACTGGGAACGAATAAAATTTGAAGAGAAAAAACATTCACGCACTTCAGCAGTTGATGGAATTCCCCGAACAATGCCGGCACTGATAATAGCTCAGAGAATGCAGGAAAAAGCTGCTTCTGTTGGATTCGATTGGCCAAATGTGCTGCCTGCAATCGAGAAACTCAAAGAAGAGATTTCTGAATTTGAAGAAACTTTGAAGAATGATGACATAGAAGAGATGCAAAATGAACTCGGAGATATGCTTTTCTCGATTGTGAATATTTCGCGCAAATTGGGATTTGATACCGAATCTGCCCTTAAAAGAACCATAAAAAAATTTGAAAAACGTTTTAGAAAAATCGAAGAACACTTCAGAGAAAACGAAAAGAATATGCTTGAAAGCAGTTTGGAGAAATTAGATGAAATCTGGGATATTGCAAAAAAAAACGAGTAGAAGAAATAGATTTCTAAAAATTTATTTTGTTGTTGGAAGTTTACTTATCTTGATGTTTTTCATCATTTACACAAATATACTTCTCACCAATATACGCAAAGATGTTCAGGTGGTACCCGACCTTTATTCGAAATTCCTGAGTTTGCCGGCAAGTGTGAACCTGGAACACTTTCTTTTTCAATATTTTATGGAAGAAATCATTCCCAAAATCGATTACCCTATTATTCTCGTTGATAGTCTGAGAATTCCTTTTTCGTGGGAAAATATAGATATTGAAAAGAAAAGATTTTCAGAATTAGATTTGAAACAGCAAAAGGTTCTTCTGAAAATGGTCAGGAAAATGGAAGCACAAAAAAATGTAATTCCGCTGAAATTCAATGTGGAAGACGAAAAAGTTCACAGCTTTGTTTATTTTGGTGATTCCAAAACATTAATAGAATTAAAATTGATGCCTTATATCGGGACGGGGCTTTTTTTAATTTTCTTATTGTTAGGAATTTACGGCGTGATAATTCTTAAGAAAAATGAACGTGATATCATCTGGGTTGGTTTGGCAAAAGAAACAGCACACCAGTTTGGCACGCCTTTATCTTCTTTGGGAGGATGGCTGAATATTCTTTCTATGAAATTACAGGAAAAGAAAGATGATCTGAAAATGCTGGAAATATTGCAATATATGAATGCAGATGTTGACAGGCTTAATAAAATTGCATCCAGGTTTGGCAAAGTCGGCTCAATATTGATTCACCAGAAAACGAATCTGCATGATACAATTCTGGAAACAGTCGAACTTTTTAAAAGAAGATTGCCAAGTATTGCTAAAAAATTAACCATAAAATTTGAAAGTGAAATTAAAGGTAAAGAAATCAAAATTGATCCGGACCTGATAAAGTGGACTTTGGAGAATATCATAAAAAACAGTATTGACGCAATGCAAAATAATGCTGGAAAAATTGAAATTAGAGCTTTTAGTTCAAACAGGAAAACATATATTCACATCAAAGACGAAGGTGTGGGAATGCAAAAATCTATGTATAAACGAATTTTTGTGCCCGGGATTACTAACAAAAAACGCGGCTGGGGGCTTGGACTCAGCCTGGCAAAACGTATAATCGAAGAATATCACAACGGGAAAATTCGTGTTTTGGAAAGTGAAATAAATAAAGGAACCACGCTTGAAATCGTGTTACCGGAGGAATAAAAAACCATGAAAAAGATGAGGATAAGACGAAGTTGAAGGCAATTATTTTTTTCTACTTGATATTATATTTATCAAATTGATTTTGGCATAAGAGGTTAAGAGAAAAATTCAATGATGAATAATGAAATAGAATTAAACAATTGGAAAAAAAGCGATATAAATGTCGATTCTCTTTGGATAATTAATGAAAGAGATAAAAGAGGAAAACATAAAAATATTTATCATGGTAATTTTATTCCACAAATTCCTTATCAATTGATAAAGAGATACTCTAAAGAGAATGAAACAGTTTTTGAACCTTTTATGGGAAGCGGAACAACTCTTTTCGAATGTGAAAACTTAAACAGGAAATATATCGGTTTCGATATAAATCCTGAAATGATAAGTTTTGTCGATTCGCAAATGCAAAATGATTTATTTTATAAATTACTTTTATATGTAGGAGGATAAATTATGCATAAAAAAGATTTAACATATTCGAAAGCTATTGAACAAGTTATGATAAAAAATGGTTATTTTGCGCCATTAAAACTTATTTATAAACATATTTGGAAATATAAAGATAAAACAAAAATTAA
Organism: uncultured Candidatus Cloacimonadota bacterium; assembly: GCA_964457455.1. Lineage (GTDB taxonomy): Bacteria > Cloacimonadota > Cloacimonadia > Cloacimonadales > TCS61 > JABMPU01. Next base: position 9,818 of record CAYWJN010000050.1, read on the forward strand.
AGGAATAACACCAAACTTCACGATTCAAGCAATAGTTCAACGAGATTCGAGATTTACTAGAATTGGATTAGGTGTTTATGCATTAACAGAATATTTGGATAGATTGCCTAAAGAAATTGAACCAAAAAATGAAAATGAACGTAAAGAAAGAAAACACGCCATTATACAAGGAATGCTTTTAGAAATAGGAAACTTTAAAAAAGAAATATCCGACACATATACCAATGATAAAAAGTGGATATTCCAAGGAAAAAAATTAGGAAATCTTTCGACTATAGAAAACATTCCGGATTTTACTTATAAGAATATAATTAATAATTCAGCCCGTTTTATCGATGTAATTTGGTTTAATGAAAGACGATTCCCTTTTTCATTTTTCGAAGTTGAACATTCGACTGATTTTAGAGATGCATTAATAAAATTTTATGAATTACAGGATTTTTATGCAAAATTCTATTGTGTTTCAGAACAAAAAAGATATGAAAAATTTCAAAAAGAAATAAATAAAAGTGCATTTAAACCACTTATAAATAGGGTAAAATTTCTGCCATACGATCAAGTAGAGAATGATTATAAAATCGCTCTAAGGAGAACTTATTTATGATTACATTTAACATAGAAGAACTTACTGCTTATACTTATTTAAGTGAAGAAATATGTCTCTCAATTCTTGGAATGGTAGAAATAGAATTTGGAGAAATTGGAAGTTTTTTGGTTGAAGACAATTGTGTTTCTTTCAGAGTATATAGAGGATACTATGAAGATGCTCCACAAATCGTTGATAATGGTTCAATTATACTTAAATTTATAGATAAATTTGAACATGATTTTACATTGTCTTATGAAATTGAAATAAGTTGAAGATAATTATGTTTTTTTTCTTTGCAAGTTTATTAGAAAACACTGATTAAAAATGCAAAATTTAAATACATATTTTTAAGTTATAATAATGAAGGCTTAATGACGGAATCAGAAGTAAGAAAAATTATGAGCAAATATGGTTTTTATGATATAATAAAAAAAGATTATCAACGATTCAAAGCAGATAAGACTGAAAATAGAAATCACAAAGCAGATTCAACTGTTGAATATTTACACATTCTAGAAAAACCAATTTAATAAATAGAAGAAAAATGTTCATGCTATGTATCCTGATGGAATGAAATATATGGAGTTGCCATTATGAAGGAAAAGCAAAATTATTATATCCTTTCACGTGAAGAAATGTATTTTTTAGATAAATATACGATTGAAAAAATCGGTATTCCCGGCAAAGAGTTGATGGAAAAAGCAGGTAGAGGATGTGCGGAGTTTATCAGAAATGAATTATTAAGTTATCCCGGGAATATGGAAGAAACCTTTAAAGGGTCAAGCGAGAAGAATCTGGAGAAAGAGACCTTTTCAAGGTTCAAAGTAGCTGTTTTTTGCGGCAACGGCAATAACGGGGGAGACGGTTTTGTTATCGCTCGCTATCTCAAAAATTGGAAATATTACCCAAAAATATTTTTGCTTGGAAGCACTGACAAAATGAGTCCTGAAACTTTTGAAAATTATAAATCGTGCTTAGAACGACAAATTGAAATCGATAAAATTCATAGTGCTAAAGAACTGAATGCTCTTTCAGAGTTTGATTTAATTGTAGATGCCATTTTCGGTATTGGTTTGCAAGGCACAATTCGAGGTTGGAAAGCAGATATAATTGATAAAATAAATAAATCTGGAAAACTGGTTGTTACCATTGATATTGTTAGCGGAGTCGATGCGAATACCGGACAAGCAGAAGTTGCTGTAAATGCAGACTACACGCTTACAATGGCTGCTTATAAATGTGGACATTTCATAGAAAAAGGCAGAGAAAAAAGTGGAATTATAAAAGTAATTGATATTGGAATTCCAGATGAACTCTATGAAAAGTTTCCTTCTAAAGCAAAACTTATTTATGACAGGAATGTGAAATATCCAAAACGGTTTCCGCTTTCCCATAAAGGACATTACGGTAGAGTTGGAATTATTGCCGGCTCTCCCGGTTTTTCCGGAGCAGCAATAATGGCATGCAGAGCAGCGTTACGTTCAGGAGCAGGATTAATAACACTCTTTCATCCAAAAGGTATGGAATTGATATTTGAAAACCAATTACTGGAAGTTATGACGTATTCAATTCCGGATTTATCGGAAGTCGGGAAGTTTGATGATTTTTTCAAAAAACTTAACTCAATGGATGCTCTTCTGATTGGACCCGGAATGGGCACGACTCCCAAAGCAAAAGAGCTGATAAATTTTGTTTTGCAGAATTGGGAAAAACCTGCAATTCTGGATGCTGATGCTTTGAATATATTATCTGAAAATGAAGATTTGTTAAAATTAATTATCAATAAACCGTTCATTCTCACACCTCATATCGGGGAATTTGCCAAGCTTTCTCACAAATCGATTCCAGAAATTTTGGCTGACCCTTTAAGAGCATTAGAAGAATTTACTCAAAAATATAAAACTTGCGTCTTATTGAAAAGTGCCACCACGATTTTTGCTGATGAAAAAGAATTTATTTTTGATATTTCCGGAAATGACGGGCTTTCTACCGGAGGAAGCGGAGATGTTCTTGCCGGCATTATAGTTTCTTTTTTAGGGCAGAAACTATCATTTAAAGATGCTGCAATATCTGCTTCCTATTTAATGGGGAAAACAGCAGAGAAACTGGCAAAAACCAGGAAGCCGGCATCTATCATTCCTTCAGATATTATTGAAAAGATATTTAAATATTGACAGAAAAATGAATTTCTTAACAAGAAATCGGATATTAAAAAATAAAAAAAGAGCAATAAGCTGGAGAAAGAGCAATGACTATTAAAGAACATATTGGATATTGGCTGAAAAGTGCTAATCATGATTTAGAAATTGCAGAAAGTTTATTTGATTCAGGCAAATACGATTGGTGCTTATTTATTGGGCATTTGGTATTGGAAAAAGTACTTAAAGCAATATATGTTCAAAACAGCAATAATAGAATTCCGCCGAAAATTCATAACCTTGTAAGATTAGCAGAAATAGGCAAATTACAATTATCGCAGGAAGATAAGATATTCCTTGATGAAGTAAATGATTTTAATTTGGAAGTACGTTATCCTGATTATAAACAGGATTTCTACGAATTATGTACAGAAGAATATACGAAGAAGTATTTTAGAAAGATAAAGGAGTTTCATCAATGGCTGGTTTACCAGATAGAGTTAGAAAAATAATCGATAAATATATAATTGCGCTAAATAAAGAAAATTTCCAGATACAAAGCGTTTATCTTTTTGGAAGCTATGCAAATGGAACAAACAGTGAATGGAGCGATATCGATTTAGCAATTGTTTCCAATGTTTTTGACGGGATTAGAATTAAAGACCGAAGCAAGATTAGAAGAATTACACTTGGAATAAGTAGCGATATTGAGGTTTTACCGTTTAATCCAAAAGATTTCACAAAAGGAAATCCTCTTGCCAGAGAAATATTTGAGACAGGCATTAAAATATTATAGTAAGTTATTACTTTAAATTAATGAAAATTTTCAGCATAATCCTCAAGAATTTGCCAAATTGAGGAATTTTTTAAATTCTTAACAAGGTATTCATGGTCTCCTCAGCGTTCAACGAGACACAAAATTTATACTATTTAGGATTTCAGAGAAATTATTTATTGGCACTAATTGATGTCGGTTCTCTTTGTTATTGTATCTTATGCGGTCCATAAAAGCGAAATATTAAATTTTCGCCTGAAGGAAATGATATGAAAAGAATTATGTGTTTTCTTTTTATGTTTAGTATTTTTTCATTTTTATTCTCTCAAAATATCGTAATAAATGAAGCTTTATACGATCCAGCAGGAGCAGATACAGGCTATGAATGGATTGAGCTTTACAACGCGGGAGAACAAGGTGTAAATTTAAATGGATGGATAATCCAGAAAGCAGGAAGTCAATTTGAACTTGTTTATGCCTTTGATTTATTTTCAGGATATTCGATAGCTCCTCATTCCTATTTTCTAATCGGAGAAGAGTTTGTTCCCAACACTGATCTCACTACCGATCTCACCTTCCAAAATGGAGGAACTGCAACCGATGGGATCAGGATAGTATCTGCTGATGCAATTTATACTGATACAGTTTTATATGATTCACCAAATTCAAATAATCTTCCTGATGATATTTCGAATCCAGGAGAATATTTTGCACCTGATGTGGATGGAGGAAATTCTCTCGCTCGAAAACATGATGGGGAAGATTCTAATAATTGTGAAATTGATTTTTTTGAATGTGAAAATCCAACTCCAGGTGAACCGAATTTATATCCAGTGGATCTGGCAATTTATGAGCTGAATATTGCTGAAATAGAGAGCATCTTATGGCTGGAAACAGAGGTTTTCAATTTATCCACAGAAATTGTGGATAACTCAACAGCAAGCTTGGAAATCACCATTAATAATAGCCCTTTCAACGTTTATGATTTACCAGAGATTCTGCCTGAAAGTTACATTGTTTTTTCTTGTGAACTCGGTTCGTTCCCAGATGGATATTATGTCACTTCTGCAACAGTTAACTATCCATTTGATAATAACTTAGAAAACAACTCAGCATCAAATTCGGTTTTAATTGGAAGTTCTCCTCTGGTTTTGAATGAAGTAATGTTCAAGCCGGCTGCGAGCAATCAGGAATGGATTGAAATCTTCAATCGTTCTGCAAGTGGATATCTTGTGGATAACTTCGCAATAATCGATGCTTCCGGCGGTCAAATCAGCTTTTCCGGCTCTATCGAGTCTCAGGATTTTCTGGTTGTGTGCCCAGACCAGAATTTACTCTTGGAAATCTATCCTGAAGCAAATCCTGATAATATCGCCGAAGCAGTAAGTTGGACTGTTTTGAATAATACTGAAGAAAGTTTGAAATTGGTAGATCAGTACGAAACAAAATTCGATTCTACATCTTATGAGGGAAGCAATTGCCCAACGAATTTTTCTATCGAAAGAGTTAATCCTTTCATAGATGAAAATATTATCTGGGAAATATGTCAGGATAGCTTGGGAGCAACTCCAACTTTTCAGAACAGTCTTTTACCGTTTGAAAAAGATTTGGAGCTTGTTGCTGACGATTTTGAAGTTCAGCAAAACCAAATCGAACATTCTGTTATTATTAAAAATATTGGTTTGGAAAATATTACATCGGGTTATTTTGTTTGTTCATCAATTTTAAACGGGGAATATCCCGGAATTGTAGTCTACGAGGAAAATCTTACAATTGATGATTCTCTGAATTTCTCTTTTTTCACAGAACTTCCACCTATTGGATATACTACCTTTAAATATGAAATAATTTCAATCGAAGATTTGAATGAATACAACAATATTGATTTTAGTTTTTATAATAATAATGCTCTTCCTTTTGTAGTTAACGAAATTATGTACAATCCCAATGAAGAAGAACCGGAATGGCTGGAATTGAAAATAAACAACTTTATTCCCGATCTTGATCAAATTTATATTATTGTTAGCGACGATTCTGTAACCATTCCAATTTCAGATAATGATTTTATCCTCCTGACAGATTCGGAAGAAGATTCTTTATTTTTGGAAAATAACTATAATTTGTCGAATGTTCCAATTTATATCAATCTTGGAAATCTCTCTAATAGCGGTGAACAGATATCTATAATTGATGTTCACGGGAATACTATTGAGAGTTTTTTCTATGATCCTGATTGGAATGATGAACTCGATGGAGTTTCTATTGAAAGAAAAAATCCGTTTTTACCAGCAGATTCCTGGAATTGGGGAGCATCAAATAATGTTTGCACTCCCGGAGCACAGAACAGTCTTTTACCATTTGAAAAAGATATGGAATTATCTTTTGCATCTTGCAGCGATACTTTAAATGGAATTTTCCATTCTGTTAAAATCAAGAATATTGGATTAAACCAGATCAATAATGCAATTTTGACCTGTTATTCTGCTCTTAATGGTTCCTCAAATGAGACTGAGATTTTCCAGGAAGAATTAACCATTGGGGATAGTTTGGAATATAATTTCACCTTAGAATATCCTGAAATTGGATTTACTACTTTTCATTATGAAATTTATTCAGCAGAAGACAATAATCCCAGCAACAATAATGCTTATGATTTCTTTAATAATTATTCGCTTCCTTTTGTAGTGAATGAAATCATGTATCGCCCTTTTGATGAGCAACCTGAATGGATCGAATTAAAAATAAATGATTATATTCTTCATCTGAATAATATCTTGATTGTAGTTGATGAAGATACACTTCAAATACCTTTCTCAGATTCAAACTATATCTTAATAACAGGTTCTGAAGAGGATGTTCAATTTCTAATAGATAATTATAATCTTACAAATGTTCCAATTTATGAAGGTTTAAGCTCTTTATCTAATTATGGAGAACAAATTGCTATTCTCGACGAATCTGAAAATTTAATTGAAAGTTTCTTCTATATTTCTGATTGGAATGATGATTTGAAAGGAGTTTCTGTCGAGCGGGTTAATCCCAGAATAATAGCGAATCCTGAGAACTGGGGACCTGCGGTTAATGTGTGTACACCGGGAACTCAAAACAGTGTTTTTGTTCAGGTTTTACCATCTAGTGTGAAACTTTCTGTGAATCCCAATCCATTCTCACCATATCAAAGCGAAAGGACAATTTTCAGCTTTAAATTACCGGAAAAATTAAGTAGGATTACAATCCGGATTTTTGATTTAAAAGGAAGACTTGTGAAAAAACTAATTGACCAAACTCTTCAAGCGTGCGAGGGGAATTTAGTCTGGGATGGGAGAGGAGATAACAGCAGGAATCTTCCCATCGGAGTTTACATAGTTTTAATGGAAGCTACTTCTCGTGAATCTGAAAAAGTATATTCTAAGAAAATAACAGTTGTGATTGGAAAATAGATAATGAAACCTTGCGAATGGTTGTCGAACTTCTTGCTTTTCTCGACCTTCGCAATGGTTGAATTTGGAGTAAAATATACGTAATATTTTAAGCATCAACACGGTTGATGCACTCCACAAATTAAAGGAGCATTTATGTACGGCAGAACAATTTCGTATGCAATTCAGGGAATCGATGCTGAGCAGATCATTGTGGAAGCAGATGTTAAGGGAGGATTGTACAAATTTAACATTGTAGGATTGCCTTCTAATTCTGTGAAAGAAAGCCGCGATAGAGTTTCGGCAGCGATAAAGAATTCCGGTTTCAGGTTTCCGACCCACAGATATACTGTTAATCTCGCTCCTGCTGATATTAAAAAAGATGGTGTGGCATTGGATCTTCCCACTTCATTAGCTTTAGTTTTAGCCATGCACCAGATGAAAACAAATAAAATGGAAAGATATGCTTTTATAGGAGAACTATCTTTAGACGGCAATTTGCGACCGGTTCGTGGAGTTCTGCCGGTTGCCATAGCTTGCTGGAAGGATGAACTGGATGGTCTTATTCTTCCCTATGAGAACGCAAAAGAAGCTGCTATTATTGAAAAACTGAATGTTCTTCCTGCAACTTCGTTGAATGAAGTTGTTAATTTTCTGGAAGGAAAGATCGAGATTGAACCTGTTAAAGTAGATAAAAAAGAGATATTTGCTCAACTGAATGAAAGTCCGGTTGATATGTATGATGTGAAAGGGCAGTTTCATGTGAAAAGAGCTTTGGAAGTAGCAGCAGCAGGTGGACACAATGTTCTTATGCTCGGTCCCCCAGGTTCGGGAAAAACTATGTTAGCCCGACGCATTCCTACGATTCTACCGGGATTGACTCTGGAAGAATCTTTGGAAACCACCAAAATTCATTCTGTTGCAGGTTTGATTGGAAGCAGAAAGGGAGTTGTAACCAGTCGTCCGTTTCGTTCTCCTCATCATACTATTAGCGATGTGGCTTTGATTGGCGGTGGAAGTTATCCCAAACCTGGGGAAGTTTCTTTATCTCATAATGGAGTTCTCTTTTTGGATGAATTACCGGAGTTTAAAAAATCTGTGTTGGAGGTTCTTCGCCAGCCGCTTGAGGATGAGGTTGTAACAATTTCGCGAGCCACTCAAAGCCTGGAATTTCCTGCTAAATTTATGATGGTTGCTTCCATGAATCCCTGTCCATGCGGATATTTCGGCAGCAATGTGGAGGGACATACCTGTTCCTGCCCCATTGCCAATATTCAAAGATATCGCTCCAGGATTTCCGGTCCGCTTCTGGATAGGATAGATATTCACGTGGAAGTTCCTGCTGTGAAATATGATGAATTGAGCGGACTTCCAACCGGTGAGAAATCCGAAAGTGTCAGACAAAGAGTGAATAACTCGCGGGATATTCAACTGGAGAGATTTGCAGCAGAAAAAATTTACAGTAATTCCCAGATGAATCCCAAACAGATAAGAAAATATTGCCAATTGGATGATGAAAGCAAAAATGTTCTGAAAATGGCTATGGATAAGATGGGGCTTTCTGCCAGAGCTTATGATAGAATTTTAAAAGTTTCCCGCACAATTGCAGACTTGGAAGAAAGTGACAACATAACAGTAGCTCACATCAGCGAAGCTGTGCAATATCGGAGTCTGGACAGGAAGTTTTGGGAATGAAAAAAAGAAAAAAAATCCAAAAATGGTTGGAAAAAAAAACGGAGGAGAAAACATGAAGACAGGAATTAAAGTAGTTTTGTTGCTTATCATGGTGCTAATTTTGTCATGTGCAAAAGAGCATTTGGTAGTGTTAACCGAAGAATTCCCACCTTTTAATTTTACAAAGGATGGAGAAGTAGCTGGTTTATCAACAGAGGTTGTAAAAGCCATTTTAACCGAAGCAGGAATATCTTATGAGGTTCAGGTTCATTCCTGGAAAGAATCTTATGAAACTGCCCTGAGCACAAAAAATTGTATCTTATTTTCAACAAGCCGCAGACCGGAGAGGGAAGAACTTTTCAAATGGGTGGGAACAATTGCTCCCACGAATTATTCGATTTTTGCTCTGGCAGAAAGAGAGGATATTGAAATCTTAGCTTTAGAAGAAATGGAAAAGTACAAAATAGGGATCACTCCGGGTGATGCACGGGAAAGCTTTTTCAAATCTAAAGGTTACGAAATTGACAAGCAGTTAATCGTTTCTGAAAACAACAGAGCTAATTTTGAAAAGCTGATGAACAAAGAAATTGATTTGTGGCCTATGCCAAATGTAACTGCAAGTTATATTGTAAAGGAAGCTGGCTTTAAACCCGAAGAAGTTATCAATGGAGTATTCGTGCTGGAAGAACTCACAAAAGGCGGGTATTATCTTGCCCTCAACAAAAACACATCTGATGCTGTTGTTAAGAAATTGCAGGCTGCATTAGATAAGATCAAAGAAGATGGCACTTTTGATAAGATTTTGAAAAAGTGGGGAGTTTAAGAGGAATCAGTAAAAAACTTCGGAAGTCTTTTCTGGATTCCGAAGTTTTAACTTATTGTCATTCCCGTGAAAACGGGAAACCATTTCTTTTCTTTTTTTTAGATTCCCGCTTCTGCGGGAATGACAGACATGAAGCGAGAGGACTCATTTTTTTTCGTTTGTTTTTAAATTCCAATTTGGAAACGATTAAACAGTTTTATAAAAAGGAGCTTATATGAAAAATCTAAAAATCAATATAACAACAATATTTATTATCTTATTATTCACGTTCTCGTTAATCGCAGAAGACAATTTTCACTTTGCAATTTTAGGTGATAGAACCGGTGGAGCAGATCAGGAAGCTTTTGAATTAGTAGTGCAAGAAATGAGCAATCTGCGTCCGGATTTTGTGGTCACTGTGGGAGATTTAGTTGAATACGGACGAATTCTGAGCGATTGGGACATTCCCATGGAAACAATGAAAACCTTTGCATATCTGATTTATTTCAACAACTTCAGAAAAAATAGAAATAG
>CAYWJN010000051.1:0-19481 GCA_964457455.1 uncultured Candidatus Cloacimonadota bacterium
AAGAATTGAAAGCTATTCAAAATATTATATTATTATGAGAAACCTTAAAAAATTTCTAAAGAGTCTGGTTTTATAAGAGATAATAAATCATGATTCATACTTTACTAAAAGGTAAACAAATTATTCTCGCTTCTGCATCACCAAGACGAAAAAAGATTTTTGATCTTATCGGAATTAAAGCTCTTCGAATACCTGCTGATATCGAAGAAGAAATATTCGATTGCAGTCCCGGTAAATTGGTCAAAACTCACGCCAGGAATAAAGCCTTAGAAATAACGAAAAAATATGATAGCGAATGTGTGATTGTTGCTGCAGATACGATCGTGTATCAGGATGAACAAATTTTGGGAAAACCCAAAAATAAATTTGCTGCTGCTGAATATCTCACAAGATTATCTGCAACACATCATTTTGTTTACACAGGAATTGCGATTGCTTATAAGAATCAAATTTATGCGGATTTTGCAAAATCTTATGTTGAATTTCATGAACTTTCCGCACGTGAAATTGAAGAATATATTAAGACAAAAGAACCTTTTGATAAAGCCGGAGCTTACGGAATTCAAGGTTTTGGAAGCCAATTCATTAAAAAGATTTCAGGTTGTTATTTTAATGTGATGGGATTTCCGGTTTCTCTATTTTATGAGATGTTGAAAAAGATAATTATTAAATAGATTATGTCCTTAAACTATGAAAACTTGAGTTAAGTCAGCTTTAGTTGACTTGACTTAAATTTTCTCTAATCAATAGGGATAATTCAACTTAACTCAAGACTGGCGTCTTAAGTCAAGTCTCATTTTATCGTTAAAATCTGACTTTACGGATGGACTCTAAATAGCGTTGGTCTAAGAATTCACACCGACCCTTTCTCAAACAAAGAAGGATTAAGGGAGTTGGAAATATTGAATCTTAGTGCTCTTCAAAGCTACAGGAAAAGGAATCATGAAATTACTTTATAACGCAAAATTCTATTCAATGAGGAAAGAAGGCGAATTCTTTTCCGCACTTTTAATCGATAAAGGAAAAATCAAAGAAACATTCAAAAACATTCCGGATTTAAAGAGTGTTGAAAAAGTCGATTTGAAGAAATCATTTGTGTATCCGGGATTTGTAGATACTCACACTCACTGTTTCGAAGGTGGACTTTACAGTTTAGGAGCGAACCTCGAAAAAGTTACTTGTTTGAATGATGTTTTTGAGATTCTATCTGATACCAGACCAATAGATGGCAAAATATTTGCTTTCCATTTTGAAGAGAATAATATTATAGAAAAGCGTTTCCCAACAGCAAAAGAATTGGATAGAATTTATCCTGAAAATCCTGTTATTTTGAGAAGAGTGGATGGTCATTCTTGTGTTATAAACACAGTTGCTGCCAAGAAAATCAAATGGGAAAAATCGCTTCCGGAAGATTTTAATGGTCATTTAAATAAACGTTTGAATGGACAAGCTGTTAACTGGTTTCATAAAAATTTATCTACTGAAGGAATTATTCAGGCTTATCATCAGGTAGCTCAGATTGCATTGAAAACCGGGCATACAACGATTCATACAACAATTGGAAATGGCTGTTCGGATATCAAGCATTTTCATCTTATCCAAAAGAATTTAAGTAGCTTTCCTATTGATTTTGTTTTGTATCCGCAAATCACAGATGTTGATGTTGCCCTTGAAATTGGTTCTCCCAGAATTGGAGGTTGTATTCTGGCAGATGGCTCGTTCGGTTCTCGTACTGCAGCACTTTTGCAACCTTATGATGATCAACCTGATGATTGCGGAGTTTTATATAAAACTGATGAATTTTGGGAAGAATTCATTCTAAAAGCACACAAAAATAATTTACAAATCGCTATCCACTGCATTGGAGATGCTGCGATTTCTCAGATTTTAAAAATGTATGAGAAAGCTCAACAGTCTGCACCAAAACATCTTCAGCACGCAATAATTCATAATGAATTAACATCAGATGAAATGCTGGATAGAATGAAAAAAGCAGGTGTGTGTGCAATTATGCAACCTCTTTTTGATAGGCTTTGGGCTGGAAAAAACGGGGTATATGAAACCAGGTTGGGAAAAGAACGAACGTCCAGAACTACCAGGTTAGCTTCGGTTTATAATCGCGGTATCCTCTTAACAGGAAGTTCCGATTGGTATATTACAGATTTGAATGCTCTGAAAGGAATCGATGCAGCGGTTAGAATTCATAATCCTGATGAGAGATTAACTCCTTTTCAAGCTGTGGAGATTTATACAAATAATGCTGCAAAACTTACATTTGATGAAGATAAATCTGGAACTCTTGAAAAAGATAAGCAAGCAGATTTAGTATGTTTGGCTCAAGATATATTTACATCCGAAAGAATTGCCAAAATCAAAATCAATTTTGTGATAAAAAAGGGAAAGTTTCTTATACAATCTTAAATAAAAAAAAGCACCCGGATACGGGTGCTTTTTGTCTATTTATACTTCTTCGTTATTGAATTTCGTCGAGGATAATCTGCATAGCTGCTTTCACATTATCCGGGTTCATGTAAGACAGCGGAAAACCAAAGAAGTAGTAGTTATTATTTTCTGTAATACGTTTGATTGCAACTGCTTTTCCAGTGAATTCATTATACTGGGCTTCATTTGGATATTGGTCAATATCATAGTCTGCATCCCATTCTAGGAAAGTAGGATCTATGCCATTACCGTCAGGATCAGGTGATTTACATCCATATTCAAATATTGTCTCGGTTCCATTTAATAAATATTCAAAGTAAGCAACTGGTCCCAGACCGTATCTCATGTTTACAAGGTTGTTGAAACATGGAAGTTGGAGTAAAATATCATCAATAAATCCATTTGTGGCAGTAGCTTTAACCATAAATTGCAATTTAAAGAAGTTTGCTTGAGATTCTGTTCCTGTATCAGGATCTATGTGAGTTACTACATGCACTGCTTGCAATTCTTCGTCATCTAATTCTCTGGGAATACCAAAATACTCTAATAATGGCAGACCATCTTTCTGACATTTTTGCTGGATAGCCACAATATTGGCTCCACCGCTGAATAATAGATTTCCACCACCGGATAGATAGAGATTTAAAGAATCATACTCCTTGTCAAAATTACTTGTAGTATTGATAAGAGGAGAATCTGAATGATAAACAATCAGCTTGTACTGCTGAAGCTCAGTAGGAGAAAAAACTGACCTGTAAAAATGCAAAGCCGATAAGCCCATATCTCCAATAAAATCAGCAACGTCAACTCTGTTGATTTCTTCAACATCAGCTTGACCATCAAAGAAATAATCATAAAGTGCATCAACACTATCTTCCGGACAGTAAACATTATGATTTTCTTCGTCATCAATAATAAGGATTCCTGCTTTCTCTTCTTTGGGAATAAAATCTTCCACAAAGAAAGTGAATTCTGCCGGAGTTTCGTCTGCCACATCTTGCAGGTCAACAGCTCTTATTTCAACTTTATGAGAACCCGTAGAAGCGTAATCACCATAAATATTTGTATGTTGGCTGATATCGTGATAGATAGGAATTCTCAGCCATTCTGTGCCGTCATCGTCTATGACATTATAATCACTTGCAGGAAGAGGTCCATAAACATAAGCTTCATCATCGATCCTGACATCAAAAAATCTGATTTCAGAGAAATATGGAGTATTAGTCAATTCATCATAAACTTGACCAACCCTTCTTTTATCCGGCTGATCGGTTTCGAATTCTCCCTTCCATCCCCAATGAAGATAAACCCTCAGGTCCTGGCTTCCTATAGCAGTTAGTTTTCCTTCCGTATCTATCCAGAAAGGAGTAGCAAAATGTGCACCGTCTGCTGTCATAATTGAAGGAATAACTTTTGGGATAGATTGATCCATATATGTAACAAAATGATTTTGACCAAGCACCCAGGTATCATTTTTTCCTGCGTTATTTTCTTCAGCTACATAGATGAGAGTTCCCGGATAGAATCCTTCTTTGATAACAAAACTGATTTCAACAGGTTCAGAAATGATACCGGCAATATCAATTGCTTTTACAGTAAGAAAAGTTGAATCCGCTGGCACATCATTTTCAATTGTGTTAGGAATTAGAGAAACTGGTATAGTAAATCCTGTCATTGTATAGTGTGCTATATCATCCTGACCTTTTGTGCTTATCCAATCATTCGGATCATCAATATCAAGATCGTAACCTCCCTGGGGAGTTCCATCATACGTAATAAGATTTCCGTCTAAATCTTTTTTCTCTAAGATAAATTCATAATAATCTGCGATTTCCCCGATAAATGGTTCATCACCTTGAATCACAAATTCGAATACAATACCCAGACCGATAGTTTCACCGTCGATTTCACCTTTGGTAGATTGAACTCGAGCAATTGGGATTGTTGATTCTGCGTTAAAATATTTTTTTGCTGGAATGCTTTCATCACCGCTGTTATCGATACATTTTACTTCAAAAGTGCTAACCACATTTGCACTGTCTCCATTCACATTTGCCGGGAAGTTTATCACAGCATAAACTTGCGATGTCCAGATAGTCTTCATTGCGTCTGGATCTTCTAAAGGAATGGATTCATCTGCGCCCGGTTGATAATGATAAACCCAGCCACTATCATTAACACAGGAATAACCAGGTGTTCCCGCAACATTACCCTGATCATCATAGAACGGATTGCCATTCTCATCTATGACTCTGAAAGCGTATCCATAGATAACGCCATCGGTATCATAAGCAGACCAGCGAATAGTTTGTTGGAATAAGTTGGGGTCTCCAACACTTGCCAAACTATCTACACCGAAATAATCAGTGATTGTGATAACCGGTGGAGTATTCACGTTTACTTTTCCTTTCCTCCCATCACACGATGAAATGAGCAATATCCCTACTAATAAAAAAGAAAATAAGATTAGAGATTTGTTAAGTTTGAACATTTAATCCTCCTGATTTAATATAATATAATTCTAATTTAAGAAATTAAGCTTTAATTAATTTTTCGACATTTTTCGTCAACTAAATTATCTTTTTTTCATATTTTTTTTATAGAAATCATATTATTTCAATGACACCCTAATCCGTGTTTACTGCTCGAACTTAATGGTATCTTTTAAGTGCATAAACAACATTTTTCAGCAACATCGCTGTTGTTACGGAACCCACACCGCCTGGAACCGGAGTAATTAATAAAGCTTTTTCAAGGCAATCATCAAAATCTACATCACCAACGTATTTACTTTTATTATTAGCGTCTTGTAATTGATTTATTCCCACATCGATAATAATTGCGTTTTCTTTTATCATATTGGATTTCACGAAAAGCGGTTTTCCGATTGCTGCGATTAAAATATCAGCTCTCTTTGTGATTTCAGGTAAATTGTTTGTGTAACTATGGCAAACAGTGACAGTAGCATTTCCAATCTTAGATTTTCTGAGAAGAAGGTTTGCCAAAGGTTTCCCCACAATAAGGCTGCGACCGAGAATAACAACGTTTTTTCCGCTGACTTCAATATCATAGAATTTCAAAATTTCTAAAACAGCAGCAGCAGTGCTGGGAATAAAGCCATCTCCATCTAATACAAGATTTCCCATATTAAGAGGATGAAAAGCATCAACATCTTTATTAGGGTCAATCTTAAGAATAATTTCAGATTCATCCAAATGTCCGGGAAGGGGTTTTTGCACAATTATTCCGTTTACAGTATCATCTTCATTAAGAAGTTCAATCTCATCCAATAGGTCCTTTTGCTGGATATTATCGGCAAATTTATAAGTGGTGACATTCATCCTGATTTTTGCACCTTTTTTCTCCAGGTTCTTGGCATAAAATAATGCAGCAGGATCATCCCCAATTAATATTATTGCCAGGTTGGGCAGGTAGATAGATCTTTTTAATTCGGCTTTTAATTGAGCATATATCTCTTTTATTATTGGTTTTGCAATTAATTTTTTATTCATGGATACTTCTCTTTATTCTCGATATTTCAAGTGCTTTTCCGGTTTTTTCATCTAATTTGATAACAACAGCATTTATTTGAAGACCTTGCTTGGAAACTTCATACCTCTTTGGAACACCGGAAGTCATTTTTTCGAGAATTATTTTTTTATCAACTCCAATTACAGAATCGTGAGGACCTGTCATTCCGACATCTGTTATATAAGCTGTTCCATTTGGAAGAATCTCTTCATCAGCAGTTTGAATATGCGTGTGAGTACCGATCAGAGCACTCACTTTTCCATCAACAAAAAAGCCCATGGCTCTTTTTTCTGCTGTAGCTTCACCGTGAAAATCTATTAAAATATTATTGGTTTCTTTTCTTAAGATAGGAAGGTATTCATCAAAAGTTTGAAAAGGAGAATTGGCAGGCGGCATAAATGCTTGAGCACAAAGAGTTAAAACACACAATTTTTTTCCATCGGAAGTTCTGCAAATGTAGTATTTATTACCAGGAGCTTTGTCAGGATAATTAAGAGGTTTACAAATTCGCTCTTCATATTTAATGAATTCAAGAGATTCTTTCTTATCCCAAAGATGGTTTCCACTGGTGAATACATCTATCCCTGCATCGAATAAAGGTTCAGCAGTTTTCTGGGTTATTCCTCTTCCCTGAGCTACATTTTCACCATTTGCTACACAAATATCAATATTGAATTCTCTTATCAGTTTGGGAAGGAAACTGATAACTATCTGTCTGCCTGGTTTACCAAAAACATCACCAATAAAGAGTATGTTCATCCGTACTTCTTTATTATTTTGCCACAGCAGATTGGCGAGTTTCTCTAATTACGGTTACTTTTATCTGTCCCGGATACTGCATTTCTTCTTCTATTTTATCCGCAATATCAGAAGCAATATAAGCTGTTTTTGCATCATCAACAGAAATCGGGTCAACAATTATGCGAAGCTCCCTTCCTGCCTGAATAGCAAAGGATTTATTCACACCTTCGATCGCATTGGCAATTTCTTCCATTTTTTCCAGGCGTTTCATATAAGATTCCAGTATTTCCCGTCTTGCTCCGGGACGGGCACCGGAAATTGCATCAGCTATTTGAGTTAAAACAGCATAAACACTGATGGATTCAACTTCTTCGTGATGAGCTTCTATCGCATTTACAATGATTTTACTCTCACCGTTTTTCCTGGCAAAATTTGCACCAATAGCTGCATGAGAGCCGTCGTATTCGTGATCTATCGCCTTTCCAAGATCATGTAAAAAACCAGCTCTTCTTGCAAGTTCCTGGTTCAAACCCAATTCAACAGCTAATATTCCGCAAATCCAGGCTGCTTCTAATGAATGTTTTAATACATTCTGCCCGTAACTGGTTCGATATTGCAACCTGCCAATAAGTTTTACCAGGTTTGGAGAGATGTTGTGAATATTGGTTTCCATACAGGCTTGTTCACCGATTGTATTCAGAGTTTCATTCATTTCTTTCGCAGTTTTTTCTACTACTTGTTCGATCCTCCCAGGATGAATCCTACCGTCTTTAATAAGTTTTTCCAAAGATAAACGGGCAACTTCTCTTCTTATAGGATCAAAACCGGAAAGCACAACAGCTTCAGGAGTATCGTCGATTACAAGATCAATGCCGGATACTTTCTCGAAGGTTCTGATATTTCTGCCTTCACGTCCGATTATGCGTCCTTTCATTTCATCATCCGGAAGCGAGACAACGGAAACAGTAGATTCGGAAACATGATCTACTGATATTCTTTGAACAGCAGTAGCAAGAATGCCGGCAACGATTTTATTGGCGCTGGCTTTGGTGTGCTCCACGATATCTCTCACCTCTTTTGCTGCTTCATTCCGTGCTTTATTTTTAAGATTATTTTTTAAGATTTGAATTGCTTCTTCCCTGGAAAGTCTGGCAATTTCAGATAATTTTGTGTTTTGTTGTTCAATCAGATTGTTCAGTTCCTGTTCTTTAGATTTGAGATTAGCTTCTTTGGAATTAAGCTTTTTTTCAAATTCCTGAAGATGACTGTCTTTTTTATCTAAATTTTCTAATCTCCTATCTAAATTCAGAACCCTATCATTGTATTTTTTTTCAAGGGAATGAAGCTCGATTTTCCGAGTGTTAATTTCATTTTCGAGTTTTTTCTTGGTCTGATACCATTCTTCTTTTGCTTCTAAAATTGTGGTCTTTTTGAGAGCATCCACTTTTTGTTTTGCATCTTCAATGATTTTATTTGCCAGTTCGGTCGATTTGAGTATGGTTTTATTTCCAACAGAATTTTTCACGAAATTATAAATCACAGATAAAATCAGTCCGATTGCCAAACCAATTAATATATATAAAACAGTTGTCATTTTTTCCTCTTTTTATTAAACCTGCAGTACCGTGTATTATAGTTTTCAGGAACCCACGTTAAAGTGGGCATCTACCTTGTTTGCTTTATAGATCCGGATCGTGTCCGGCTTGTACGCCACAAATGGCTTGATTCCCTCTGAATAATTGGTTCTTAAACAAAGATAATATCACAAGTACCGCAGGTTTCATATTTCACTTTCTATAGTTAATTCATCTAAAAGATTATCAATCTTTTTGCTGCTTTGACTTAAAATTTTATTCTTTTCAACTTCGGCTAAATACTTTTCAGTTAAAATCAGAGAATAAAGAACATACAATTTGTTTTGATCGATAGTATTGAACTTTTCATAAAGTTCTTCCAATTGAGAATCGAGATATTCAACATGTTCTCTCAATTTTACCGGATTATCGGTTTTAAAGTAATATTTTTTTCCCAGTATTTCAACTTCTATGGATTTCATTTGCCTAAAGTTCGTTTATTTGATTAAAGATATTATCGATTTTATTTGAAGCTTCCTTCATCTTATTTTCATACATTTCAACTTTTTCACGCAGATTCGCATTTTCAGTTCTTAAAAATTCAATTTCTTCTTTCTGCTTATTAAATGCTGTTTCTATTTCAGCAAACTTTCCGCTTTTCTCAGATTGACTTTCCTGAAAAACCAGGTTAGCCTGAAGCAGTTTGTCTTTTTCCTCCACTACAGCAGCATACTTTTTTTTCAGGGTTGTGTATCCGTTTATCAATTTCTGAATCTTATCATCTATTCCAATAATTGTTTGCTCTTGCATCTTTCACCTCATCTCAATGTTGCAACTTTTTTCTAAGTTCGCAATAATCGTTTTTAGAAGATTATTTATGAATTCATCCGTCAAGGTTTTTGTTTCCGAACTGAACACCAAACTAAAGGTTAAACTTCTGTAACCTTCTTTGATTTTATCACTTATGAATTCATCAAAAAGAACCACATTTTTGATAATTTTCGGATTTGTTTTGAAAATTATGTTTTTGATGTCTTTCAGCATAAATTCTTTGGAAATCACAAAAGATAGATCTCGCAATACTGGAGGGAATTTGGCAATCGATTTATAGGTTGGAGTCAGCTTCTCTTGAAGCGAGAAAATGTCATCGACACTAAGTTCAAAAATGAAAATAGTCTGTTCCAAACCAAAAGTTTGAGCAATCTTAGGATCCAACTTTCCAAAATTTCCAATGCAGTTTTCCCTGAAAATTATATCAGCACCGGAGCCGGGCTGAAAGTAATTTTCTTTGGAAGTAATATAATCAACATCTTCTAAATCCAAACTTGTCAAAAGTTCTTCTACAATCCCTTTCACATCATAAAAATCGATTTCTTTCGGTTTTTCTTTCCAGAAAACCGGGTTAAGATTTCCAGTTAATAAACCTGTAAGATTGTATTTCTCGGTAGCTAATTTTTCATCTTTTCTGAAGAAAACTTTGTTCATTTCAAAAAGTTTAAGTTCTTTTTGTCCATGATAAATATTCAAAAGTGTGTTCTTGAAAATACCCGGTAAAAGCGTTGAACGCATAATAGCAAAGTCGTTTCCCAGCGGATTCTTGATTTTTGCAACATTTCTGCGTTCATCGGATTCCGGGATATTTAAAGAATCTAAATCTTTGGGATCTGCAAAACTCCAGTTAATTACTTCGCAAAAACCAGAACTAACCAGAATATCCTGTAATTTCCTGCGTGCATAAAAAGAACGTTTGTTCATTATATTCTGAGATTTATGAAATGTCTCAACATTGTTGTAACCGTGAAGGCGGATAATTTCCTCGATCAAGTCGATTTCTCTTGTCAGGTCTTTTCGGAAGAACGGAATTTCAAAATATAATTTGTCCGTTTCTTGTTTTTGAAGTTTCAGTTCCAAACCTTCCAAATAATTTATTAATGTTTTGTCATCCTCTTTGATTGTCAGGAATTTTCTTACTCTTGATGGTCTGAGAGCAACAATGCTAGTTTTTTGAGGATTTGGATATGAATCTAAAGTGCCTTGAAGAAGGGTTCCTCCAGCGATCTCCAGAATTAATTGAGCTGCTCTTTTGCTAATAATTTCTGCTGTTTCATCAGAAAGATTTCTCTCGAATCGATAGGATGAATCTGTTGATATTTTCAATTTTCTGGAAGTTCGTCGGATGTTTGCATAATTGAAATTTGCAGCTTCCAGGACAATATTGGTGGTTTGAGAAGTAATGTGAGAATTCTCTCCTCCGATAATTCCTGCGATCGCAATTGGTTTGGATGCATCAGCAATAACCAGATCAGATTCCTCGAGCGTATAAGTTTCTTCATCTAATGCAGGAATTTTCTCTTCTTTTTTTGCTCTTCGCACAATAATCTTTTTGCCATCCAGGTTTTGATAATCAAAGGCGTGAAGCGGATGTCCGTATTCCATCATCACGAAATTAGTAATATCAACCACATTATTAATTGGTCTCAAACCAACAGCAAGCAGTCGTTTTTTCAGCCACTGGGGAGATTCACAGATAGTTACACCTTCAATCATTCGGGCAACATAACGGGAGCAAAGTTCAGGCGCTTCATTTTCCAGAGCTAATGCTTCTTCAATTTTTTTCTTACCGGGTTTCAATGAAATTTTCGGCAAATTTAAGGGGAGTTTCAGTAGAGCAGAAAGATCACGAGCTACTCCAATCATTCCTAATAAATCCGGTCTGTTAGGAGTAATTTCCAGCTCATAACTGGTATCTGCCAGATTCAGATAAGAAGCCAGATTTTTACCGGTTGGAGCATCATCAGGTAAAATCATAATACCATCATGATTGTCGGAAATTCCAAGTTCCTGCTCGGAACAGATCATTCCATAAGATTCTTTACCACGTAATTTTACTTTTTTTATTTTGAATTCACCAAGTTTTGAACCGACCGGAGCAAAAGCAATCTTTTGGTTTTTCTCGCAATTCGGAGCTCCGCAAATTACCTGTTTTATATCAGTTCCGTCATCAACCTGGCAGATGGAAAGTTTATCAGCCTGTGGATGACCGGTTTTCTCCACAATTTTACCGATGATAATTTGTTTTAATTCTTCACCGATATTTTCAATGGATTCAACTTCTATTCCGGAAAAAGTGAGCTTCTCTTCCAATTCTTTGGAATTCAAATTTATGTCTATGTATTGCTTTAACCAATTATAACTTATTCTCATATTAATCTCAAATTAGATTATTGAAATCATTCTAGTATTGAGCCATATTTCATGACAGATTGTAACACAAGCAATCTTGCTTGTGCAACGAAACAAACAAGATTGTTTGTTATACACTTGATTTGACACTATATATCTTCTCATCAGCAGAAATCAGAACTGTTTCAGGAAACGAACATCATTTGCGAAAAGCATTCTCATATCCGGAATTTTGAATTTTAGCATGGCAATCCTATCTATTCCCAAACCAAAAGCATAACCTGTATATTTTTCCGAATCGATTCCAAGCATATCAAACACATTCGGATCGACCATGCCTGCACCACCCATTTCCAACCAGCCGCTTCCTTTGCAGATATTGCATCCTTTTCCAAGACAATTCACGCAGATAATATCTATCTCTGCACTGGGCTCTGTAAAAGGGAAAAAATGAGGGCGAAATCTTGAACTAATATTTTCACCGAACATTTTTTTTAAAAATATATTTAAGATATCTCTCAAATCTGCAAATGTAACACCTTCATCTACAACTAAAGCTTCGACCTGATGAAATGCAGGAGAATGGGATGCATCATTTTCATTTCTATAACAGCGTCCCGGAGAAATAATTTTAATGGGAGGTTTGTGTTTTTCCATTACTCTAACTTGAACTGTGGAAGTTTGAGCCCTCAAAAGAACATCATTTTCAATGTAAAATGTGTCGGAAAGATTTCTTGCCGGATGGTCAGGCGGAGTATTCAGAGCATCGAAATTATGAAACTCATCTTCCACATCCGGACCTTCTGCAACATCGAAACCCATGGAAATAAAAATGTCTTCGATTTCCCTCCAAACCAAAGTAATAGGATGCAGGCTTCCTTTTTCATGTTTGCGTCCTGGCATTGTCAGATCAATGAATTCGGATTGGAGTGTTTTTTTATAATCAGATTCCTTAATTGCTGCTTCACATTTTAAAATAATATTTGTTATTTGTTGTTTGGTTTCATTCACGAGCTGTCCAAAAGCAGGACGTTCTTCTTTTGGCAGTGAACTGATTTGTTTCATAAAACTCATCAGTCCGCTTTTTTTCCCAATAAAGCGAGATTTAAGTTGTTGAAGTTCGTGAATAGAACCGGTTTTATTAATTTCTGATTTTGCAGATTCCAGAATTTTATTTAATTCTTCTTTCACCCTGATTCCTTATTATAGCCACAAAAATGCACAAAATATATTTTTGTTTTTTAACTCTATTTCTGGGCTTTAGCTAAATCACAAAGTTTTCCGAAAGCTTCCAAATCATGAAAAGCTAAATGAGCAAGAACTTTTCTATCGATTTCTACCTCAGCTTTTTTTAATCCGCTTATCAATTTACTGTAAGAAAGATCATTCATTCTGGCAGCAGCATTAATACGGATAATCCAAAGTCTTCTGAATTCTCTTTTTTTGGTTTTTCTATCGCGATATGCATAAAGCCAGCCTTTTTCTACTGCCTGACGTGCGGTTCGGTATAATTTGCTTCTTCCGCCTACATAACCTTTTGCAGCTTTCAGAAATTTCTTTTTCCTTCTTTTTGCAGCGACGTTATTTGTTGTTCGTGGCATATTAAAAACTCCTTTTCCCTTTGTCTAAACGCCCAGCATTCTTTTCATTCTGGGCACATCTGCGTTGTTAACAAGACCTGATTTTCGCAGACCTCTTTTTAGTTTTGTGCTCTTTCTGGTAAAAAAGTGACCTGCATAAGCATGAGAGCGTTTTAATTTACCTTTCCCCGTTACTTTGAACCTTTTTGCCACACCTTTTCTTGTTTTGAGTTTTGGCATTATTCCTCCTGGATTATTCGATGTTCATACTTTGAAATCTACGTCCCATTTTTCGGCGCAGATGTTTATCATTTGTCTTTCCGTATCTTTAAATTTCTTATTGGACATGGTGATTTCTACAAGATTATTCAAAACTGTAAGAAATTTTTTATTATCCTGGTTTTCTTCCGGAACCCATTCTATGATTTTCTTTAAGACGGAATTCATTTCCTCTTCGGTGAGGACATCATCGCTCAAATGAGCAAACGAGACATAAAGCGAAATCAAAGTTCATAATAGTGTCATTTCCGTCTAAAACCGAATAATGTAATCTTTTTTCGGTGAATTTCAGTGTTTTCGGTGTTTAATTAATTTACGAAGTTATGTTCTTTTTCTAAGATTTTATCAATATCTTTTTTAGGTGACACGATCATTGAAATGGTTCTGCCTTCACTTTTTGCAGAACTATCAATTTCGATCAGCTCTTTCAGGTCTCCTGTTATTCTATCCAGAAGCTTGAAACCAATATCTTTGTGTGCAAGCTGTCTGCCGCGAAATCTTACAGTAAATTTCACTTTATTGTGTTGTTTCAGAAATCTTAAAGCATTGTTTTTTTTGAAGCTATAATCGTGTTCTTCTGTATTTGGACCGAATTTAACTTCTTTGGTTTGAACAACATGTTGCTTTTTCCTGGATTCCCTGAGTTTTCTCTCCTTCTGGTAATGATACGGTCCAAAATCCATGATTTTACAAACTGGTGGATTGGCATTCGGAGATATTTCAACCAAATCTAATCCAACTTTTTTAGCAGCATTTAAGGCTTCTGCAAGAGAGATAATACCTACCTGTTTTCCCTGCTCGGAAATTAACCTGACAGATCTTGCCCTGATTTGATTATTAATTTTCTCTTTGGGCACAGTCGGGTTTATTCTCGCTTTACCTCTACGTATTCTTATCGAAATAAGAACCTCCTTAATAATTTTTTTCCCACGAAAAAAGCGGATGGAAATCCACCCGCTTATAATTTTTTCAATTACTATTATTCTTTTCAAAACCTTACAAGTATTCAATTTAAGCATCTAACTTTTATGAATCTTATGAAACCGCAAGGTAGAAGCGGGTAGCTTCATTTTCCATCAATCTCAAACAACATAGCTAAAAAAAAATAATCTTCTTTCGAGTCAAGATTTTTATTTAACTTATTTAACTTGTCGTGTTTGTTTGAGACAGTTTAACCACAAAGGCAGGAAGAAACAAAGATTTTTTTATGAGGAAAAATGTCGATCTGAGCTTATAGAGTTTTTTTTTGAATTTTTTAATAGGTTTGTGGGTTACATTTATACAGATATTTTATTCGTGTCTATCCGTGAAAATCCGTGAGCTAAACAGTGTCTGCATTTTTGAAGAGTTTTTGAAATATCATTTTTCTGAATTTTGTATTTGACATAAAAATTGATATTTAGTAATTTCATTGATAAATAAAAAGAGGCGTAATGAGTAAAAAATTAAAAGAATGTCCATTTTGTAAATCCGCCTTAGAAATCACTGAATATCATTGTCCGGACTGTGATATATCCATCAAAGGAAAATTTGAAGAAGAGGGTTTTTCACAATTAACTGCAGAGCAATGGGAATTTCTAAAAGTTTACGTTTGTTGTGATGGATACAAAATCGAAATTGCAGATAGATTAAAAACTTCTGAATCCACTGTTAAGGCAAAATTAGCTGGGATAACAAAAATATTGTATCCGCAAACCCAGGAAAAACCTGAACGCTCACCTGCAATGACTGAATCTCGGAATGTTCTGAATGAACTTTCCAATCGCAAACAGGAAGTCGTTCTGAATGAATTGAGAAATCTTGAAGACGATGAATAATCCTAATTCATAAGAAGTTTCAAAAAAGAGGAACACATCAATCATATTTAATAAAAGCATTTTTAGGAAATTATGGAAGTTATAATAACAGAACGAGCAGCATTAAAAGTCGTTGGCATGATTATCAGGACTACTGTGAAGGAAAATAAAATCCCTCAGTTGTGGAATGATTTTCTGGCTACCGAAGACGAAATCTCTGAGTTTGTGGTTCCGGAATGCTCGCTTGGGATTTGCATTAATGAAGGTATTTCAGATTTTGATGAAAACACAGAATTTTCCTATCTTGCCTGCAAAGTTCTGAAAACCGGATGCATGATTCCCGAAGGAATGGTTTTCAAGAACATTCCAGCTTGTTTATGTGCTGTTTTCACTCATAAAGGTTCTCTGGATAATCTCGGTGAAACGTATGATTATATCTATAATACTTGGTTAGAAGAAAGTGATTATGAACTTGCGGAAGGTGATGAAATCGAATGGTATGATTCTCGCTTTAAGTTTGGTGATCCGGAATCTGAGATGGATATTCATATTCCCATAAAGAAGAATTTACCATGAAGTCAAGAAGACACAAAGGATTGAATTTGAGTATAAACTTTCCGAAACTTCATACGGAAAAATTCCATGACTTCCGGATAAATTGGTTCAACAGTCTCGGTTGTACTTAAAAGTTTGATTCAGTTGAACCTGCAGATAGAATCTGAAATGTTTAATCATATCTTAATCAAAATGCAATAATATTTTTAATGGGAGGAAAAAATGGAAAATTTAATTGTCTGGTTTGAGATTCCTGTAAATGATTTTGTTAGAGCCAAAAAATTTTACAGCGAAATTCTTCAAACAGAGGTCAAAGAAGAAAAAATGGGTGATGATCTAATGGGTTTTTTCCTGAGTGGAAAAGAGGGAAGCAGCGGTGCAATTGTGAAGGGAGAAGGACATGTACCCGGCGACAAAGGAACAATCGTTTATCTTAATGGTGATGACGATCTGCAGGTTATTTTAGATAGAGTTGAACCTGCCGGTGGAAAGATAATTGCACCTAAAGCACAGATCGCAGAAGAACATGGTTATTATGCCTGGTTCCTCGATACGGAAGGAAATCGTCTTGCTTTGTGGTCTCAGAAGTAAAAAAACTTTCCGAAATTTCTTACAAAGAAACTCTCAAAGATAAGTTTCGGAAAGTTCACCTTGTAGGATCAATCTTACAGATCGAACCAAAATCATTATTCTACTATTAATTCAGACATTATACAAATTCAGATAAGATTTTCAAAACTTTGGCAAGTTTAAAATTCAATCAGGACAAACTCAAAATATACTTATGAATAGCTTCCTTCATATCTTTGCGGGAAACTACTTCATTAACTCCACCCCGCTGCAAATAAAATTCAGCAGTATAATATTTTTCATCCATATCTTTACCGGAGATAAGTTTGGTTACTCGCGGACCAGCAAAACCGAGATGAGCATTTTTTTCAGCTAAAATTATCGTTCCCTGCGTGGCAAAACTGGCTAATGTTCCTCCAAAGGTGGGATCTGCAAGAATTGAAATATAAGGTTGTTTCAATTTGGTCAAAGCCATATTTGTTTTTGCCATTTGCATCAAGGAGAGAATTCCTTCGTGCATTCTGGCTCCCCCGGAAAGAGCGATGGATACTAGAGGACATTTCTTTGAATTCGCTAATTTCACTGCTCTCACGAATTTTTCTCCCACCACAGAACCCATTGAACCACCTAAAAATCCAAATTCAGATACAGCTACAACCACAGGAGTATCAAAAATTCTCGCTTCTCCGATCACCAGAGCTTCTTTTACACCTTTCTTTTTTTGAGCATTTTTTACTGTTTCTTTATAAGATTTAGTTTTACCTTCATATTTATAACTGAATTTCAATGCATCTTTGGGCACGAGAAATTTATCGGTTTCCACAAAGGAATTTTTATCTGTAATGCAGTTTATCCATTCGTAGGCTGACAAATAATATTTCCTGCTGATTGCTCCGCATTTAGTACAGGTTTTGAAATTATCCATGAAGGTTTTAAAGGAAATACTGGTGTGGCATTTTTCACATTCATAATATTCATCTTTACTTAATTCCTTAATTTCTTCCTTTTTTAGAGTTTTTGCTAAATGCAGAGTCAGGTAATCACCAACTTTTTTTAATTTAGAAAATATTTTTTCAAATTTCTTTTCAATGGAATGTACAGTTTTGATTGTCTTTTGTTTGAATATTTTGGAAAAATCTTCTTTCAATTCTCCGTAACCGATAAATCGTTTGTATCTGCTTTTCAAAAGCTTTTCTGGATCGATATTATTAATTTCATTCAGATTCAGTGAGAGTTTTTTCTCAATGTTGATGATAGTTCTTTTTACATCATTGTGTGCTCCACCTTCGTGTTCTGGAATGATATCATCGATAATTCCAAAAGCTAACATATCTTCTGCAGTCGGTTTTTGCAGGTTGGCAGCTTCCTCTTTTTTGGCTGGGTTTCGAAGAATAATACTGGAGCATCCTTCCGGTGACATCACGGAATAGACAGCATTTTCCAGCATCAGAGTTCTATCCGCAACCTGTAAAGCAAGAGCTCCTCCACTTCCTCCTTCTCCTAAAATGAGAGCAATTGTCCTGGTCTTTAATCCAGCCATTTTAAAGATGCAATCCGATATTTTCCAGGATTGAAGATATTCTGCTGAATGTTCAAACGGATCCCCACCAGGTGTATCGATGATTGTGATTAAAGGAGTATTTGTACTTTCAGCCATATCCATAATTTTCATTGCCAGAGAATAACCTTCAGGTTTGACCATACCAAAATTCACTTTTACTTGCTCTTCCATAGATAGCCCTTTAGGTTTCTCTTGAGCAATGATAAAAACTTTTTGATTCTTAAAATTCGCAGAACCTGTTATTATTGCCGGATCTTTTGGAAATCCCTGCACATATGGAATAAAATCTGTAAATAATTCTTTTATAATTTCCGAAGACCTTGGTCTATCCGGGTGTCTGGTTATTTCATATTTGAGCCAGGCATTTTTAGTTGATTGTTTTAATGAAATTTTCCCCCCTTTTTAAAAAAATTTTTTTCTTCTTTAATCTTTCTATTCAAGGAAAAAAAAAGAAAATGATTTATTTCATTATCCCTTTAGAAATTACAAGTCGTTGCACCTGGTTTGTACCTTCATATATCTGGCAAAGTTTCACATCACGCATAATTTTCTCAACCGGATAATCTTTGGAGTAACCTTCTCCAGCCATAACCTGAACTGCGTTTGTAGCAACTCTCATTGCCACATCAGAAGCATACATCTTGGACATCGCAGATAAAACGGAAACATCTTTCTGACCTGTATCATAAGCCCAGGCTGCACGCCAGGTGAGCATTCTGGCAGCTTCAATCTCTGTAGCCATATCTGCCAACATAAAAGCAATAGCCTGATTTGCTGCGATCGGTTTTCCAAACTGGATCCTGTTCTTCGCCCAATCCCTTGAGATTTCATAAGCTGTTCTTGCTGCACCCAGACTCAGAGCAGCAACACCAGTTCTGGTTCGGTCAAAGGTTTTCATTGCTACGATAAATCCACGACCTTCACCACCCAGCCTGTTCTCAACCGGAACTTCCACATCGTGATATTTGATTTCATTTTGAACTGAAGCTCGCTGACCCATTTTTTCCATTTTAGATACAATTTCAACTCCCGGCAAATCGGTTGGTACAATAAAAGGAGTAAGGCTTCTCGCACCTTTCTCCGGATTCGTTAAAGCAAAAACAGTGTGCAAGCAGGCAACTTCACCGTTAGTGATAAATCGTTTATGTCCATTTAGAATGTATTTATCTCCTTTCAAAATCGCAGTTGAACTGATACTCGCAACATCCGAACCTGCATTAGGTTCTGTAAGACAGTAAGCTGCTACACCCTGTTTTTCTCTTATCAAACCAAAAAATTTCTTCTGTTGCTCTTCGTTTCCTGACAGAAGTAATGGCGTTAGAGCCAAGGTATTTGCATCTATACAGATTCCGATTCCAATGCAACCGGCTCCCAATTCTTCTGAGGCAAGAGAACCCTCCAGAATTCCATAACCTTTTCCTCCAAAATGCTCGGGAATGGGACCGTTCATCAAACCTTCTTTATAAGCCGCCTTAACAATCTCCCATGGAAATTCACAGGATTCATCATATTTCATGCGATTCGGTACAATCCATTTTTCCACAAAATTTCGATACTTCTCTTTAATTTCCTGCTGCTTTGTGCTTAACGAAAAATCAACCATTATCTCCTCCATATTTTATATCTTGGTTATTGATTATAATGTATGTTTTTAGTGTCAAATGAAAAA
>CAYWJN010000052.1:0-19423 GCA_964457455.1 uncultured Candidatus Cloacimonadota bacterium
ATGGGATCCTATAAGATATTATTATAAAGATGAAATTTTTTTCGAGGATTTGTTGTCTAAATCGTTTCAAGAAATGTATCGGGTTCTGAAACCTAATGGAATTGCTAATATAGTTTACGCGCATAAAACAACAGAAGGATGGGAAACAGTCATTAATGCTCTTTTGGATTCCGGTTTAATTATTACTGCCAGTTGGCCATTATCCACCGAGTTACAATCTCGAATTAGAGCAACCGATTCTGCATCATTATCTTCCTCAATTTATATTGTTGCTCGCAAAATTCCCAGAAAAGAAATTGGTTTTTATAATGATATAAAAGAAGAATTAAAACAGTATCTCAATTTAAAGTTAGATAAATTATGGTCAGAAGGTATAAGTGGAGCGGATTTTTTTATTGCTGCCATCGGTTCAGCAATAGAAGTTTTTGGTAAATATGAAAAAGTAATGGATGTAGAAGGCAATATCATCAGAGCAAATACACTTTTGGATGATGTACGTGAAATCATCATAGATTATTCCATTAAACAAATTCTGCATAATGGTTTTTCAGGAGAAATATCAGAGCTTACGAAATATTACATTCTTTATCGGTTTAATTTTGGTGAAGCAAGAACTATGTTTGATGAAGCAAAGAAATTAGCTTCCAGTATTGGTATAGATTTAGCTGAAGAATGGAATAAAAAAGGTTTCATCCAAAAAGATAAATCCTATATTCGCGTTTTGGGTCCTATAATACGAGAATCAGAGCTTAAAGAAAAAAGATATGGAGCCAATTCAGAATTGATAGATGTATTACAATACTGTTTAGTTTTATGGAATAAAGGTAGAACAAAAGATATTTTATCTTTACTTTCCCAAACCGGTTATGGGAAAAAAGAACTTTTTTATCGTGTAGCTCAAGCAATATCGGAAACGCTTTCCAATGAAAGCAAAGAAAAAAAATTACTGGACGGATTTTTAGCAGGAAAAGAAAGGATAAAAGCAGAAGTGGAAGCTCCTGTAATTCAAGAAGAACTCTTTAAGGAGGAATGAAATTGATACGACTTATTCAGATAAGAAAGTTATTAAATGAATACAAACCAATGCTTTTTTCAAAATACCCGATTAAAGAGATTGGTATTTTTGGTTCCTATGTTAGAAATGAGCAAACAACAAAAAGCGATCTTGATATTCTTGTGGATTTTGAAAGACCCATTGGTTGGGATGTGGTTATTTTAAAAGAAGAATTGGAAAATATTCTTAAAGCTGATATTGATTTAGTTATAAAAGGTGGTCTTTTAAAAAGACCTAAATTATGGAATTATATTAAAAAAGAAATTGTTTATATTTAATAGGAAGAAAAGATGTCATTTAGAGACTATAAACTTTTTATAGAAGATATTCTGGAATGTATTGGAAATATAGAAAAATATCTTTTACGAATAAATTATGAAGGTTTCGAAAATAATCAACTTTTAATCGATGCTGTTGTTAGAAATCTTGAAATAATTGGAGAAGCTTCAAAGAACATTCCGGATGATATTAAGAACGAATTTCCTTCCATTCCCTGGAAAAAAATAATCGGATTCAGAAATATCGTTATTCATGAGTATTTTTCCGTTGATGTATCCAATGTATGGTATATTTCCAAGGAACAACTTCCCGGGTTAAAGGAAATTTTAAAACAAATAATGGCTAAATAATAAGGAAAGGAATATAGAAAATGAAACCATTTAAATCAATTACAATCCCGCACAAAGATATTTTGGAAGGAAAATTAGAGTTAAATAGTTTTGCAGCAGATTTATGGGATGTATATAAAAAAATAGGTTCTGAAGAATATAAAGATAAAGAAGAATTTTTCAGAAAAACTTATCTTACCAAAGGATTGCAAAATCTTCTTGAAGTAGTAGAAAAAAGACTTTCCGGGCAAGGTGGTGATCCAATTATCCAGTTACAAACTCCTTTTGGTGGTGGTAAAACTCATTCTCTTATTTCTATGTTTCATAAATCTTCTGAATGGAAAGCAAATGTTGTAGTTATTGTTGGAACTGCTTTAGATACATCCAAACCTTTATGGGAAATTCTTGAGGAACAATTAACTGGTAAAATTGATATTTTAAAAAGTAGAGTATCCCCAGGTAGAGATAAAATCAGAGAGGTTCTAATTAAATTTGATAAAGTTTTAATTCTAATGGATGAACTTCTGGAATTTGTTACCAAAGCTGCAGGTGTAAAAATAGAAAAATCTAACCTTGCTTCTCAAACTATAGCTTTTATGCAGGAACTTACTGAAGTTGTTTCAACTTTAGATAAAGTTGCTTTAATCATATCTTTACCGGCAAGCTTAACAGAACACTTTGACGAATATGCCGATAAAATGTTCGATGTTCTGCAAAAAAAGGTTAAAAATGATGAACTGCGTGAGAATTTATTTCAAAAACTCCAGAAAGTAACAGGTAGAAAAGAGAGGATTTATAGCCCTGTTAATGAAAATGAGATTTCAAAGATAATTCGAACCCGGCTTTTTTCTGAAATAAATGAAAAAGAAATAAAAGATTCTGTTAATGAATTTATCAAATATGCAAAAAAGGAAAATATTTTACCTGCTGGAATAGAATCTACTCAATACCGAGATGAGTTTATTTCATCATATCCCTTTCTTCCAGATGTTATAGATATTTTATACAAAAGATGGGGTAGTTTTCCAACTTTCCAGAGAACTCGAGGTGTGCTCAGATTATTGTCCCTGGTTATTTATGATTGTATAAATAAATCAGTTCCTTATATTTCATTAGCAGATTTTGACTTATCAAATCAAGAAGTTAGAAGAGAATTATTAAAACATATTGAACCACAATTTGATACTGTTATTGCTCAAGATATAACATCATCTAATAGTGGATCAGAGAAAATCAATAATATTTTAGGTAGTTCATATAAATCTTATAGTTTAGGTTCCAGAACTTCAACTTCGATTTTTCTGTATTCTTTTTCCGGTGGGACAATAAAAGGAGCAACCAAATTAGACTTAAAACGTTCTTCCACCTCTTTGGAAATTCCTTCATCAGTGATAGATTCCACTTTGGATGAACTGCGAAATTCTCTATTTTATTTACAATATATGGATGGAAAATATTTTTTCACAAATCAACCTAATCTTAATCATATTCTAAACATAAAAATTGAGAATGTTCCAGATATAAAGATCAAAGAATTTGAAAAGGATAAAATCCGACTTTCTTTAACCATAGGAAAATTTAAAACCTATTTATATCCTAAAACTAATAACGATATCGCTGATGATAATCTCTATAAATTGATAATCCTGGATAATAATAATCAAAAATTTATCAAAAAAATAATTGAAAATAAGAGCAAAACTCCCCGCGTATTTCGGAATACTTTATTCTTTTTAGTTCCAATAGAATCAGAGAAACATTCCTTTGAATATTCCATTAAAAGGTTAATCGCTTATAAAGAAATTAAGAATGATATTACTTTAAATTTATCCGAGCAGCAAAAAAAGGAAGTCAATGCCAAAATTAGATCGCTTGATAATGATTTGAAGGATGTTTTAAGGTCATATTACAGACTTGTTTATATTCCCCAGAAAGATGGAGTCAAAGAGCTTGATTTAGGAATTCCAACTTATGGTAATGTTCAAAAAATCAATGAGGAGATTTTTGATAAACTAATTTCTAACAATGAAATTGTAAAATCACTTGCTCCGGTATATCTTTTCAGTAAATATCTTAATACCCAGGATCATGTGAATATCGAGAAAATCTATGAAGCAACTTTAAAAACTCCCGGTGAGTTAAGATTATCAAATAAAGACATACTTGTATCATCTATTTCCAAGGGTGTAGAAGAAGGTGTTTTTGGTTTTGGTGAATTTATCGATAATGAAATTAAATGTTTATATTTTAAGGAAAAACAGTTTATAACTTTAACTGATAATAGCATTATAATTAAATCAGAAATCTGCGAAACTCAAAAACTTGAAACATATACAGAGAAACCTTATGTAAAAGAAAAAGAGAAGGAACCAGTTGTTCCTGATGAAGGAAAAGGAAAACAAGGAGAAATTGAGTTTGCTACTAAGAGAGAAAAAGTATTACTTTCCTTTGAAATTCCTAAAGGAAAAGTTGCTGGTGTTATGGGTATCTTAAACTTACTCCAATTGAAGTTTCAGAAAGTAAATATTACTATCTCTGCTAATGAAGGTGAAATATCTGAAGATGATTATGAAAATAAAATACAAGAAGCATTAATGCAGTTGGGAATAAATATTAAAGAATGATGACAATTTTACATACCCCTTACTTATCAGGATAATCTATTTTGAACCTGAAAAATTAAAAGTTGGAAATCATGTGTGCTCAATGGAAAAAAGGATATAAACCTGATCATCTCGCAAAAAGGCTAGATGAAAGTAAAAAGGCAAGGGAAAATGGGAAATTGTCTTTTTTCGGTTTTGGAATCAATGAATACATAGTGGTGCTTAACAGCATGGTGTCATTGAACGACACTATTCCCGAATTTGAAAAAAATAATATAGTTCACCATTCTGCTTTTAGTGCTGTAGAAAGCCAAAAAATAACATCCATTAATCTCTTAAAAGAAATTAGTAAATTTGAAAAACAGTACTTAAGTCAAGCACCTCAAAAATACATACTTATATCTAGATTATCCATAAATCGTTTTTGCAAACTGAAGCGCATAAAAATTCATGACTGCACTATAACGTTTCATTCTCAACTAGCTTCGCAATTCAGTCGAGAAATAGAGGATAAAATAAAAAAGCCAGCTTCTAACACTATTATTGGTGAATATCCTACAAATTACATTTTTCTCAAAACATTTACATCTGGAAAGTCCTTCTCCCAAGCTGTCAGCAAAGCTATTGATTCAATAGATACTATACGGGGAATTTGGAATCTTTTTTATAATCGTAGGAAATATAGAATGTCATCTGGCAAAAAATATCCAGTAAACAATATTGTTTTCGGACCGCTCCATACTATACATTTTCCAAATGGTAAACTTGCATCAGAGTCATGGTTTTATGAAACTGGTTATCTTGGACCACTCGAACCCTTTGACATGAAAAACAATTTAACAAAGTTGTACAAATTTCAATACAATGCCCGGAAGCTATTAAATAAAAGCAATTTCAAGTCCTATATTGAATTAGCGTTAAGGAAGTACACTCAAGCCCTCGATCTAAGTGACTGGGAAAGTAGTTACTTAAGGTTGTGGGGTCTTCTCGAATATCTTACTAATACAAACGAAAATGAAAGTCATATAGACACAGTTAACCGCACTTCATTTTTCTTTAGAGAAAGAGAATATGCTAAGCTGGTCTTGAACCACTTGAGAGATCATAGAAATCGATCTGTCCATACCGGTGAAAGCAACCAAAGTATCGAGACATTAATGTACCAATTAAAGAACTTTGTAGAAGTTGTACTTCAATTTCAAATTTCCAATAAATTCAATTTTTCTAGTCTCGATGAATTTACAAGGTTTATGAATCTACCATCAGATTCTACTGAATTAACAAAAAGAAAAAATATTTTAGTCAATGCACTTAAATTCATTAATGGATAATAATCCAACCAGACTCGTATAGACTGCTTTAATCATCGTTTAATTTAATCTATTATTTTTGATTATCTTGTTATTTTGTGTGTTATCTAATATTCTATAACTCATTTTTCTCCCCACACCCACCCTTTCCCAAAATCATTTATTCGCAAGTTTAGAATTCTATTAAGAAAGCCAGAGTACTCTATTACTTCACCACCCCAATGATAATGCTGCATTATCAGGGGTGATTTTTTTTATGCTCATAAGTCAGTAAATACCAGCAATATAAAAGTCTCATTGTTCCAAGCTCTTTGGAAATAAAAAATCCCTCTTTCCTTGCTGCGCTCGTCAAACATAAGAGCAACAAGAAAGCCCAAAAAAAAAGCTTCTACTCGCTCCGTTTCGGCTAACAATCCTCATTTCCAGAATTTTTATAAAAACACTTGAAAGAAATCTTTAGTTTCAATATCTCAATAGATATTCCAAAGGCTTAAATAAAATGTTTCTATAAAAGCCCAGACCTTGCAAAATCTATTTCCCTGTATTTTATCTTAGAAATGTTTTCAAAAAAAATCTCCTTCACATTGATAGCCGTGCAAGTCTCATTCTGTGGTGTACTCCGCTCCTATGCATCTGTTTTTTGTGTGCTTCCCTGAACTATTCTAAGATATTTTTTTCCAAAACGTGCTTTAGTCATCAAATATGCAAACAAGTTAGAAGCATAAAAAAAATGACGCTTGTAATCGTTTTACATAATCAAATTATGCAAACTTTGGCTTACTTGCTTAGCTGATATACCTTAGTTCCGCACCCCTTTCCGTATGAGAGAGCGGGGTGCTTGGAAAAACCTGCCCCCCATCCCCTGCAGGTTTTTTTGTGAGCTCTAATTTTCCTCATACCTTTTTTTCCTTACATATAATATAGCACACCACTTTCTTTAGGTTTATTTATACTCAATCACTTATTCATCAATTGGCACACCGGCTGACAAAATTGTTATTTTTTTTTTATTGTAAGATAATTTTTCTGTTGTCAATAAAATAAAAACAAGTCATTCTCACTACCGTTTCATTTGTCATTTTGTCCACTATCTAACCTATTCCTCCCGCCACCCATTTAGTAACAGCCTTTTGCTTCTTCCGACCCGCCACCCAATCTGAGCGGAATGCAGCAAGATGCCACCCTCTGAAGGACTATAGGTCTTTTTTTGCGAACCTTGAAAGGCTTGTGAAAGGTTCGCAAAAAAAAATGCAAAATTGCATACAAAAACAAAGGGAGGTACCTTATGGTAAACGCCATTTCAGATTTTCAACTGTTCCTTAGAGCTTTTGGCTCTTCCAAACACACTATCAGAGCTTATACCAGCGACTTAAACCAACTCGCTGATTACTGCTCAAAATTATTCAAACGAAAAAAATATCTAGAACAAATTACAAAAAATATTCTTCGTAATTTTTTTAATTCGTTATACGAAAAAGATGTTTCTTTTCCCTCAATTTCTCGTAAAATCTCAACAATTAAATCCTTTTTTGATTTTTGTAAAAAAAATGGTCTTAATTCTGTTGATCCTGCAAAAGATATTGCATATCCAAAAAAATCACTGAAATTGCCTAAATTTTTCACAATTGCAGAGATGTTTGAGTTAATCGACTTACCAGACACAAAAACAGATTTTGGGATCAGAGACAAAGCAATGCTCGAACTTCTCTATGCAACTGGTATGCGGATCGGTGAACTTGAAAAAGTAGAAGTTAATGATTATGACCCAGCTAGAACTTTGGTTAAGATCTCTGGCAAAGGTGGAGATCAACGCCTTAATCCTGTTGGTTCTTATGCCAGAAGGGCAATTAAGAAGTATCTTAAAATTCGACCTAAATTTTTACCAAAAGATGATAATCTTTTTCTTTCAAAATCCGGTAGATGTCTGAAAGCTGATTGTATTCGTGAAATATTGCAAAAATACATTGAAATGATTGCTCGCTGTCCTGGTTATTCTGTCCATTCCATTCGGCACTCTTTTGCTACGCATCTGCTTGAAAATGGTTGTGATTTGCGTGCACTCCAAATAATGATGGGACATAAAAATCTTTCAACAACTCAGCTTTATATTCATTTATCAAATCCCTTTTTAATGAAAACCTACATTGAAAATCATCCGCGATGTGGTAAATCTACAAAACACTAATCGTTTAATTTATTTTAATTTTGAATTCCTGGTTCCCTCCGGGAATTCTTTTTTTTAGCTTCAACCTCTTTAACATATTCAATTTTTATCTCATAGTCAGAATATTCCTCTTTCACTTTCAACATAGCTTCATCTTCGTCAACCGCTTCCACTTTTACTTTCTCATCTCTCTTTACAATTATATCAACCTCAAAAACTCTCATTTTCTCAGCTTCTTCACATTCTTCTTCGTAACTTTTAACGCTTCAATTTGCTCGTTATCGCAAATTCTCAGCCTTACTTTTAATATTTCTGGGACTAATACATTCCTCATACCTCCTCCCTAACTCATTATCCTGAAGCACGCTTCTTTTGATTTATCGATATCAACGTGTATGAAATTACGATAAATTAAGATCCTTTTGATTCCTGCTAAAATTACACCTTTCAGTATTTTAAATTTATGGTCCTTTGAAGGGCAATGTATATCAGCAGCCAGTCCTTTCAGATGTGAAGATGTCGGAGAACCACCACAAGTTTTATTATTTTCTTCGCATCGATATCCGGAATTTATTACAAAAGGGACTCCAGCCTTTTCTCTAGCTTCATCCAATATCGTTACAAATTGATCAACTATCAGATTTTTCCCACAGCACTTGCAAGCGAATTCACTTCGCTCGAAATATTTCCATCTGCTATACATTTCCAGCCCCTTTTCCCAATACTAGCTCCATCTTTTTCCTATGGGCTTCCGATGCTTTATCTAAGAGGGTTTTTGCTTTCTCTTTCTTTTCCCTTTTCTCCTTTTCCAGCTTCTCTTTTTCTTTTTTCAGGTTTACAAAAGCACCATTTATGATATTTTTTACAGTCTTTATTGCATATGCAGGTGGATTTTTTATCTTTCCTTCCAAAGTTTTCTGGATCACATTATCCAAATTGTCTTTTATCATATCTTTTCTGAAATCATCTGTCAATCCATCAATCAATCCATTAATCATTACATCATCTACTCCTAATTTCTTCAACATAGTTATTATTATTTCCATCTTTGATGATGATGATGTTCTTTTTTGATTTTCTGTATTTTGTTCTTCTTTGATGATTTGTTCTTTATTGATTTGTTTCGGGTTTTCCGTCACGGCTGACCCGTGACGGCTGACCCGCGTCGGTTTATCCGTGACGGTTAATCCGTTACGGTCTAAATCCTCTGGAAATTCGGTTACAAGATATTCTACAGCGAATTGCCCATTCTCTTTTCTGTATTTAACTTTTTTTACGTAACCTCTTTCAGTCAGCTCACTTATACCACCAGCTATAGCGTCCCTTCCTTCTATCATTTGAGTTTTTAATCCTGAAACCCTTATCTCCCAGTTGTCAGGCAGGCTGAGAAGGAATAACATCAAACCTTTCGCTTTCAAGCTCAAATTTTTATCCCTTGCCAGCTTATTATCAACAACTACAAATCCCCTTTTTTTTATTCTTTTGATGATCATGCTGCACCACCTAATTTTTTACCGGAAATTAGATCGATTGCATTCTGAATTGTTATTTGTGATTCATCCAGGTACTTTTCAGTCGTTGCCATATTTGAGTGATTCAACAGTTTGCTAGCTGCTTTTGCACCTTTCAAAAGTGCAACATTATTCGCCATTGTTTTTCTAAAGGAATGAGTTGAAACTCTGTCCGGATTTATTTTCGCTTTATTGCAGTAAACTTTCACCGCCCTCCGGTATGAAGAATCATCCTTTTTCGTTAGAAGTTTCTTCTTTCCTTTTTTCCGGGACCTTTCAGCTAAGTTATTAGCCAATGCAAACGCTTCATCACAAAGGTAAACTTCCCTTTTCTTGTTCTTTTTCTTTGATTTAATAGTTTTCTTTTCTTCGATCAGAAAGTGTTTTGAAATCTGCTCATTCTCCAATTCCATTAAATCAGAAATTCGCAGAGCAGTCAAAAACTGCAGTCTGAAAACTTGATAGTAATATCGATCCACCGGTTTTGATAGTTCAAAGCTTAAAAAAAAATCCCGAATCTCACTATCAGAAAGTATTCGGGTTTTTGTTGAGTTTCCCATTTTATGCCTCCAATTTTTTATTGGTGACATAAACACTGATTAACGCTGCATTTTTCTCCCCTGATAACGTATATTATCAGAGGTTGTTCTTGTTTGAATTTAATTGGTTTTTTTCCACTTCTACCTCCAAATTTTATTTGACGGTAGAAACGTTGATTAACACTGCATTTTTCACCCCTGATAATGTATATTATCAGGGGTTGTTTGGGTCTCGTTTTTAAACCCCTACTTTTTGAATAACGCTGTTATTTAACTTTTTTTCGATTCGGAATGATATATGACTTATAATTTATTTTTGTGTCTCAGATATGAAATTTAAAAATATTACTATTCGTGTGATTAAAAAAAATAAATATTCTTCTAATAAATAATTTTAAATGAAAAAATCAAAAAAATTAAAAACAAAATAAAAAAATACCTGGTCAAAGTACGTTCAGGCTGCTATTCAGTTGTTTCAGACGTTCCGGTTGAAACAAAGAGTTTGTGAAACACCGTCTCGGTGCTCCACAATGCTCAAAACAAATTTATTATATTCAGACCAGGACGTTTGAAGAAGCAAAGAAAGGATTTACCCCGAATCTCGCAATCCTTATAATTATTTTCACACTTTTTCTCATTTTCAATTTTTAATTTGATACAATCCTCTTCCCCATCTCTAATTCCTTAAATTGCAGTTAATAACTACTATTCTTAAACAGAAGATTTGCCTATCATCCAAACACAAACAGTGAAACTTCTTGACAGGTTATCTTAAAATCACTGTGTTCACCGTAGATTTGCTAAATATCAGGAGAATTAAATGAAGAAAGAAATCATTATTTTCGTTTTACTATTATCATTAATTCAGGTTGTTAATATCAACGCTGCTACGGATACCTGGACTATCAAAAATACTTGTGACCTATATTGGAAAACATTCACTTCTAAAGACGGAGTGAAAATGGAAACAGGTAAAAAGGTGATCAAGGGTACAGTCGTAACTCCTTTAGCTAGAATTACATTGCTGTATTTAAAAATCAAATTACCAACAGGTGAAATAGGATATGTTAATTATTCGAACATTGCAGAATCTAACCTGCTGATAAATAAAAAGGAGATAGATTTTGTTTATGGGGATCATTGGATTATCAGAGCCAGGGATGATCAGAAGAAAATACTTCCAATTGGCACTGAAGCATATCACTTAGCAACATTGGATAATGAAGGGATTTATAAAGTTAGATTAAAAGATGGTACAATCGGTTGTGTTATTCGAGCTTATATGCTACCAAAAATATTTGGTGATGTTCCGGAAGTACATCAAACTAACAATGATATCTATCGATATGACAAACTTGTTCAGAAATCCAAGAATATGACCAGCGAGCAGGTTTTCGAGAAATTTGGTGAACCAAGTGCTTTCATATACTTAAAGAATAATAAACCGGAAGCCTTCTATCGTTACATAATAGCAGTGAAAGATAAAAAACGCTATAAAGACATAAAATTCCATTTTGAGAATGATAAGGTAGTTAATGTGGAAACATTGGGTAAAGGAAAAAATAAGATTGTAGAAAAACTTCCATTTGCTAGTTTTTTGCGGGGATTCGATTTCAATAAACTTGCATCCAGAGATTACTACATGAAAAAAAATACGAAAAAAAATTTTTTTGATAAGTTCAAGCAAAAAAACTGGATAACCAAAATAATCGGTATTATTATCACTATAATATTAATATTTCTTTTCTTCTCGATTCCACAATTCATCTTCCTACCATTTTTCTTCATATTCGCTTTTATGAAATTCTTCCCAAATGGATTTGTTAAGTTCTTAAATTTTATTTTTTTAACGGTAATTTATTACGCAGCTTTTCTATTTCTCACTCTTCATATAGTTTTAACTCAGCCTTTAATAATGGCTATCGGTGCTATTTTTTGTTATATCATTTACGTAAAATGGAATTATAAAACAATCAGTTACAACAGATGCCCGCGTTGCCATGGAATGTGGACAGCATCTGGTCGAGGAACTACAAAAACCGGTGAAACCCAAGAAACTCAAAAGGTTGAACGTCTTGTTGACAAAGGTGTAAGAAATAGAGTACATCACTACGATCAACATTGGGATGATGAAGTTACTACTCACGAACATTTCAAAGACCATCGGAAGTGTCGGGTTTGCGGTTATGACTGGGATGTAGATAGAACAGAAAGTTCCAAAGAAACTAATTATCATTAATTTGTATTTTTGACCGTTGTTTCAACCGCCCCACCCTTCCATTGTTTCAACCGTCTCGGTGTTCCATAATTCTCTTCAAACATTTCCTTCAACCGGGACGGATGAAGGAGCAAAGACAACCCCGCATCTCGAACCCCGCAACCCGCTTTCTTGATTTATTCCTCGAAAAAAGGATTTAATTTTTCAACTTCTTCAGCTTGAAGGATTTCAAACACTTCTGCCGGTGTTTTTGCTTTGATAATGCGGTCTTTAATGTGCGGATGATGACCGAAAATCTTGGCAATATTTGCCAGAACGTGCAGGTGCATATCATAATTTTTCTTGGGTGTAGCAATCAGGAAAACGATGTGAACAGGTTTATCATCGAGCGATTCAAAAGGAATACCTTTTTTGGAGATGCCAATAACACCACGAATTTTGGGACCACCTTCAATTATTGCGTGCGGAATTGCCAAACTATCTCCGAGTCCCGTGGAGATTTCTTTCTCTCTATCAAAAATAGATTCTTTTAATTCAGGTAATGAAATCTCGTGGATCTTGTGAGTTTTATACAAAAAGATAGCAAGCTCATCAAGAGCTTCCCATTTATTTTTTGCTGTCAGGTCTATTTTGATGAATTCCTCCTGTAGGAAATCGAGTAAACGCATTCTATCTTTATGTTCTTCACCTGCTTTTTTCAAGGCTGTACCTGTAAAAATTGGACCTAAAAGTTCGTTAATTACTACAGCAGTAAGAATAATTGCTGTTATCTGAGAAGAAAAACGCTGAAGAAAAACATCATTTTCTATAAGGAATACAAGACCAATAGCAACTCCGGCAATCGGATAGAGCGAGATTCCAATCCACTTACGAATTGTGATAGTCGAACCTGCCAGATAAGCTCCAATTGTGGGTGCAATAGTTTTCCCGAACAGCCTGCTGAAGATAAGAACTAAACCTGCTGTTCCAGCGAGAGTAATTGCTTTCAAATCGAGATGAGTTCCTGCCAGAACAAAGAAAAGTGTGAAAACCTCAACTTCAATATCTTTGAATGCACCAAAAAGAATATTTCGATATTTAGAATAATTTGTGATAATTATCCCTAAGATCAAACTTGATAAAATGCCGGAAAGATGCAGTAATTGAGATGTCCCCACAGTTATTACAACAGATAGAATAACCATTGCCAGAAATGAAATTCTTACCTTTCTCTTTTCTGTGAAATAGATCACTCCAAAACCAACAACACAGCCGATTATAATTGATTCTAAAAGTAAAAGAAGGGGTTTCCAAATTGTATGTAAAACATCAAAATCTACTTTTCCTGCTTTATAAAATAGAAAATAATAGGCTATGTAGAAAACCAGGATTGTAAGAACATTATTCAAAGCAACAACAGCAAGTAATGTTTTCGTGAAAATACCTTTTGCTCTTTTTTCTTTGACGATGTGAAGAGTTGAGCCGGGAGCGGTTGTGATGGATATTGCAGCAACTATCAAGCTTATGGCAAAAGGAAGATGAGCTAAATAAAACAAAGCAGAAAATACAATTATCGGAGTAATGATCACATCTGTAATAGAAATAAGAAAAATTCTTTTTCCTGCATTGTGAAGTTTACGAAAATCCAGGTGACTTCCAATCGTTAAACCAATGAAACCAAGTGCAAAATTAGTGATAGGCACCAAGCTGAAAAAAGCTTCCTCTTGGAAAAGATTCAACACATAACTGCCCAGAACTATTCCACCCACAATTTGAGCTGTTACGATTGGGATATGGAGCTTCTGAGCCAATTTCGTGAAGATAAAGCCAGTAATCAATATGATGGAAAGTACTAAAAGCGGATTTGGATTTATTATTAAAGCTGTTTCATGCTGCAACCAATTTTGAATATGCTGAATTATATTATTCACACCTCTCCCCTATTAAATTTAATATTTAAAATTTTCAATTTCTCCTTTCAGTGTCCAGCCAATTGCATCTGTAATTTTAACTTTCACAAATTTTCCAATTAAGGATTTATCACCTTTGAAAACAGTAATTTTAAAATCCCTGCTTTTCCCGGAAAGCTCATCAGCAGATTTTTTACTAACTCTCTCTACATAAATTTCTTTTACTTTTTCAATTTGTTCCTTATATTTTTTGGAGGTTATATCTTGCTGTAAATTAATGAGTTGCTTTAGCCTTTCTAAACGAGTTTCTTCAAATATTTGATTTGAGAATTCAGCAGCTTTTGTTCCTTCACGTGGAGAATATTTGAATGTAAAAGCATAATCGAATTCTATCCTTTTCATCAAATCGAAAGTGCGTTGGAATTGTTCTTCAGTTTCTCCGGGAAATCCTGCAATTACATCTGTGGTGATGGCTATTTCCGGCATCGCTTTACGAAGTTTCTGAACAATACCTAAAAAATGCTCTGCTGTGTATCCGCGATTCATTCTTTGCAGAATTTCATTGTCGCCGCTTTGCATTGCCAGATGTAGATGTTCACATACTTTTTCGGATTTTGACATCACTTCAATTACATCATCAGAAAGGTCTTTTGGGTGTGAAGTAACAAATCTTATCCGGTTGATAGAATCAATTTTATTAGTTCGTCGCAACAATTCAGCAAAATTCAAATCTCTATAATTATATGAATTCACATTCTGGCCGAGTAAAGTTACATCTTTAATGCCCGTGTCCCCCACTTTTTGAACATCATTCAAAACATCATCAACAGGACGGCTGCGTTCTCTACCACGCACATAAGGGACTATGCAATATGAGCAGAAATTATTGCATCCTCTCATTATGGTTACAAATGCATTGAATCTACCTTTATGAATCGGATAGATATCTTTATAAATTTCCTGGTTATTAATGTGCGTTTCTGAAAAGAATTCCGGATTTTCAAAAAGGTTTGAAATAATTTCCGGTAGCTTTTTATATTGATCTGTGCCAACCACAAAATCTAGTGAAGAGTTTTGCTTCTTTAATTCTTCACCCAAACGCTGAGCCATACAACCGATCACACCGATTTTCAGGTTTTTGTTCTTCCCCTTTCTCGCCATTTCATTATTGATTCTTCCGATTACTCTATCTTCAGCATGTTGGCGCACAGAACAGGTATTGAAGATGATTATATCTGCTTCATCGATGTTTTCAGAAATTTTACAATTGGTGTTTGATAAGATGGATGCGACCAGTTCACTATCAGCTACATTCATCTGACAGCCATAAGTTTCGATAAATATTTTCATAAATTTAGCTCACGGATTTTC
Organism: uncultured Candidatus Cloacimonadota bacterium; assembly: GCA_964457455.1. Taxonomy (GTDB): domain Bacteria; phylum Cloacimonadota; class Cloacimonadia; order Cloacimonadales; family TCS61; genus JABMPU01. The sequence continues at coordinate 15,268 of CAYWJN010000052.1, forward strand.
ACGGATTTTTTTGCCACAGACTAACACAGACTAACACTGACTTTCATTATAATGGTTTTCATCTTTATTTTTTTATTAAATTTAAATTATGTTTGGAAGCTACTTCGCCAATGTCGGGTAGCTATGTATTTCAATAGGATTTCCATGCAGTCTACACTGCTGGGAAATCCTTAATTTGTTAGGTGATTTATTCTTATCAAGGAATCCATTATTAATACTACACGAAGCTAAAAGCAAAATGGAAGGAATAATTACAGTAATATAAATTTTCATTCTATTTATTTAATAATTGTTTTATCAATTCAGGTGGAAAAGCATTATTAACAAGTTTAATATAAGCGTTTTGATACCAATCAGCGTTTTGAATTGTGAACTCATATTCAGTCGTCGGTGTGTCAATCTCAACGATCTTAAATTTTATAGTGCCACCTTTCAATAAAATATTATGCACTTTGATTGATGTTGTTTTATCAATAAAAGTAAGTCTATCAGAAAAATTTACTGCTCTTAATTTCAGGCGATTTCCATCTTTATCTTGAATTAAAACATGATAACTTATATCAGAAAATGTTTTAACAGGATTATTACCCGCATATTCAAAAAGCATTATTGATATCTCAGATAAGTTAGGAATCAAGAAAGAAACATTTAGTACTGAATTTTGCGTTGCGGTGTTACTAAACATACCTTGAATTGCGGACTTATTTGTAATATATCCTTTTTTAGTCGGTTCACCAAAATCATCAACGTAGTGACAAAGATTCCATATTCCCGTATTATTAATATTTGCCAATCTAATTCGTTCTTTTTCTTCATCTTCTTTTCTTTTTTTTTCTGCCAATTCTTCTTTTTCAATTTTTTTTAATAATTGCTTGAATTCTTTATTTTTGGGTGATTCAGGATGTTTATCATATAACATCTTAATATTTTGTCGAGCAATCGTATATCTTTTTCCTGCGTATGCTTTATAAACTTCTGCAACAATTTTTTCTGCACCATGTTTGCATTCGTCTAATTCTATTATAAGTCGTTCATTTTCTGTTTTTAGTTGTTCATTTTCCGTATTCAACTTGTCATAATCAGCCTGAGGAACTCCACAGCTTGAAATAATTGTCACAAAGACAATTCCACAAATAATCAACAACTGTGTTTTTAATCTCTTCATTTTTCCCTCCAATTTTATTTCAACAAAATATTTCACACAACAATTTTATCCGTGCTCATCCGTGTTATCCGTAAGCTTTTCTTCATATCCTTTTTCTCTCTCCCAAAAGAACAATATCTCTTAACGCTTCTTCGTTTTTGGCTTTTAACCATTTTTTCTCAAAGTTTGGATTTTGTACGATTTGAGCAATTGCTGCTAATGTCTGCAAATGGAAAGTTCGTTCATCTCTTGTACCGGCAATCACAAACACGATTTGAATTTTCGGAGCCTGTTCCGAGAAGAAAATTCCTTCTTTACATCTAATCAGAAGAATATCGAATTCTTTTTCACCTTCAATAATTATATGCGGTATAGCCAGGTTATCAGTTAGCACAGTCGTACTATCCTCTTCCCTCTCAACCAGTTTTTTGAGTATAATTTTTGAAGTTTTTTCTAATGATGAGGAAATATTTTCAGCAACTAATTTGAAGAGTTCTTCTTTATTCATTGATTTTTCAATGTCTAAAATCGAGCATTTTTCAATGATATGATCAAACCTGTCTTTAAGAATCTCATCTCTTTCCCGGATGATCTCTCTCAGTTCTGTTTCCAAAGAAGTTGTTGGCAGCTCTTTTGCTTTTATCCTCTGCACAATATGGAAAAGTGCAGATTCTCTATTTGAACGGATTCGTCCATAAAACCAATACCAGAGCAGACCTCCAATCATAAATAAACCGGCAATTAGAATGGGAGTAGTTCCCATCTCGATAATCAGGAATCCGTAAGCAATAACCGCAAATATTTGTATCCAGGGATAGAGTGGAGATTTGAATTTGGGTCGATAGTTTTGGATGCCGCTTTCCCTCATAATAATAACTGCAATATTAACAAAGGCGAAAAGTAATATTTTTATGGTTGAAGCTGTTTTAACCAGTGTTTCCAAATCTAAAAATAAAATAACTGAAATCATGAAAAAGGTAGTGAAAATAATGGATACATACGGAGTATGAAATCTTTTACCAACTTTTTCAAAAATAGAAGGAATTAATCTATCTCTGCTCATTGCCAGCGGACTTCTGGAGGCTGCCATAATTCCAGCATTTGCAGTGGAGATAAAAGCCAGAAGTGCAGCCACTGCCAAAATTATTTTGCCGAAACTTCCCATAAATACATTTGCACAATCAGAAATAGGAGTTAAGGAATAGTTTGCAGGTTCAGGTCTCAGAAGTCCATTTCCCAGCACTCCAACCGTAACAAAAACTACTAAAACATAAATGATTGTTACGATTACAAAAGACAGGATCATTCCTAAAGGAATATTTTTGGAAGGATTTTTAACTTCTTCGGCTACGCTGGCAATTTTTGTTAAACCACCATAAGAGATAAATATCAAACCAGCAGTCATAAACAGTGTTTTCATATTTCCAGGCATAAAATTCTGGAAATGTTGATTCTTAACCTGTGGAATTCCACGAAAAATAAAAACAGCTAAAATACTAATAAGAATGATAACAAGATAAGTCTGAAGTTTTCCTGTGTGTTTCACTCCAATTATATTGATAATTGAAAACACCACACAGAAAAAAACAGCAATGAGTTTGATTTGCCAAAGCGATATTGAAGGATAGAGAATTATGGAAAAAGCTCCGATTCCCAGAAGAGCAAAAGCACTCTTAAAAGCAAGCGAGAACCAGGCTGATATTCCCGCTAAAGTTCCGAAACCCGCTCCCATACTTCTGCCGATAAAAAAGTAGTCTCCTCCAGCTTTGGGCATTGCTGTGGCAAGTTCTGCTTTACTCAGCATACTTGGAACTACCATAATTCCTGCTAATAAATAAGCTAAAATTACTGCTGGACCGGATTTGTAAAAAGCCAGTCCGGGAAGTATGAATAAACCGGAACTTATCATTGCTCCGGCTGCAATGCAAAATATACTAAGGAGTCCTAACTCACGCTTAAGTTTTGCCATAACAATTCCTTTTTGACGCTGATTTCTTATGAATATTATGATTTAATATGATGTTAAATTTGCAATACTTTTTCCATAATAAATCATATTTCATTTGTGTTTATCTGTGTCTTATTCTTTTTATTGCCACAGACTTTCACTGACTAATCCTGACTTTCTTTACAAATATTCTTTTCATAATTAATCATATTTTATCTGCGGGAATCTGCGTCGTATTCTTTTTATCCATGTTCTATTCTTATGATATTTCACTTCCTTCTTTCACATCTTTTTCCGGAATTAAAACAGAATATTTTCCTTCATCTTCTGCAGATAGAATCATTCCCTGAGATTCGATTCCCATCAGTTTTCTGGGTTTCAGGTTCAACAGCATTGCCACCTTTTTCCCGATTAATTCTTCCGGTTTGTATGATTCTTTGATCCCTGCCACAATGGTTCTTTCTTCATCTCCAAGTTTGATGCGAAGCTTGATAAGTTTATTAGATTTTGGGATGTTTTCAGCTTCAATTATTGTAACGATTCTCAGTTCGAGTTTCACAAAATCTTCAAACTCTATTTCGTTTTTATGTTGCATTATTTTTCCCTCATTAGTTTGAGTTGCTTTGAGCAGTTGAAGCTGTTTTTCAATTTCAGTATCTTCGATTTTCTTGAACAAAGGAGATACTTCTCCAATCTTGAAATTCTTGGGAACTTTTTTAATGTCTTCCCATTTAAAATTTTCAGTTAAATTCATCATTTTTCGTAATCTTTTCATTGCCTTTGGAACAATTGGAGAGAATGAAATTGAGATCAATCTGAGAAGCTCAGTGCAGATAAAAAGAGTTTCTTCAGCTTTGTCTTTATTTGTTTTAATTTCTTTCCACGGACTGGTTTCATCAAAATATTTATTTCCAGTTCTGGCAATATCCATCACCAATTTTGTCGCTTTTCGGACTTGATAGCTATTAAAACTTTTTCCAATGTAACCTGTTAACTTGTAAGATTCATTCAATATTTTATCAGATAATTCAGACAGTTTTTCAGGTTTGCTTATCTTTCCATCA
>CAYWJN010000053.1:0-1453 GCA_964457455.1 uncultured Candidatus Cloacimonadota bacterium
TTAAACTCATTGACATATTTGTTCCCTAAAATTCGTTTAGCTCATGAAAAATAAAAAAAACATCGGGAAATCCGGTGAGGAAATAGCTGCGCATTTTCTTCAGAAAAAGGGATATAAAATTCTTTTTCGTAACTATCATTCCCAATATGGTGAAATTGATATTATCGCTTTAGATAAGGACACACTCGTTTTTATCGAAGTAAAAACAAGAACCTCAAATTTTGAATCTGCTTTTTCCAGTGTCTCATTTTCAAAGCAGCAAAAACTCACTAAAACAGCTTTAGATTTCATATCCAAAAATTATGAATATGAAGATTTTCTCACTCGCTTTGATGTGATTGTGATTTTGTTTGACCAGCGTGAAGAGTATCGCATCAAACATCTGGCAGATGCATTTCTGCCGGATTATTAGCTATTCTATCAAACTCCAGTCAAAATCGTCACCCAGATAGGAATCAAAGTTTTGCCAACTGGTTTCATGAAAATCATTATCACTGTAAATGATTTTAAAATTACCACTGGTTTGCAGGTCTAAAAAGATGTAAGTAATATTCTTATCCATTCGATATTTCCATATCTGGTAATCTCTTTGAATGTATCTTGCATTAAGACCTGTATTTGCTTTTATCACTTCGTCTGCTTTGCCATTTCGGATGTAAATTCGTCCCATATCTGTTTCCCAACCATCTTTAAAGTGAGAAAAATGCAGATTGCAATATGCTATTCGTTCTTTGATTTCTTCAAGAAATTCGTTCTTTTCAGTAGCAGGATTTGAATCGCGAGTGAACCAGAATCTTTCCAAATAATTCAATTTCCCATTTTCAGAAAGATTTTTCCATTTCTTTTGTTCTGCAGATGAAAGGAAATATCTTATTAATCTGAATTCATCTTCCAGCTCAGGGAAGATCCTCGGAGTTCTACTTATTTTTTCTTTGATGCAGAAAAAATCCTCTCTTGTTTGTTTTATTCCGGATACATTATCAATGATTTCAAGACATAAATCATATAACCCGGGCTTAAAAGCAGAAAAGTCGATTTCTTTGATTTGATGAATTTTCTCTGCTGCTTCTCCTTTTATTTTGGACTCAATTTTCTTTATTGTCTCTTCTTTTTTTATCAGGTAAATATTTTCCGAAAAATCAAATTCATTATTTTCGTCTGTGAAAAAATTCTGTAGTTCATAATAGAGGAAAATTTTTTCATTTGTTTGTAATTCAAAAATGTGACTGGGATTAATAATAAACAGCTTGCCATCTCGATGAAATTTCTGCAAATAATCAGTAGTATCAGCAATCACAAAAGATGAAAATTCCAAATCGCTGACAAGGCTTTCCCGGGACAGAATTTCAAACTCATATTCCCATTTTTTCTCGTTTTCATTGCTGATAAAAATAACACCTATCAAAAAACCGGATTTGGAAAGAACAATTGAAATCTTATCTTTAAAAGATTG
>CAYWJN010000053.1:1553-19256 GCA_964457455.1 uncultured Candidatus Cloacimonadota bacterium
TCATCAAAAAGAGAGAAAAATTTATCATCAGGGAAAACTCTCAGCTTTTTGGGATGGATATTCAATGTTCTCAATTTTTTTGTTTCTACTTTGAAATGAACACCGAAATTTCCGGGAGAAACATTCTTCAGGTTTTCAGCTAATTCAGAGTCAACATTTTCTTCGCTGATTTTAATGTAGATTTCTCCTGAAAGCTTCTTGTGCAATTCATCAAAATTCAAAATCTTAGTTGGAATAATCCGCAGAATATTCTCATTATTTCCACTGTATTTAGATTTATTTCCAATAATAAAAAGCTCTTTTCCTTCTTCACACATTTTAAAAAATACATCATAATCTTGATTGAACAAAGTAAGTTCGAACTTACAGTTCAAGTCTTCCAAAATTATAATTGCGAAGGGATTACCTCTTTTATCTGTTTTTTTGATGATTTCGGAAACTACACCGGCAATCACGATATTCCTGGGAAGGTTCTCAAGTTTATTTGCTTTGGTAATATCCAGGGGATTCAAGATGGATTTGTATTGGTTTAACGGATGACCGGATAAATAGTAACCTAAGATTGTCTTTTCCTGTTTTAATTTACGGTTTAATGTCCATTCATTAATATTCGGAAGTTCAGGCAGATATTCTTCTTCTTCACTTTCGTCTTGCATAATATCGAAAAACATCATCTGTCCGCGCTTTTTTTCAGTAAGGATGTTTGATGCGTATTCCAGGGCTTTTTCCAAAGCTTCATATTTTTGAGCCCGATTTCCTTCCAGATTGTCCATTGCTCCAGCAGAAATCAGGCTTTCCAGAACAGCTTTATTCACAGACATCGGATCGATGCGAGCGCACATGGAAAAAATATTTTTGAATTCTCCATTTTTTTTCCGTTCTTCCAATATTGAACTGATAGCTGCTGTTCCAACATTTTTAATCGCTTTTAATCCAAATAAAATTTTGTTTCCTTCAACCACGAATTCTTTTTCACTCTTGTTGATATTTGGAGGGATAATTTCGATTCCAATGATTTTGCATTCATCTATGAAATGTGGAATTTTACCGGGATTATCTTCCAGCGAGAGCAGAGATGCCATGTATTCAACAGGATAATGAGTTTTTAGAAATGCAGTCTGATATGCAATGTATGCATAAGCTGTGGCATGAGCTTTTGGAAAAGCATATTTAGAAAATTCCAGCCAGTCCGTCCAGATTTGCTCAATAGTTGAATCGCTCACTCCCTTATGTAAAGCACCTTTTTCAAATACCGGTTTCAGTTTATCCATTAATCTTGATTTCTTTTTTGCCATTGCTTTTCGGAGTGTATCAGCTTCAGCTCCTGTAAGATCACCCATCTCGCGTGCAACCTGCATCACCTGTTCCTGGTAAATAGTAACTCCATAAGTTTCTTTAAGTGCATTTTCTGCTATTGGATGACTGTATTTTACCGGTTCGATTCCGTGCTTTCTGTTGATGAAACTATCTATAAACTGCATCGGACCAGGTCTGTAAAGTGCGACCATTGCGATTAAATCTTCAAAAACATTTGGTTTAAGACTGCTGATGTATTTTGTCATGCCGGCAGATTCAAATTGGAAAACACCGTTAGTGTGGCCATTTGCTAAAAGTTCATAAGTTTTTTTGTCAGTAAAATCAATCTTATCGATATCAATATCGTTACCTTGAGAATCCTTAACTAAATCGATGGTATTCTGGATGATAGTGAGAGTTTTCAATCCCAGAATATCCATTTTCAGCATCTTCAGATCTTCGAGCCATTTACCTTCATATTGAACCACTAAAACCGATTTCGAGTTTTTTTGATTGGTTGTAGCAAGTGGAATATAATCCGTTAAATTTCCGGGGGCAATTACAACTCCGGCTGCGTGAATTCCTACATGACGAATCAGACCTTCCAGAACTTTTGAATAGGTGAGAATAGAAGAATAAATATCATTGCTTTGAATCAGTTCTGCAAATTCCTTGGATTGTTTAAGTGCTTTATCGAGAGTAAGTTTTGGAGTGGATGGTATTAATTTTGTGATTGCATTTTGCTCTGAAACAGGAACATCTAATACGCGAGCTACATCTTTAATCACAGATTTGGCTCCTAAAGTCCCAAAAGTAATAATCTGGGTTACGCTTTCTCTGCCATATTTTTTTATGATGTAATCAATGACTTTTTTTCTACCTTCAGCACAAAAATCAATATCAATATCCGGCATTCCGATTCTATCCGGATTGAGGAATCTTTCAAAAAATAAATTGTATTTCAGCGGTTCGATCTGGGTGATTCCCAATAAATATGAAACAATGCTGCCGGCAGCAGAACCTCTGCCAGGTCCAACCGGAACATTCATTTTTCTGGCTGCATCGACCAAGTCTTTTACTACCAGGAAATAACCGTCGAACCCCATTTTTTTTATCACAGAGAGCTCATAATCCAACCGCTGTTTAATTTCATTTGAAGCATTTGGATACCTTTCTTCCAGAGTGCTGTAACAGAGATCGTTCAAAAATTGACTCATATCTTCATATTTATCAGGAACATCTACTTTGGGTAATAAGAAAGATTTGTAATCTAATTTTAAATCGATCTCGTCAGCAATCTTAATGGTGTTTTCATAAGCTTCAGGAATATCAGGAAACAGTTTTCTCATTTCTTCTTCAGATTTGAAGTAGAGCTGGTCTGTATTGTATTTCATTCTGGATGTATCGATTATTTTCTTTCCTGTTTGAATGCAGAGCAAAATATCATGAGCTTCTGCATCCTGTCTTTGCAGATAATGGCAATCGTTTGTAATCACCATTGGAGTATCGGTTTCTTGTGCCAACTCAATAAGCGTGGGAATGATTGCTTTTTCATCATCAATAGCGTGATCTTGCAGTTCGATATAATAATTGTCCGGGAAAAGTTCTTTGTAAAAAGCAATAGCTTGCTTCGCTTCTGATATTTTTTTGTTAAGAAGTAAACTTGGAATTTCACCTTTAAGGCAGGCAGAAAGGCAAAAAAGACCTTCTGAATATTGTTTTAAAAGCGATTTACTGATTCGCGGTTTATAATAGAATCCATCAATAAAAGCTTTGGAAGAAAGCTTCATCAGATTTTTGTAACCAATTAGGTTTTTTGCTAAAAGAACCAGATGAAAACGAGTGTCTTTTTTGGAATCTGTTTTTCCCAGTTCACCGTTTATAATATAAGTTTCAATTCCAATTATTGGTTTGATGCCAGCTCTTTTGGCTGTTTTATAAAAATCGATGGCTCCGAACATATTGCCGTGATCGGTCATTGCAACCGCTGGCATATTATATTCTTTTGCCATCTTAATTATCTTATCTACTCGACAAGCGCCGTCGAGCAAACTATATTGCGTATGATTGTGTAGGTGCACAAAAGCCATATTTTTTATTCCTCAGAAAGAATTAGATCCCACTAAAAATTCTTAATTTCATTGTTTGAATTTTGTGTCAAAGAGTTTGTTATATTTTTTTTTCAAGGTTCAGGGTACGGAAGTTTTGGAAAGGATTAGATTCTCATTCAAGAATGAAAAAAACATTTTTTATGCAGATAATCATATATGAACGAAAAACAAAATATAATTGACATGAATCTTGAACAAAATAAAAAGAAAAATGAGTTCTATAAACAAAATAAAAACGAAAATAAAAGATTATTTGACGAAAATGCAAAACTCAAAGCAGAATTGGATGCATTTAGAAATAAGAAAGATGTGAAAAAACTGAAGAAGGTTGATAAATAGATTTATCGATATTAAATGTTCGTTAAGAAACTTTTAACCTGTTGAATAACAGATCCCGTTTCTTTCATACAGCTTCCGCTTCGGAAGCTGCATAATTTCTGGGATTATTTCCCGATGAACTGTACTTGTCCGGCTTCTGACGGAAAGTTCGTCAGGAAAAAAAAATTACAAATCCCACTTATCATAACAAACGATTTTTTCCAAAGGTAGTCTTTTCTTACTTCCTGCAAAAGTTTTCAGAGCTTTATCATATAATGAGGGTTTCTCTTTTGGATAACCGAAAGGACTCATTCCTACAATACGAATTTTATTCGGGATTTGAAGAATTTCTTTAACTTTATTTTCGTCGAAAGCAGCAAGCCAGCAACTTCCAATTCCAAAGCTCCAGGCAGCAAGCATCATCTGCTGGAAGGCAATAGCAGTATCTACCAGATAATAATCCTGTGTATTTAAATGTACACTTCTGGAAGGATCAGCACAAGCTACAATAATAATCGGAGCATTTTTTATGAAAAAATTAACTTTTCCGATTAATCCGCTTTTCAGGGCAAGTTTCCGTCGAATTTCTTCTTCTTGAACAACCACAAATCTCCAGCATTGCCTATTCTGAGCGGATGGAGCTACTCTTCCTGCTTCTAATATTTTTTTCAAAATATCCGCGGGAATCTCTTTTTTAGAGAAGCTGCGAATACTTTTTCGCGAAAATATAATGTCAGTAAAATCCATAATTCAAGTCCCCATAATAAAAAACAAAATAAGCCCACTTTAAATAAATGAGCTTAGTAAATTGTATCTTAGGCTAAAAAGAAACTCCAAATCCAGCGTTAAAGGCACTATAATCTGATAATGTATAATCTGCATAAAATTTTAGCAAAAACAGACTATAGCGAATACCAAAAGTTGTTCGGAAATTATTATCACCTTCAATTTCGAAATCGATATCAATCAGCTCGGAATCAAATGAGTTGGAAATCTCGTTATAAACCTGAATTTCAGTTTCATATTCAGCTTTAAGCTTGGTTTGTTCATAGCCCAAACCGGCATATAATGTCCACATCAACAGCTTTTTACTAATCTCTGCATTTAATGCAAAATTGTTCAATACAAGAATATCTCCCAGAAAAAGAGATTGATAAACTCCCTGTACAGCCAAATCGATGGGAACAAGTGGAATGTACTGGCTAATACTGTGCTTCAAGCCAATTCCCCAAAAACCAATTTTTCCGATGTCTTTACTGATCTTATATTTTGGAAATCCTCGAATCATGAGTTCATTTCCAGCTGGTAGACCCAGATGAAATTGTGGAACCATCAAAAGAACAGCAGGCAAATTTGTACCATCTGGTAATGATATATCAAGCGCATTTACATCATCTTGGCTTAATCCTAATGTTGCTAATAATTCTGGATCATCTAGAAGGGAATTATGAACAATATCACCTCCGTCTTCACCAAAAACTGTGGCAGTTTCTTCAGTAGGTTCTTCATATAAATAGATAATTTCTCCAGGATTTAAAGGATCATCCATGTACATATCCGGACGACTCGGTAAAAATGCTTTATCTTTATCCGGAACAAAAGCAAGCATAGTATTAATAAATAAACCGAATCTAAAAGGGTTAAGGACTTTTGCTGTATTATACAGACCAGTATTAATATTTGTGCCATATGCGGTTACAAACGGCTTAATATAAGCTTGTCCATTTTCCACTCCAAATTTTTCCAAACTTTCCTGAATGTCACTAAAAAGTGATGAAACCAAAAGAACTATCAAAGAAAAAATAATTAAGCTCTTCTTCATAAAACCTCCTTTATATTTATATTTAATCACATGAAATTTTAAGAATTCTGTCAATAAAAAAAAACAAAATACTTTACAAAAGAATCAAACTCTAATTTGTATACACATCTGAAATTACGGAGTTGAAATGTTAAAAAATAAAAAAATATTACTTGGAATAACTGGTGGGATAGCTGGGTATAAAGCAGTTGAACTTGCCAGTAAATTCATCAAATGTGGAGCGAATGTTAAAACGATTATGACCAGAAACGCTAGTGAATTCATCACACCATTAACAGTCAAATCCATAACTCACCAAGCGGTTATCACAAAAATGTTTGATGTCGAAGCTGATATCGAACACATCTCGCTGGCAGATTGGGCAGATATCATCGTAATTGCTCCAGCTACTGCAAATATAATCGGCAAGGTTGCTTCTGGAATTGCTGATGATCTTCTTTCTACCACAATAATGGCAACTCGAGCTCCAGTATTGTTTGTTCCTTCAATGAATGTTCATATGTTTGAGAATCCGATTGTACAGGAAAATGTGATGAAACTCTCAAAACTCGAGTATTTATTTATGGAACCAGAAGAGGGAATGTTAGCTTGTGGATATGAAGGGAAAGGCAGATTTTCGAATGTAGATGAAATTGTCTATTTTACTAAATCCTATCTGTTTTATAAAAAGGATCTGGTTAAAAAGCGGATTTTAATAACTGCTGGAGCAACTCGCGAGAACATTGATCCAATGAGATTTATTACGAATTTTTCTTCCGGTAAGATGGGGCTTGCTTTAGCTCGTGCAGCTCATATCAGGGGCGCGGATGTAACTTTGATTTCAGGAAATCTGGACGTTGAAATTCCATACTATCTGAATAATAAGAAAACCAGCACAGCAGAAGAAATGTTTAAGTTCACAGTAAGTTCTTTTCCGGAAAAGGAAGCTACATTTATGGTAGCTGCTGTAAGTGATTTTACTCCGTCTGAAAAATCTAAACAAAAAATTAAGAAAGATAAAAATTTGAATATGGAACTCATAAGAACTAAAGATATTCTTGCTGCACTGGGAAAATTAAAATCAGAAGATCAAATACTTGTAGGTTTTGCTGCAGAATCCCAAAATATTGAAGAAAATGCCCGAAAGAAACTTAAATCAAAAAACCTTGATTTTATTGTGGCTAACAATCTTGATAAAGCTGGAAAAGATGAAACTGAAGTTATTGTTATTGGAAAAGAAAGCGAAAATAAAATTGCAGGCGATAAATTTTCAGTTGCTCATAAAATTTTAGATTTGGTTTTTAGGAAAAAGAAATAGACGCAGATGAACGCTGATGAACTATGATTAATTATGAAAAGAATATTAGTAAAGAGGTCAATATTAGTCAGTGAAAGTCAGTGGCAGAAAAAATAGCACACGAATGACACGGATATTACAGATTTGCACGGATAAAAAATAATATATAATTTCTTCGTGTCTTTGTGCTTTTGTGGTGAAAAATGAAAAATAAAGCAATAATTATTACCGGAGCGAACGGCAATGTTGGCTCTTATTTTGCCAGACAGTATTTGGACTTGGAAGAAAATCTAATACTTTTCATTCATGAGCAGGAGCATCGGATTTCAGAACTGAAACAAAATTATCCCCAAAAAGTAGAAGTAATTCGCTCAGATTTGAACAATCTGGAAAAACTTGATAAAGATTTATCCGCAATTGTAAAAGAGACGAATTGGCAGCCGGATCGTCTTATTCATACTGCCACAATTCATAGTTACGATTTCCAACCTCTTGTAGATACAGACCCTGAACTCTGGAAAGAAATAATTAAAGTTAATCTTGTTGGAACATTCAATGTTTTAAAATGTGTTCTTCCTTTTTTTAAAAAAAACAATTATGGTAAAATCGTTTTGTTTGCTTCAAATGTAACTCGCATCGGACTTCCCAACGGTTCTGCATATTCTGCCTCCAAAGCAGGAATTGCTAACATCGGCAGAACTCTGGCAGCAGAAGAAGCAGCAAGCAATATAATAATTAATACTGTTTCGCCCGGACCGATAAAAATTGATGACAGTCATTTCTCTGAAAGTTACCGTATATTCCGTGAACAATATTACAAAGAAAAAATTCGGGAAATCCCTCTGAAACGTTGCGCATCTTTTGATGATTTATTCGGATTGTGTAAATTTTTACTTTCCGAAGAAAATTCTTATATTACAGGCGAAGAATTTTTTATTACAGGCGGGAAACTCTGAAATATATATGAAAAAATATTTGTTGCTCCTTTTAGTAATAACAAACAGCATTCTTTTTGCAGCCAACAAACCCAGAACTGCTCTTGTTTTTTATCCTTATGCAATGTATTCTAACGAAACCAGCCTTGTTCTGGGAACTTATCTAATGTATTTATCCAGACCACAAAACATGAAAATGCACATCCCTCCAACCTCAATAATTTTTAATGGAACGTATAGTTTTAAAAAACAGACTGTGCTTAATATTCAGCCTGAATTGCAGCTGATGAGGGGGAAATACTCGATATCTTTTCCCACGACTTACAAGAATTGGCCCAGCTCCTTTTATGGAATTGGCAATAATACTAAAGAGGATTCCAAAGAAAAATACACGATGCAGGAAATCAAATTCCAATCCTCCTTCAAAATAAGGTTTTCAAAGAAATGGGCAATAGACGCCTTTTTTGAGATGGATGATTATAAGATATTGAAAACTGAAAGCACAGGTGAATTAAAGAATCATTCGATTGCGGGAAGCGAAAACTGCTTTATATCCGGTTTAGGTTTTTCCATAATTCGAGACAGCAGAGATAATACTTTTTATTCTACTTCCGGAGGTTATTATAAATTTGGAAATATCTTCTTTGAAGATTTTCTGGGAAGTGATTACAGTTTCTCCCAGCATAGCATCGACTTTAGAAGATTTTTTCCTATTGCACGTGGACACTCTTTCGCTTTTCAAACGATCTTCACTTATACAAAAGATGAAGCTCCATTTAGGAAATTATCCGATCTGGGTAACAAAATGCGAGGATACGACAGTGACAGGTTTATTGATAATCATCGATTTATTGCTCGCTCCGAATATCGTTTGTTTCCTTGGGCAACAAGATTACAGCAGAGAGTTGGACTTGCCTTTTTTGTTGAAACAGGACAGGTTTCTCACAATTTGGATGCATTTCGTTTTACCGAACTAAAATGCAGTGGTGGCGCTGGATTACGCTTCATGCTGCTACCTTCTGAAAAACTGACTTTACGTATTGATTATGCTATTGGCAATAACTCTTCAGATTTGATACTAACCTCACAGGAGGCTTTCTGATAATGAGTAAAACCATTCGATATTGTTTTATTTTGATTATAATTTTAATTTGTACCAATTTAAAGGGATTCCAAACTGGAGAAAAACTCACATTTGCTATCAAGTATGGAGTTATCACAGCCGGGCAAGCAGTTCTGGAAGTGGGTGAGACTGTTTACCATGATACAATCGATTGCTATTTGATAAAGTCAACTTCAAGGACGAATTCATTCTTTGATATAGTTTTCAGAGTACGCGATAAGATCGAATCTGTTTTGGACAAGAAAAGGTTTGTATCCTACAAATTTACCAAAAAATTGAGGGAAGGATCGTACAGACAGGACAGAATTCATTTTTATTATCCGGACCAGAATTTCAGCCTTTATCTTAAATACAGCAAAAAAAAGAAACGATTTAAAGAAAAGGGAATGGAAATTCCTTCTGACACGCAGGATATTTTGAGTGCTTTTTATTGGACAAGAAACCAGGATTTGGAAGTCGGGGAAAGCGTTTTTATCCATGTTACAGTTGATGGTAGAAATTGTAATACGGAAATAAAAATTCTACGCAAAGAAGAAATTAAAACCATTTTTGGTTTAAAGGAATGCCTGGTAATCGAGCCTGTATTGCTGAATGAAGCCATTTTTAAACAAACTGGTAATATTCTGGTTTGGATTACAAATGATGAATATAAAGTTCCGGTTAAGATGGAAAGCAAAATAATTTTTGGTAGTTTCAAGGCAATATTGAAAGATGCAGAAAACGTTCCTTACACGAACAAGTAGTTATTTCTACAATCTCCCGCCAGAATTAATAGCCCAATATCCCAAAGATAAAAGGTCTGAATCATTACTCTTGAAATTAGATAGAACAACAGGCAAAATTTCTCATTATAGGTTTTCGGAAATTATCAATTTTCTCAGACCAGGTGATGTCTTAGTTTTAAATAAAACAAAAGTTATTCCTGCCAGGCTTTTTGGAACTAAGCCAACCGGAGCAAAAGTTGAAGTTTTTCTGTTAAATCAAAAAACTGACAAAACATGGGAATGTCTGGTTAAACCCGGCAAAAGAATGCCTATTGGCACTGAAATAAATTTTTCTGATAATTTCTCAGGTAAGATTATTGATTATGCAGACGAAGGTGGCAGAATTGTTCAGTTTGAATGGCAGGGGGATTTCTGGAATGTTCTGGAGGATTATGGCAAAATGCCGCTTCCTCCTTACATTAAAAGAGAAGCTATCGAAAAAGATAAAGAAACCTATCAAACCATTTATGCGGAAAATCGAGGTTCGGTTGCTGCTCCAACTGCAGGTTTGCATTTCACCGAAGAACTTTTGGAAAAGATCCGTCAAAAAGGAATAGAAATTTTAGAAGTCATTCTTCATGTCGGTTTGGGAACTTTCCGACCAGTTAAAACAGAAAATATCGATGAACACACGATGCACAGCGAACATTGCCGGATTTCGGAAAAAACAGCAAACAAAATCAATATCGCAAAAATGGAAAAAAGAAGGATCATTTCCGTGGGAACGACAACAACACGAACCCTGGAAAGTTTTGCTGAAAATGGTAAATTAAAATCCGGTTCTCATTGGACGGATATTTTCATCTATCCGGGAAAGAAGTTTCAGATCATCGATGGCTTATTAACGAACTTTCACATGCCGGAATCCACTTTATTAATGCTGGTTTCTGCTTTTGCCGGATATGATAATATAATGAATGCTTATAAAATTGCAGTTCAGGAAAAATATCGTTTTTTCAGTTACGGCGATTCGATGTTGATTTTGTAGGAGCAAGGAACAAGTTGAAAGATTTTTTTATGAGATGCTTGTAACTCATCTTTTTAGAAGCGACTGCGTCGCTTTGCATTAAAAAATTAATGCACTCCAAAAAGGAAAAATGAAAAATTTCAAACACCCTTTATTCGATGAAGTTCGATATTTCGAGAAAATAAACAGCACCAATAAAAAAGCTGATCAGCTTATCAAATCAAAACAAATCTCCGGTAATTTTCTTTTGATCGCAGGAACTCAATCCGGAGGAATCGGTAGAAAAGAAAACTCCTGGTTTTCTCCGGAAGGTGGAATCTGGATAACTGCCGGTCTTTACGGACTTTCCGTGGAATCCAACCTGACGATCTTTACCGGAATCTGCATTCATAAAGCCCTTTTGCAATTATTTCCAAAAATGCAAAATGACCTGAAAATCAAATGGCCAAACGACATTTACCTGAATGAGAAAAAACTTTGTGGAATTTTATCAAGTCATATTTCCGCTTTTAAATATCATCTTATCGGGATTGGGATTAATACGAATTTTGAGGAATTTTCCAAAGAACTTTCTGATATCTCGATTTCTATCAAACAATATCTGAAAACCAATATCAATAATTCCAACATTGTTAAAACCTTTTTCGATATTTTTGCATCTAACCTGCCGGAATTTATCGAGGGAAAACTCGATATAAATTATTTCAACGAACATTCATTATTAAATGGAAGAAAAATCGAACTCGATACTGATTTCGATAAATTTTCCGGTATCTGCAGAGGAATAAATAAAAAAGGTGCAATTCTGATCAAATTGAAAAAGGGGATGATCCAACCTTTTTTTGCAGGGACTGTGATTAATAATCAAAAATAATTTCAAAGATTTAAAAGTTTACTTCCCACTCCAAAAGCAATTGAAAAAAAAATAAAAGAATTCTGGAAATAAAAAATATTGTATCAAAATAAAATGCTTGACGATAAAAACAGCAAAAAATATCTTACCTGCCGGTAAGGAGGTAAAATGCAAACTAAAGAAAATATCCTGAAAACCGCACTCGAATTGTTCCTCAAAAAAGGATATGAAAAAACCTCGATGAATGAAATCGCGGGAAATGTCGGCATCACAAAACCGGCAGTCTATCATCACTTCAAGAGTAAAGAAGAACTGGCCATAAATGTGATCGATTATTTTGACCTAAAAGTCACGGCATGGGTAAGAGAACAAACTCAAAATTTGCAGACTTTCCCGGAATTTCTCCATTTTTTTATCGTTTCGATTCCAACCTTCAGGAAGATCGAAGATGTGATCCTGGATAAATCGATCAGCAATGAAATCTCGATGGGTTTCAACGATCTTGTTTTAGCATTATCAAAGCAGAATGAAACTGTGAAAAATAAAATCAATACGATCTTTCATAATACTCAAAATGCATTGAAAACACGAATTGAAAATGCTCAAAATAATAATTTGATCAGAAGCGATCTGGATGCAGGAACGATTGCTGTGATCATTCATTCGATCATTGAAGGAATGGGAATGATCGGTAGTTTTGAGGAAGAAGAACAGGTAGAGGTTTATCAAAAAATTTATGATGAATTGATGAAAATATTGAAGTAAAAAATTTAATCTAACAAACTACTTACCGTTAAGTAAGGGAGGGAAAGATGAAAAAATTTATGTTATATTATGTTACTGCGGCTATCGTAATTCTCATCAATGTTGGATGTTCCGAACTGAAAATAAAAATGTTCGAGAAAATCAAAGGTGGAAAAGGAGAAATCCTCACAAAAACAGAGGAAATTAACGTTGAAATTATTGCATCCCACATTATGATAGTCAAAGCCAATCTTGATGGAAACGAGATTCAGATGGTTCTGGATACGGGTGGATTAACGATTATTGATAAAAAAATTGCGGACAGCCTGAATTTTGAGATCGAGAAAATTCCCAATGAAGATATAGAATTTGCCAAAGTTATCGAGACTTCGCTGGGAGATGTTTCCGTATATGATCTGAATGCCGTAAAAATGGATTTCAGAGAAACATTCACAGCAGAAAATTTTCAAAGTTTTGGGATTATCGGTTCTGACTTTTTCAGATTTTTCCAGACTTCATTCGATTATCAGAACCAGAAAATCTATTTTTCCAATCCAAAAAAGATGAAAACAAAATCCGAGACAGAACATCTGCTGAAAATGAAGATTATTTTCCCTTATTTTCCTACTGTGAAAGTAGTTCTAAACAACAAATTCAAGATCGGGGGAATGATCGATACGGGCTTGAATTATGCTTTTGTATTGCCGGTTAGTTGGCTGAAAAATCTATCCGCAGAAGAAATAGCAAAAGCGATCAAAGCGAAAGGTTTTTTTGCTAAATGGCCCTTTACGGAAGAACCGAATAATCATCTTTATTTGATGAATGAGATAAAAATCGGTGATATTGTTCTCAAAAATGAACCTGTGATCTTCGCTGAACTTCCACCTTTTTTGGAAAAAGATATTCTCTTAATTGGAAAATATTTTTTAGATAAATATATCACAACCCTGGATTATAAGCATAAACAAGTCTTACTCAAAGATACCGAGCCGAATAACATTTCGTTAAACTATTCTTTTGGATTGTATGTTTTTAATAAAGGTGGGAAGCTTAAAATCAAAGGGATCTGGGAGAATAGTCCTGCCGATAAAGCCGGGATTTTATTATCCGATAAATTAATCTCTGTTAATAGCAGGAAATGTGATGAAATAACGAATTTTGAGTTGTTCGATCTGATGAATAATCGCGATCACAAAACTGTTGAATTGGTGATCGAACGGGAAGGAAAGAATGTTGCGATTGAACTTCAGAAAAAAAATCTTTTCTAATGAATTATTTCAAACCATTTGGGTTGTAAACCTGTTTATCGATCTATGATTATCTTTTCGATAGTCGAACAAGCAAGAAACTCGAAAACTTTCGCAAAGTGCTTTTATATCCCTATCCTCACACCAGCCATAAAATTCCGTTCTGCAGCAGGGAAATAGTAATTTGCTTCTTCCCAAGAATCATAATAACCAGCAGTTTCGTATTCTTTATCCAGGATATTGTTTACTCTTACATTAAGTTCTACATCAGCTTTTTTAAATAAATTTTTAAGTTTGTAAATAGCAGATGCATTCACCACCTGAAAGGGATCGATTGTCCGTTCTTCGTTTTCTGTATTATCAAGGTATTGTTTCCCAACATGTTGAATTTGTGCGAATATAAGGAGAGCTTCAGTTTTATAGCTCAACCTTCCGCTTGCTAAGATATCGGGAAAGCCGGGAATTTTATTGATGGAAAAATCAATTTCACTACTCCAATCATACATTATGAAATTTTTGAAGTAGTTGTCATTATAACTGAAACTCCCGGAGAAAAACAGTTTATAAGGCAATTGTGTTTTCAAAGAAAGTTCCACACCTCGATGAACCGTTTCATCTGCATTTCCGCGTATCGGGTTTCCTTCATCATCTACTCCGCCGTAACTCACTATCTCATCCTGAAAATCCATCCAGAAAAGATTTCTCTCCTCTAAAAGTTAAAGAAGTAATTCATAAAGATAAACGTTATATTGTTTGTTTGAACACGAGACAGGCACGTAAGGATAGTCTGGATCGGGAGAATATTCTGAAATCTTTACAAGATAAACTGAAACAGGGAGCAGGTTCTCTGATAGGAAATAAAGGTTACCGCAAATATCTGAAGATACAAAAACAGAGTGTTTCTATCGATTATGATAAAATCAATTATGAACAGAGATTCGATGGGAAATGGGTATTGAGAACAAACACCGATTTGTCAGCAGGAGAAGTTGCTTCGCGTTACAAAGAGCTTTGGATGGTCGAACATATATTTCGCAATATGAAGTCGTTGCTTGAGACTCGTCCTATTTATCATCGTATTGATGAGACAATTTGTGGACATGTGTTTTGTAGTTTTCTGGCTCTTGTTCTTCTGAAAGAATTAGAATATAGATTAGAAAAATCCGGTCATGTTTTTGAATGGGAAAAAGTAAAGCAGGACTTGCAATCATTACAAGAAATAACGATTGAGGAAAACAACAAGACCTTTGCAGTTCGATCAGAATGTCAGGGAACTTGCGGAAAAGTTTTTCAGGCGGTTGGAGTAGCTATTCCACCATCGATCGTAGAACTGTAATCTTTCTTTAATAAATCAAAAGTGTGGTGCCAAGAAGATTCTTGTAGGCCGTATCTCCCTGCAAAATAGGAAGTTAGCTTTTTGTGGTGTTAAAGATGAGCTAAAATCAGTGAAATCACGGTCAGAATATGCGTTATCTAATTCTTCTTGCTTTAACATAATAAAAATGGTCAATTGTTTGTAGAAGTTTATGTTTTAACTATGAATTTAATCGAAGCTTTTTGAAAATTTGAGTGAATTCAAATAAAAATCTCAACTTTTTCCAGAAACATACGAAAAGCAATCCCCAATATAAAATCTCCATTTCTCGAGCTTATTCAACAGAGTTTCCAAGCAGGCTTCGCTGCAAGGAAACCCCTAATTTGGTAGATGGATTTTGACCGTAATTTCTACTGCAATGCAGTTCAACATATCTAAATATAAGAAGTTAAGCAAATAGCAATTATATTGCATGAATTGATATTAAGAAGTTAGAATTGAGTCTACTGCATTATTTGGGTTAAACTCATCCTGCTGTCCTTCTCTTAAAAAAAAGAAGGAACATAAGAAAAGCAAGAAGAAATTCAACTCAATCCAAAATAAAAAAATGAGTTAGAAAATATTTAAAAACACAACTGGGAACGGTTTCTTATTTTAGCGAATATTACATTTGAAAAAAGGATTCATAGTATTAATTTCTTCAAAATTAAAAAGCCTGAATAACGATTTTTCTTACACGAATATTGACGAATAAAATATATTTATTGAAATTGACAAAAAAAAATCTAAGGAGGAAGCAATGAAAAAATTGTTAATCGTAGTTTTTGTTTTGGTTTCAGTTCTGCTCTCAGCAGACAAAATTGAGGAATTCAAAGAATTTCAAAGAGACATCAGCAGACAGGCAGGTCAATTTCAGGGTTCAGCTCTTCACGAGCAAATAAAAGCAAATAGAGAAAGCCGCGAATATGTTGTCGGTGATACAGAAATTTACTGGGCTTGGGATTTATCTATAATGCCTCCGCTCTGGATTCAAACTCCGGCAACCTGCAGAGCCGTGGGAGACCATTGCTACATCTTTGTTGCCGATGATCAGTGGAATCTGCATATGGATCAAACAGACATCGATATTGTATTGCCATATCTGGAAGATTACACCATGATATCTACTGAATGGGGTGCAATTGAAATGGATGAAACTCTTTTCGGTCCAATCCCGGATGAGCTCGATAATGATCCTAAAATAATTGTCTATTATTCTGAACTCGGTTCTTTTATGGGTACCAGTTTTGATGGATATTTCAGCGCTTACAACCAGGTAACGGAAGCACAGGCTCAACAGATGAATCCTCCCGGACACAGCAACGAATGTGAGATGATCTATATGACCTGTTTCCCTTTGAATCCAACCGATCCTATCCGTATATCGGTTTTAGCTCATGAACTGCAGCATATGATCCACTGGCTGGGAGATATAAACGAAGATACCTGGGTAGATGAAGGCTGTGCTGAGCTGGCAATGGTTTATTTTGGTTTACCGGATCCAATTGTGAATTTTCCAACTAACCCGGATAATCCGCTCAATGTATGGAACCAGGAATTTGCGGATTATGTGAAAGTGATGCTCTATTTCACCTATTTGGAAGAACAATATGACGCAGTTGGTGACAGTCTGATAAAAGACATTGTGTCCGAGCCTTTGAACGGTATTTCCGGTATTACAACTCAATTGATAGCAAACGGTATAAGCCAACCATTCGAGGACATTTTTGTGGATTGGACAATTGCCAATTTCCTGGATGATCCTGAAGTTGAAAACGGACATTATTATTATGAGAATCTGACCTTGCCTAATTTCCACGCTGTTTACACTCATTCCGCCTACCCCGCAGGAAACAGCGGCACTATAAACGGCTGGGCAACAGATTACATCAGACTTTACCCGGGTGACGGAAACCTGGAATTAACTCTTACTACAAATTTTCCTATTGGACTTGGAGTTATGCGTCTTGGTGTGGCAGGTGTTACTACTACTGTTGATAAATACACAATTAATGGCACTTGGACAGGAGTTCTTCCTGAACTAGCCGAAGATTACAGCCAGATAATTTTATCTTTTGCAAACAATGGGTATTCCAACGTCTCTTATTCTTATTCGATTGTTGAAATAATTACTTCCGGAGATAATATTCTCGCTTCGAATGATATTTCAATTTCCTGTTATCCCAATCCTTTTTATATTGGTTCAAACCAGATTTCATTTTCAATAAATTCATCTCAAATTCTGCCGGAAAAAATCGAAATTTTCAATATCAAAGGACAAAAAGTGAAAGAACTTCTCAGCAATTCAGCATCTCAGCTTTCAGCAGGGCAGCATACAGTTACCTGGGATGGAAAAGACGAGAACGGTAGAATAATTGGAAATGGCGTTTATTTTTATAAAGCCAGAATAGGAGAAAAGGAATTCAGGAATAAATTTATTGTTGTCAGGTAAACCTTGCGAATGGTCTTAGACCTTCGCAATGGTTTGCAACAGTACAAGACCATTACGGAGGTCTCGCAAGTTCAGTCATCCGTAAGGTCTCTACCGCAATATTCCTTCATCCGGCAGTTGCTGGATGAGGAAAATATTTGAACCGACCGTCCCGTACAGAGTATAATAAATTTGTTTTGAATACATGCAACACCGAGACGGTTGAAATAACGAAGTAAACTGGAACTATATTAACTGAGTTGCCCTAAAGTCTTTACTAATGCAAAATAATCTATTTTTCTGGTTTTATCTCTTCTCTCATTTTAATAATATTGATAGGATTGAAGTTAAGTGGACCTTTTCCACTATAATAAAATGAGCATACTTCTACAGTTTCATTAATATCAATACTAACATTTCCCACTTCAAATTAGTATCACTTGATCATCAAATTTGTTGATA
>CAYWJN010000054.1:0-18390 GCA_964457455.1 uncultured Candidatus Cloacimonadota bacterium
TTAGCACTTTCAAGGTTTCATTAGATTATTACTCTGAAAGTGTCAAATGCAAGTAGCCATTGAAAGAGACATTTTCAGAGTGTCTCAAGTTAGCACTTTCAAGGTTTCATTCAGGTTTTAGTTTCATCTCAACCCTGAAAGAGTCAAAAAAAAGAAAAGATGAAAGAGACTTTTTCAGGGTTTAACAATTCTAAAACAGTTCAAGCAGAGCTATACTCTAAAATCTATCCCGAAGATTTCTGCTATTTTATGAATCCAGTCTTTTTCATTTTCGTGGAAATTATTATCTGCAACTGCGATTCTGACCAAATCATTTAAAATAGCTTTTCGTGATTTCTCATTATATTCTTCTTTAAGTTCCCGAGCAATATTGAGAACATTATCAACTACGAGCTCGGTTCCACCTGCTTTCAAATCTTCATCAACCCATTTCCAGGCTTTTTCAATTTCATCGATTACATCATCTCTTTGTTCTGGCCACCATTCAACAACGCAATTAACAATTTCACCCTTTTCAAAATCAGAAAGTTCGTTATCTGTTAAACCTGCAAAAGCAATGTAAAGATAACCAAAATAACTTCCATTCGTCCATTTTCTTTCCGTCATTTTTAACTCCTTTTTTAATTCTGAACTTCTTACTCTTTTTCGAAAATTAATTTACTATTTTTAAAGTCAATAATTTTATCCGTTCCTTTCCAAATTTCACTCGAATAAAAAAACTTCCGAAGTTATGGAAACTTCGGAAGTCATATTTTTAATGTTCTCGTTTCACACTCAGAGACTTGACACAAGTCTGCAAGATCTTGTATCAAGTTGAAATCTCTTGAACCTTGAAAAGGTCAATCCAAAACCCTGAAAACGCTTCTATCAAATCGACTTCCTGCTTAGCATTTTCAGGGTTGATGTTCTTAGATTCCAACCTTGAAAGCGTCATGTTCCCGAGATGCTTTGAAATAAACCTTTTCAATGGTTTCTTACAATTACCATATTTCAACCGTTGCGAAGGTCCCGACTTCGCTAAAGCTACGCCGGACAGGCGAGAAAAGCAAGAAGTCTCACAACCATTCGCAAGGTTTATTTCATCATTCAAAATTCATCATTCTCCCGAAAGAAAACGGGACAAGCTTTGCTCGATATTCGTTTTCTTCAATAATCAATATTCAATTATTTTAGGAGGATCATCTTACGAACAAAATCTCCTTTGGATGTCATCAATTTGTAATAATAAACTCCGCTTGAAACTTCTTTGCCTGTTTCATCTTTTCCATTCCATATATAGATTATCAGTTCATCTTGGGGAATCGATCTATTTGAGAACAAAGTTCTGACCATTTTACCTTTGATGTTGTAGATAGATAATTCTCCAATACAATCCTTTTTCAGCATAAAACTTATTTCTGTGCTTGGATTAAATGGATTGGGATAATTCTGATGTAAACCATAAATGTCAGGTATTTCCGGAGAACCGGGTTCTTCTTCATCTTCAGGGATGAATAATGTGATAGGACCATGACTTTCTGTTTCTCCGGAATATTCAATGCTTTCTAACCAATACCAGTATTCAGTATTGGAAACAACTTCATTTTCATCTTCATAAATGTATTCTGTTGGTTCGGATATTGTTCCTGCTCCGGGAATAAATTCCGTATTAATTTGCATTGCTTCTTCAAAGATAGCGGTTTCTGAACGATAAACATTCCAACCAAGATTATTAGTTTCAGATTGGGTTGTCCAATAAAGTGTGGGTGAATTGTTAATGTATTGAACTGTGAAAGTGGAGAGTTCGACTGGAAGGGTGCCAGGCGAACCTTGCCACTCATAGGCGCCGATATCTTTAGCTAAACCATAAACAGTTGCTCCACGTTGGTCTGGGTCTGTGCCAGTTCCATCATCTATTCCAATGCTGCTTCCATCTGTGTAAGTAAGGGTAAATGTTCCATTTGGATTATTGTTCAGCTCAAGAGTAGAAGACAAGTAAAGATTTTGCTTGGCAAAAACTGATCCTCCCTGTGTCCAGCTTGTGAAACTTGTTCCCGCTACTCCATATTTTGTGTTATAAAGAATATCATTGGCATTATTAAACCCACCTGTAGCATTTGCCGCCACATTTGAATATTCAACAATATTATAGCCATTGTCGGTAAGTGTGCCGGAGGAGTAATAATAATCGAATTTCGTACTGTTATCTGTGTTATCGGCTATAATTGTATTTTGAACAGTCGTAGTTTCGCCATAAAGAAGAATACCAGCGCCATATGCATAGATCCAGGCGCCACCGACGGCAGTAACAGTGTTTCCGCCGATTGCACAGTTCATTATAGTAGTACTTGCTCCAGACCAAATACCTCCTCCAAATGCTTCAGCCCATCCCCCTTCATGGGAAGTGGCACTAACGGTATTTCCATTGATTGTACAGTTATTTATGTTTGTAGTACCTATAGAATAAATACCTCCTCCATACGCATAAGCTTCACCCATCTCATTTGGGTTATTGCAGATTGCGGTATTACCAGAGATAGTTGAATTATTGATAGTTAATGTACCACCATTAGCATTATAAATACCTCCGCCATATGCACAAAAAGCACCCTCATCATCTGTATTATTAGTGAGCGTGTTATCGCTAATAGTTGAATTATTGATAATTAACGTACCCCCAGTATCTTTTCTAATTCCCCCGCCACCCATGTCACCCATAACCCCGGTCGAGCTATAATTACAGATTACCGAATTATTGATGGTTAACGAACCATTACTTCTTATTGAGCCATTCTTACTACCACCCGCATAACTGAAAGTCATGTTATTAATACTGACTGTGCAAGTAATAATAGTAAAAATACAGTCTTCATAAGTGTCTCCTTCTCCTCTAACTGTAATATTAGTTGCACCGCCATCATTGAAACTAATATTGGTAGTAATGTTTGGTAACCAGGTGCCCGTTAACAATGTAACTGTGCTTCCCTCTGTCAGACTAAATACGATAATATCATCGCCGGGATTATTATTTGCTGAGTTAATGGCCCAACTTAAGGTTCCCACTGCACCTGTATTTCCATTATCAGTAATTGCGGTAACAGTGTAAGTTTCAGCTATCAGACTTGTGCTAAATGCCAATCCAATAATCAGCATAAAACCGAGAACTAAATTTGTTTTTCTCATTTTTTCATCCTACTCCTTTTTTAACTTTTTCATGAATTAATTTTCTGTTATTAAAGTCAATAATTTTATTCATCCCTTTTTAAATTTCACTCAAAGAAAAAAACTTCGGAAGTTTTAAAAAACCCGAGTCGAGTTGTGCTCAACCCGACTCGGGTTTTGAAAGATCTTGTGTTAAATTGAAATATTGTTTTTTCAAAAACCAGTGATTTAGTGAGGTCTGAAAATAAAAAAAGGCTGAAATAAATCAGCCTTTTATCTAACATTATTGCGTAATAATCAAATACTACTTCCAGGAAACAGTTTCTTTTCCTCTACCATCCCTTTTCATAGAACCGAGTTTTTTACCGTATCTATCCTGGAATGAAATATTCAGCGGCATTTCTCCCATAATAGAATGAGTGGCACAGGAAAAACATGGGTCATAAGCTCTGAATGCCATTTCCACCATATTCAGTAAACCGTCATTTACATTACCGCGTTTGATAAGTTTTTTGGCAGCTTTCTCTACAGACATACATATCGGAGCAGAATTAAACAAAGTGGCAACCATCAAATTGACACCGGTTAAAACTCCCCTCTCGTCAGATTCATAATGATGAATCAAAGTTCCTCGTGGTGCTTCAACTATTCCAATTCCTTCTTTGGGAGTCTGCAAGTTCATATTGCGAGTATTTGGCGAAACCAGTTCTTCCGAATCGACAAGTTCTTTAATTCTTTCAGCAGCATAGAGGATCTCAACTAATCTTGCCCAATGATAAGCGAGCGTATTATGACATGGTTTTCCACCTACAGTAGCATACATTCTTTCATATTCCTGTTGAGCAAAAGGAGTAGCCATTCCATCAGAAGCATTCAGTCTTGCCAAAGGTGCCACTCTTACAAGACCGCTATTAACACCGTCGATAAAGCCTTTCCAACCTATCTTTCGCAGATATGGAAATTTGATATAACTCCAATCTTCTACATGTTCAGCAAAAATATCCGCATATTCATCCGAAGCAAATAGTTCTACCTGCTTCCCTGCCGGATCGACTATCCTGATCTTTCCGTCATAAAAATTGACCTTGTTGTTTTCATCGACCATTCCCATATAATAGGTTTTATGAAAATAAGTATCAGACAGGATAAGATCGACATAATCTTTATTTTTTAGAACAATATCATCAAAAGCCTGAAGAGTGAATTTTGCAAACTCGATCGCATCATCAGCGAAAGCCTTGATCGAATCTCTTGTTTCTTCGGTTACTCTTTTTGCTACACCACCCGGAAGACCGAGTACAGGATGAATAACCTTTCCGCCAATCTCAGCCATAATATCGCGGCAGCGTTTCCTGATGGTAATAACCTGCTTGGCAACATCCACGCCAACCTTTTCAATAACACCCAGAATATTCCTTTTTCCAGCAGGAGCATCTGGACCTACAATAAAATCGGGACCTCCAAGATAATAAAAGTGAATCGTGTGATCTTCAAACATAAACAAATTATAAAAGAGTTCACGAATCGCCTTTGCAGTTGGTGTAGGTTCTACTTTGAAAAGGGAATCCAGGGCTTTTGTCCCTGCCATATGATGAGCAGTGGGACAAACACCACAGATACGCGAAGTTATTTGAGGCATATCTTCTGCAGGTCTTCCCACACAAAAAGCTTCAAATCCACGCAGTTCCGGTATCTGGAAAAAAGCTCTTTCCACATCACCTTTATCATCAAGGACAATTGTTATTTTACCATGACCTTCCAGCCTGGTGATAGGATCAATAGTAATAGTTTTACTCATCTTCTTCCTCCTTGCGAGCACTGCCAAGCAGAGATGCCGACATGCCATACCTGTAAAAAGTACCGGCAGGATCAACAACTCCCTCAATAACTTTATCAATAGCTGCTGCTGCTTCACCTTCTAAGATCGCTCCCAGAGTGCCTATCATTTTAGCTCCCTGATCTTTGCAGGAATCAGTGGGACCAAAACATCCGGTACAGGGCATATTTCCATTAATGCAGGAAGCTCCGCAACCATCTCTTGTGGCAGGTCCCATACATATTATCCCTTGAGCAAGAAAACACTCTTCCGGGTCAATTTCAATATCGATCACTCGTTTTATTTCTGCTATGGCAACATCTTCCGGTTTACTCTCATTTCTATCACAGGAATTGCATAAAGATTTATCCGGTGATAAGATCGCTCCTTTGGGAGGTAACTTACCCTCAAGAATTGCATTAACAGCATTTGCAATAAGATCCGGCGTAGGAGCACAACCGGGTAAGTAATAATCAACATCGATCACATCATCCAGCTTATAGACCGTTTCAAAAAATTCAGGAAGTGTAAGTTCATAACCATCGACGATTGACTTGGTTTTGGGAACAACTCCGTCAGGATTGACAACTGTAGGAGAATTCAGATATGAACGATCAAATATTTTTTTCTTAGTAGTAAGATTTGCTAATGAAGGTATCCCGCCCAGAGAAGAACAACTTCCGAAAGCAACTACAAGTCCTGATTTTCTTCTTAGAAGTTCAGCGATCTCTTTCTGTTCTTCTGTTCTAACAGCTCCATTGATAAATGAAACTGCGATACTGCCATCTTCCATGGCTCTAATATCTTTATATTTAAAATCCAGAGCTATGGGCCAGAGTACAATATCAACGGCAGCAACCACATCGAGAATCTTGTCTGCCAGGTCGACTACAGCTTCTCCGCATCCACCACAGGATGCACACCAATAAAATACAACTTTTGGTTTAGCCATTATTTACCTCCCTGTTCAACATTACCTGTTAGATGCAATGGACCAAGTTCTTTAACTGTATCTGCTATTTCATTAACGACTTTCTGGAATAATTCTGCTTCACCTGCAGCTACCCAATCGAGTTTTAACCGTTTATCGCTTATCCCAAATTGCGATAATGTTTTTTTAAGTAATTTATACCGTTTTAATGCTTTCACGTTTCCAGTTCTATAATGGCAATCACCTGGATGGCAGCCAAGGATCATCACACCATCAGCTCCTTCTCTGAAAGCAGTCATAACAAATTGGGTATCAACCCGACCTGTACACATCACCCTGATCAGTTTTACATCAGCAGAATATTTAAGTTTCATCATCCCTGCCTTATCTGCCCCTGCATAGGAACACCAGTTACAGGTAAAGGCTACTATTTTCGGTTCGAAATTATCCATACAACAAACCTCCTATCTCAGCATAGATCTGGTCATCTGTAAAATGCTTCGCTTTGGCAGCACCACTGGGACATGATGCTACACAGGTTCCACATCCGCGACAGATAGCTTCTGTTACTATGCTAATATTTTTTTCTTCATCGAAAGATATTGCTTTATAAGGACAAACAGAAATGCAAAGTTTGCAGGCACCGCATTTATCTTCATCGATAACTGAAGTCAATATTTCAAGTTCAATTTCACGACCCGGAATAAGCTTGCTGATAATATCACCAACAGCAGATCTTGCTCTGGTTACAGATGTGGCTACATTGCAGGGACCTGCTGAACAACCGGCAATATAAACACCTTCCAGAGCAGAACCGGTTTCATTCAGAAGATCATGATCAGCCTTAAAAAATCCATCTTTCCCTAGGTCGATATTAAGCATATCTGCAAGTTCATTTGTTCCTGAAGCAGGTTCTAAACCTGTGGCAAGAATAACCATATCTACTTTGATCGACTTGAATCCCTTTCCATCAATCCTTATTTTGTCACCTTTTTCTTTGATTTGAATGGTTTTCAAGTCTGAACATTTAATGAACTGAGTTCCTTCTTTGACCTGTTTCCTGTAAAAAGCATTTTCTTTGGGACCGACAAAAACAAGGTCATTATGAACATTGAAAACTTTTGCTTCAGGAATCTGTTTCCTGACAAGCTCTCCTACTTTGGCGGCATCCACACAGCATGTTCCCGAACAATAGGGAATGCCGTCATCTCTTAAAGATCCGGCACAATGAATAACAGCGATAGATAACGGGTGCTCTCCATTTCTTAATTGAATTTTACCACCAAAAGGACCATTTGAACTGGCAAGTCGTTCAAACTCTGGTAAAGTATAGACATTCTCAATCTTTTCATATCCCAATTCAGCAAAATTAGAAACATCCCCGTCTTTGCTTCCGGTTGCCACCACCAGAGCACCAACATTAATCTCAAGCTCTTCGTCCTTTTCATCAAAGTTAATTGAGCCAAATGGACAGGCAGAAACGCAAGCATCACATGAGTCATCAATAAAATGATTACAGTGCTGTTTATCAATAACAGCAGCAGCAGGTACAGAACCGGGGAAAAGTGCATAAATTGCTTTTCGGTTGCCCAGACCGAGATGAAATTCACTTTTCAACGTTACCGGACATACTTCAAAACAGGCATCACAGCCAATACAGCTTTCTTCAACATACCTAGCTTTTTTGCTGACTTTCACTACGAAGTTTCCATAAAAACCCAGCACATCAGTGATTTCCGAATTCGCCAGAACAGTAATATTGGCATCATCTCTGATCTCAGAAAGTCTGGGTGCAAGCAGGCAGGGAGAACATTCCATATTCGGAGCAACTTCCTCAGTCTTTATCACTGAACCTCCGAGAGAAACATCTTTTTCCACTAAATAGACTTTCCTTCCAGCTTTTGATGCAGTGAGAGCTGCTTCTATTCCGGCAATTCCCCCACCAATAATGAGAACATCCGGAATTGCTTCCATTGTTACCTTTTCCAAATCCTCTGCCAGAATTACTCTTTGCAAGGCTGCTTTGATCATAGCTTTTGCTTTCTCAGTTGCTTTTGCCTTGTCTTTTGTAACCCACGAAACATCCTCACGAATGTTCGCCATTTGAACACGGCTCATATTAATTCCAACTTCTTCAGCTACATCCTGAAATGTCTTTTCGTGTAGTTTGGGCGAACAAGCAGCAACAATGATACCATCCGGCTTATGCTCTACTAGTTTTTCGGCAAAAAACTTTTTGCCATCCGGAGAACAAAGTAAGTTGCATACCACTATGAAACAATAATCTTTTGTTCTCTCTGCCCAATCAGCTACAGCTTGAAGATCAATGAAATTGGATATGTTCGTGCTGCACTCACACAAAAATAATGCGATCTTTGGTTTTTCCACATTCATCGTAAATCTCCTCTTTTGTCGTTTTCTAACGACACATTATATCATACAATATTTAATGAACTGAAGAATCCAGTTCAATCCATGAAAGGATTTCTTTGCGAATCCTCTCTACAACATTATCCACACAAGCATTAACACTCGCTGTTAATTGCTCTGATAAAGTAGTAACATCTACAGATTCAATACCCAGAACAATCAATTCTTCCGGCATTATATATCCGCATTTTTGTCCTGTTTTGATGGTTGTAGGTAAATTCAATGAATGAGAATTTACAGGGTTTAATTGGGTAAGATGCTCGAAATCTTTTAAAGTAAAAGTTAGACATGTTCCCGGTTTGGATTTTCCTGTTACAATACTATCCACCACTAATAACCTGTTGTAACCATTTATATCATAAAGAAGGTCGAATCCACCAGAATGGTTTTCTTTGAAATCTACATATTCTTTCAGATCAGCGAGTAATTCCTGTGCTCTTCTAACTACGAACAGCCCTATAGCATCATCACATAAAATTGAATTACCAAGACCTAAAATCAGATTTTTTTTCATATTTTTACTATAATTTATTAGAGCTTTTCTGACTAATTTTACTATTAAACAGCGGAAATATTTTTTGCTAATATGTTGATGTCAAGCGTTTTTTCTCTTATTTTATTTTCAGGTGGACTAAAATTATTAACATCTATTAACATTTTTATTTCAGAAAAATCCACCGATTTAAGCGGTGTTTATGTTCAACCTTCTCACGACAAAATATAGCTTGACTATAAAATATGAAAAAAAAGTTCTATCCGCTGGAAGGGAGAAATTCAAGGGATGTTAAGAATAAAGATTAACGGAATCGTTCAAGGTGTGGGATTCAGACCATTCGTATATAAAACTGCAATAGAGCTAGATCTAAAAGGATATGTTCTGAACTCAACATCCGGGGTTGAGATTGAAGCCTGTGGTTTGGAAAAGAACCTTGAATTATTCGTCGAGAGAATAAAAAATGAACATCCTTCCGCTGCATTTATCAGGGAATTCCATATCGAGGAAAAAGAAGATGTTCTTCATACAGAATTTTCCATCCAACAAAGCCAGAATAGAAAAGGTTCCACCCAGATATCCCCCGATCTTGCTGTTTGTGAAGATTGCGCTAAAGAATTATTTGATGAGTCCGATCCACGTTTTAACTATGCATTCATTAACTGCACAAATTGCGGTCCGCGATATTCGATAATTGAAAATACACCTTACGACCGTCCTGTCACTTCGATGAAAGATTTTGGAATGTGTGATTTATGTAATGATGAATATACCGATCCACTCAACCGTAGATTTCACGCTCAGCCGAT
The DNA here is from genome assembly GCA_964457455.1 of uncultured Candidatus Cloacimonadota bacterium. Classification (GTDB taxonomy): domain Bacteria; phylum Cloacimonadota; class Cloacimonadia; order Cloacimonadales; family TCS61; genus JABMPU01. The sequence continues at coordinate 9,621 of CAYWJN010000054.1, forward strand.
CGCCTGTCCAATCTGTGGTCCTCAATTGAAATTTCTGGATAAGAATTTTGAGGAAATTACAGGCGATCCGATTGTAAATACAATTAAGTTTCTTAAAGAAGGAAAAATCATTGGAATCAAAGGCATCGGTGGATTTCATATTGCCTGCGATGCAACGAATGAAAAAACAGTTACAGAACTACGGAAAAGAAAAGACCGTCCACACAAACCTTTTGCTGTGATGTGTTATCCCGAAAAAATATCTGAAGTTGTAGAGATAAATGAAGAGCAATATGAACTGCTGAAATCTCCTGCAGCACCGATAGTTATTTTGCTAAAGAAAGAAAGCATTCCAATACAAAATAACGTTGCTCCTCAAAATCCCAATCTTGGTGTATTTCTTCCTTATGCTCCTGTTCACTATCAAATTCTGAGCAATGAAATTCCATACTTGATAATGACATCCGGGAATTTCCACGACGAGCCCATCGCTGCTGAGGAAAAAGAATTAAACGGACTTTGTGATTTCTTCCTGACCCATGATCGTCCCATCCTGAACCGTAGTGACGATTCGGTGATACGCGTTTCTAAACCGCAAAATGTGATGATGCGAAGATCCCGCGGATATGTTCCGTCCCCCATAAAACTTCCTTTTAAAACCGTTCAGACGCTTGGTGCTGGTGCAGAGCTGAAAATTACTTTCGCACTCAGCAAAAACGATTCATTTTTCCTTTCACCATACATTGGAAATAATGGCAGCAAACAAACGCTGGATTTTTACACGGATACGCTGGAAAAATATAAGAAATGGTTCGAGCTTGAACCGGAACTGGTTGTCTGTGATCTGCATCCAGATTATATGACCACCCGGTTTGCAGAAAGTACAGGTCTTTCTTTGCAGAAAGTCCAGCATCATCACGCTCATATTGCTGCTGTTATGGCAGAACACCATTTGGATGAATCTGTTATCGGTATCGCTTATGACGGCACCGGTTACGGAACAGACGGAGCTATCTGGGGTGGTGAAATATTCCTGGCAGATTATTTAAGTTTTGAAAGATTATTCCACCTGAACTATATGCCGCTTCCAGGTGGAGATGCTGCTATCAAACATCCCATCAGGATAGCTTATGCATATTTATTGGAATCCGGAATTGACCCGGATTTTCTGAAAAATATCTCCGAAATCGAGAAGAAAATTATTTCAAAACAGATAGAAAATAAATTCAATATTTTCCAGACTTCCAGTATGGGTAGATTATTTGATTGCGTTGCTGCAATGCTCTGTCTTTTCCCTGAGATCACTTTTGAAGCTCAATCTGCAATGGCACTGGAATTTCTGAGTAGAGATAAAGGTATTTCCGGCAAAGACAATTATCCTTATAATCTGGAAAAAGATAAGATAGACATTATCCCTTTGATCCGGGCTGTTGCGAACGATGTTCAAAGAAAAGAACCTTACCATAGAATTGCAGGAAAATTTCATAATACAGTTACAAAATTCACATTGGAAGCAGTTAGAAAAGCACATAAAAAAACAGGTATAAAGAAGGTGGTCCTTTCAGGTGGGGTGATGCAGAACAAAGTCCTTCTGGAAGGGATCAGCAAGGTTTTAATGAAAAATAACTTTACAGTTTTTGTGCCCTCGATTTTACCCCCCAACGATGGTTCGATATCTGTTGGACAGTTGGTGATTGGTAATAAAATTTTCGAGTTGTAAGGAATGAAATGACGACGACTCGAGGTAATAGATAGGGAAAATATGCGATGCTCTAAAGAATTATTTATTAAGGACTCATTCTTTCATATTTACAACCGTTCTGTGGAACCGCTTATATTATTCCGTGAAAGAGATGACTATATCTGGTTTTTAAAAAGATTTAAGAAAAAAGCCACAGAATATCCTGCTACTGTTTTTGCTTATTGCCTAATGCCAAATCATTTTCATTTTTTAATGAGACAAGATAGTAATAAAGCAATATATAAAATTTTCAATGATGCATTATCTTCTTATGTGAGACATTACAATTTCAAATACAAAAGGAAAGGCACTCTCTTTGAAGGAAATTTACAACATATAAGCATTAAGGAAAATAATTATTTGATATACTTATGCCAGTATATCCATTTCAATCCAAAGAAAGCTGGACTGGTTAAAACTCTTGAAGATTGGGAATTTTCAAATTATTTAGAATGGATAGGCAATAGAAATTACCTCGACTCGTCGCAAGCTTACGAGTCGAAACGATAAAAAAGGAAAATAATATGTGTATAGCAATACCGGGAAAACTTATAAAAAAAGAAAATGAAAAAGGCATCGTAGATCTGGGTGGAGTCAACAAAGAGATATCTCTTACATTCATTCCGGAAGTTAAAGAAGGTGATTGGGTCATCATTCATACAGGATTCGGATTGAATATTATTTCAGAAAAAGATGCATTTGAAACTATTGAAATTCTGCGAGAAGTATATGAAACTGAATAATTTCAGAAATCCTGAACTTATTAAAAAGATCGTCTCTGAACTGCAAGGTTGGAAGAAACCGGTTAAATTTATGGAAGTGTGCGGCTCTCATACAATGGCTATAGGTCATTGGGGAATTCGCAAACTTTTACCAAAATCAATCTCATTAATTTCTGGTCCCGGCTGTCCGGTGTGCGTAACTCCTTCTTCAGTGATAGACTCGCTGATAAACTTGAAAGATGTGACCATTGCTACTTTCGGAGATCTGATCCGCGTTCCTGGTAATAAAGGAACGTTGGAAAAAGCCCGGGCAAAAGGTCTCGATGTTCACATGATTTATTCACCAATGGAAGCCCTTGAGATGGCTAGAGAAAAAGAGACGGTTTTGGTGGGAATTGGTTTTGAAACAACTATTCCCGGAATAGCTTATACTATTTTGGAAGCTTCCAGACAAAACCTGAAAAACTTCTCTGTCATACCTGCTTTCAAATTGGTTCCTCCAGCCCTGGATGCACTTCTTTCTGCCAAAGATACAAATGTTAATGGATTCATCCTGCCCGGTCATGTAAGCGTGATCATCGGCTCAGATGCCTACAATCTGCTTCCTGAAAAATTCAGGATCGGTGGAGTAGTTACAGGATTTGAACCTTTAGATATTTTAGTTGGAATAAAAAAACTAATTCAGCAGATCAAGTTACAAAAACCAATAATTGAAAATGAATACAGCAGAGTAGTAACAGAGAAAGGAAATCTTGAAGCTCAAAAGACAATAAGTAAAGTATTGGAAGTGGAAGATGCTCTGTGGCGAGGTTTAGGTTGGATACCAATGTCCGGTCTGGGGATCAGAAAAGAATTTGGAGAATTCGATGCCATCAAGAAATATGGAATCGAAATTACAGATACTGAAAAACAAACAGGCTGCAGATGCGGTGATGTTCTGAAGGGAAATATAATCCCGTCGGCATGTCCGTTGTTTGGAAAAGTATGTAAACCAAATAATCCGTTAGGTCCCTGCATGGTTTCTTCGGAAGGCAGTTGTGCAGCGTATTATAAATATGAAAGATAATTTAGCTCACGGATTTTCACGGATGATACGGATAAAAAATATAACCACAGAGCTCACGGAGAACACGGAAGAAAATTTAAACCTTGCGAACCGTGTCAGGCTTTTGACTGATGGTTACGAACAGAGGATTTCTTTCTACTGAACCTTCGCAATGGTTAGCTTTTATTTCTCGATCTTTACGGAGGTTCTCAACCATCCGTAAAGTCTTGAATTCTTTGTGTTTGTCTGTGACAGTCTCGAAGCAGGTTCAATCATTTTGATTGAACCAAAACATTTCAGAACAATCTGCAAGATTGTTCCTGCAAGGGTTCAGTGTTTGTCTGTGCTAATCAGTGGCAAACATCTCTTCGTGCCTTAGTATCTTGGTGGTAGAAATGAAAGATAAAATAATAACTCTTGGTCACGGCAGCGGTGCCGGACTGACCCGTAAACTTATTGAAGAAGTTTTCGACAGGAACTTCAAACTTCCTACGCTGGATGATGCAGTTGAGATCGAAAACCGTATGGTTGTAACCACTGACGCTCATGTAGTCAAACCTATATTCTTTCCCGGTGGTGATATCGGCAAACTATCCGTTACCGGAACTGTGAACGATGTGAGTATGAGTGGAGCTGTTCCCAAATATCTGCTCTCCGCTTTTATTATCGAAGAAGGATTCAAGATATCTGACCTGAAAAAGATAGTTGAATCGATGAAAAATGCTGCTGAAGAAGCCGGAGTTCACATCATAGCCGGAGATACCAAAGTGGTGGAAAAAGGCAAAGCAGACGGAATTTATATCGCTACTACAGGAATTGGATTCCTGCCGGTTGGTATACACCTATCGTCTAAAAACATCAAATCCGGTGATAAAATAATTGTGAATGGAACTCTGGGAGATCATACTGTAGCTATCATTAATGCACGCGAAAACCTGGAATTGGATCCAACTCCTCAAAGTGATTGCGCATCACTCAATGAACTTGTACAACTGATGCTGAAAAATGGGAAAATAAAATTCCTGCGTGATGCTACCCGCGGTGGAGTTGCTACAATATTAAATGAAGTTATAGAAGATACAAACCTGGGTATAATCATCGAAGAAGATACCGTTCCCATTAAAGATGCTACCCAGGCTGTATGTGGACTTCTTGGTCTCGACCCGCTTTATATGGCTAACGAAGGAAAACTGGTTTCATTTGCCAGCGGAGATACTTCCAACTTATTAGCTGAAATGAAGAAACATGAACACGGAAAAGATTCAGCTATTATCGGGGAAGTCACATCAGGAGTTAAAGGTGTTTATCTGCGTACATCTATCGGTGGACTGCGTCCGCTGCTGATGCTGGAATCCGATCCGCTCCCGAGGATATGTTGAAAACCTTGCGAATGGTTTTTGAACTTCCTGCTTTTCCTGACCTTCGCAATGGTTTGAATTGAAAAACGAAAAATGAAAAATGAAGATCTTCCGAATAGTTGAATTTGAAAGATTTTGAGTGATAAGTAGGAAAAAAGATTTTCAAGCTGTAGAACTCATCCCGACCTTCTCTTTAGCTAAGAGAAGGAACTAAACGGAAGAAAATCTTTTTTTTTCTGATTTTAAAGGAAAAGTAAATGCACGAAGGTTCGATAGTAAAATCTTTGTTTGATATTGCCAGCAAGATTAAGGAAGACGAGAAACTGATTGAAATCCAGAAAGTTAAAGTTGTTATCGGTAAATTTCACCAGATCGTGGATGATGTGTTCCTGATGTATTTCGACCTAATGAAAAAAGAATACACGGGTTTTGAGAAAGCTGAACTTATTATGGAAGAAAAAGATGTGAAGGTAAAATGCAAGAAGTGCAATGAAACTTTTTTGATCGAAGATCCGATCTTTATCTGTCCAAATTGTGAATCATTTGACACGGAAATCATCCAGGGCAATGAACTGCACATTCAAACAATGGAAGGAATTAAATAGCTCACCTGTCTTCTCCAACAGTTGCCGGATACGACACGGCAGGCAGATTTACACGGATTAGACTGATAGGGTTTCTTAAATAATTCTGAAAGAAGGCTGTATGAATCAAAAATCATTTTCAACCCATTTTTTATTAATAATTCTATTTGGATTAATTTTCATTCTTAATCCACTAAAAATCTTTGCACAGGATTCTCTACCCTCATTAGAAGAAGTTCTGAAAATTACATCAATGCCCTGGGAGGAAGAGAAGCAATTGAAAAACTGACAACAAGAACCTTCGCAGGACATCTGGTAAAAGATGTTCACTGGGAAGATCCACCTTATGACACTGTTCCATTCACAGCTTATGCAAAAGTTCCAAATAAGGCTATGATTACTTATCAGGAACCATCCGGTGAAGAAAGCACCGGTTTTGATGGAGTAGTCGGATGGCGTCAGGATTCCAAAGGTATTCATAATGATGAATCCATCGGTAAACCAAAATTATCATTTATTTTGAATCCGCAAAATGCTTTGAATATCCGAATATTCTATAAGGATTTGAAAATAACAGAGATTGACGTTGTTAATGGACAACAGGCTTACGTTTTGGAATCAGAAGAATTAACTAAAGGAAATTACGCTTTGTACTTTGATATTGAAACCGGATTATTAGTAAGGATTGGTTATCACTGGGAATTGCTTGATTACCAGGAAGTGGACGGGGTCATGGTCCCATTCCGCATCAAACAAGGTCGTAAAGGCGGCTCATATACATACAAATTTGATGAAGTGAAACATAATGAGCAGATTGACGATAATCTATTTGAAAAATCGGAAGAGGAAAAATAATCAAAGGAAAATTTATGTATATAAGAAGAAAATTATTCACTTTAGTTCTTTTCATACTTTCTTGCACTATATGTTTTACACAAACAGATCTGGAAACTATAGATGATGTGAAAAGTAAATATCCCGAGCTTGAACAATATAACGAAGCTGCCTTGAATAATCTTGGTTATCAACTCATAAAGCAAAATAAAATAGATGAAGCCATAGAAATATTCAGATTTAATTGTAAAACATATCCTGAATCCTGGAATACATACGACAGTCTGGGTGAAGCCTACATGATAACCGGAGAAAGAGACCATGCAATTCTGAATTATGAAAAATCCATAGAACTAAATCCCGCAAGTGTAAATGGAAAAAGAATGCTGGAAAAATTGAAAAATCCTGTTTTCGCAGAATTCACTGGAAATTATGAATTCTATTATAAAGGAAAATACATTGTTCTTACTGTTTATATCGAAAATGGCAAATTAATGGGAGTCGAACCTCCTGATGACCCGATCGAGATTAAAGCTTTGAACCTGGAAAAACTGGAATTTAAAGCTGAGGAAGAAGAAGCTGAATTTTTTATCACATTTATGCTAAATGAAAAGGGCGAAATCTCCGGGCTCAAATGGGTTGATGGAGATGTAACATTGTTCGCAGAGAAGATTAGAACCAGAGATAAAAAAAACGAATTCACCGTGAAAGAATTACAGGAAGACTTCCAGCAGATGAGACGTATGCTCGAAGAAAATCATGCTGATTTGTATGAATACACCAACAAGGAAACCTTTGATAAACTTTTTGAGCAGCAATACGATTTGATAACCCAACCTATGACTCTGAATGAATTTTTCAAATTACTCACACCCATAACTGCAGGTGTCGGCTGTGGACATACAAATCTGTGGATGCCTGATGAATATTGGAATTCAGGTTCCGGCAAACTATTTCCTCTTCAGATAAAATTAATAGAAGGTTATGCTGTGGTCATGAGTGATTACAATAGCAAATCATTGGTTCTTGCAGGAAGCATTGTTCTGGATATTAATGGTATTTCCATCAACGACATCATAGAAGAAATGAAGAAAAATTATTCGGCAGATGCTTTTAATGAAAATTTCATACTTTCACAGATCGAAAGACGCTTCTCTTTGATCTATGCTCGCAGGTTTGGGTTTCCGGAAAAATTCACGGTTACTTATGCCCTGCCCGGGCGAAAAACCAGCATAACAGCTGAACTCAAACCCGCTAACATCCAGAATGTAAGAGCCGTTGTTTTTGAAAATTTCAATCATCCTCAACTTGGGTTTGAAATTATGGAAGAAAAAAGTACAGCTATCATGACCATTCAAACATTCATTTATTATGACCGAGTTCCCATGTTCAAAGCATTTCTGGAAAGTTGTTTCGAGGAAATCCAAGAAAAGAAAATAGAAAACCTGATTTTGAATCTACGCGGAAACGACGGAGGTGACCCTTTCTGTGCTGCACCTTTATTTTCTTATTTGGAACACGAGCCTGTTCCATATTTTGCAGAACCTTATGGTAAATATTCCCGGCTCGCTGAACCTATTCCCCTGGCTGAAAATAGCTTTACAGGCAATTTGCTTACTCTCATCAACGGGCGCTGCAATTCCACAAACGGGCATTTTTGTTCTCTCTTGAAATACCATAAAATCGGTAAATTCGTTGGAACAGAAGGTGGGGCGACATACAAATGCAATGCTGGTAGAAACACGGAGATCCATCTCAGAAATACAAGAATAATGTTATTTTTCGGACGAAGCACTTATGCAGCAGCAGTAGAAGACATGGATAAAACACGCGGCATTTTACCTGATTATGCTGTTGAACAAACCTACCGAGATTTCCTGGATGGAAAAGATACTATTATGGAATATGCTTTGGAATTAATAAAGAAATCTAAATAAAAAAATACCGTTTATGGAAACCTTCACAGAATTCAAACCTTTAGTAAATAATCCATATTTTCTTCAGCAAAGAGAAAAAGCTCTAAATCAATTAGATATCAACACTATTGATGCACCCATAAAAGAAATAATCAGAGGTTTTTCAAATCTTTCATATTGCTTCACACTGCAAAGTTGTTATGGACATTTTTTGTATGCTGATCAGAAAAATCCGAAAAATGTTGAACCTCTTCCAAGTTTGGATAATATTGCCAAGGTTGAATACAGAATAGCATACATCGCATTATGCATCCGGAATAACGAACAGGGAAGAATGCTGTTGAATAAGCTCAAAAGAATCCCGGCAATTGACCCTGAATATATCCAGTTATGTTGTGCGGACTGGTTCTGGAAAAGACAGGTTAATTCTTATGCTCTGCAGGTTGAACCGGAAAGATATAAAAGAAAAGATAAGATCACGGTAAATTTCCAGGATGCATTACCTCTAGAAAAGGTCCGGAATGAATTCTTCAGGAGACTTGTAAAACTGTTCGAAAATGGCTAAAGCGTTATCAAGAAGGAGGTGTAAAA